>NZ_JAHLEM010000815.1 GCF_018883605.1 Streptomyces niphimycinicus | reverse complement strand
CCACGGGTCGTCGGCCGGAGCGCCGCCGCCCTGCTGACCGCCGCCGGAGTTGCCGGGGCCGCCGCCCCAACCGCCTCCGCCGCCCTGGCCGCCGCCACCGCCGTAACCACCCTGACCACCGCGACCGGTGGTCTTGGTGACCTTGGCTGTGGCGTTGCGCAGACTGGCGCCGACCTCGTCGACATCCAGCTCATAGACCGTGCGCTTGATCCCCTCACGGTCCTCGTAGGACCGCTGCTTCAGACGACCCTGCACGATGACGCGCATGCCGCGCTGAAGGGACTCGGCCACGTTCTCCGCGGCCTGCCGCCACACCGAGCACGTGAGGAAGAGGCTCTCGCCGTCCTTCCACTCGTTGGTCTGCCGGTCGAAGGTACGGGGAGTGGACGCGACGCGGAACTTCGCGACCGCCGCACCGGACGGGGTGAAACGCAGCTCGGGGTCGTCGACGAGATTGCCGACGACCGTGATGACGGTCTCGCCTGCCATTGGGGGAACCTCTCGGCGGGTACTGCTGGGCTGCTTGCTACTCGTTGCGATACGGCCCCGATGACCGCTGAACGCTTACGCGTCAGTGGGTCTCGGGACGGAGGACCTTGGTCCGGAGGACCGACTCGTTCAGGTTGAGCTGACGGTCGAGCTCCTTGACGACCGCGGGCTCAGCCTGTAGGTCGATGACCGAGTAGATACCCTCGGGCTTCTTCTTGATCTCGTACGAGAGACGACGACGGCCCCAGGTGTCGACCTTCTCGACCTTGCCTTCGCCCTCACGGACGACGGAAAGGAAGTTCTCGATCAGCGGGGAGACAGCGCGCTCCTCGAGATCGGGGTCGAGGATGACCATCACCTCGTAGTGACGCATGTGGAACCCACCTCCTTTGGACTCAGCGGCCACGGTCGTTCCGTGGCAGGAGGGTCGTGATGCGTATCCGCTTCGGCGCCTGTGCAGACACCACCGCGGACGGTACACAGTACCTGGCTATGGCCTCCCGCTTGAAATCCGGGCGTCTTAGCCCGCAATCTGTACACATCGGGTGTGAGCGGCATTACAGTTCGCCGCTTTGCGCTATGTGCCTACCTGGAGGTGCCCTATGGCACAGGCAGCACGACCCCATCACGGCTTGCTCTCCTTCCTGGACACCGATGGCAAGTCGCATCCCGTTGAGAACGCTTTCGCCGTGACCACGCTGGTGATCGGGGCGATCGCCTTCGTCACGGCTCATTTCGCGCAGCTCCACCTGGTCAGCTCATGGACCGGGCTGGTCGGAATGATCACCGGCGCCTGGGGCCAGTTGATCTCCGCGACCACCGGTGAGCGGTTCGTGCTGATCATCGGACTCGGTGCCGCGGGGGTCGGCTTCTACCTCGGCATGGCACATGGCGGACTCTTCGGCGGCGTGCTGGGCTGAGCCCGCCCGGAGCCTGGTTGCCCCCAGGCCCGAACGGGGCGCGTCCCGGTCGCAGTAGGCTTCGGCGCGAGAGCCGGAGCCCCGACCCTGGGGACACACCTGCCGAGGAGCGCCCCGCATGAGCCTGACCCTGAGGACGATCAGCCGAGAGCAGCATCTGGCGTATATCCAGAGCCTGCCCGCGGCAAGCCACATGCAGGTCCCGGCATGGGCTGACGTCAAGTCGGAGTGGCGCTCGGAGAACCTCGGCTGGTTCGACGCCACGGGCCAGCTCGTCGGCGCCGGCCTCGTCCTCTACCGGCAGCTTCCCAAGATCAAGCGCTATCTCGCCTATCTCCCCGAGGGCCCGGTCATCAACTGGTACGCGCCCAACCTCGAGGACTGGCTGCGGCCGATGCTCGCCCATCTGAAGCAGCAGGGCGCGTTCTCCGTGAAGATGGGACCGCCGGTCATCATCCGCCGCTGGGACGCCACCGCTATCAAGTCGGGCATCCAGAACCCCGACGTCAAGCGGCTGCGCGATGTCGAGGCCACCTTCATCGAGCCGCGCGCCTTCGAGGTCGCCGACCGGCTGCGCCGCATGGGCTGGCAGCAGGGCGAGGACGGCGGGGCCGGCTTCGGTGACGTCCAGCCGCGGTACGTCTTCCAGGTGCCGCTGGAGAACCGCTCCCTGGAGGATGTCCACAAGAGCTTCAACCAGCTCTGGCGCCGCAACATCAAGAAGGCCGAGAAGGCCGGTGTCGAGGTCGTCCAGGGCGGCTACGAGCATCTGCCCGAGTGGCAGCGGCTCTACGAGATCACCGCGGAGCGCGACCACTTCCGGCCGCGCCCGCTCGGCTACTTCCAGCGCATGTGGACGGCCCTCAACACCGAGGACCCCAACCGGATGCGGCTGTACTTCGCGATGCACGAGAACGAGGTCGTGGCTGCGGCCACGATGCTGATCGTCGGAGGCCATGTCTGGTACTCCTACGGCGCCTCGGCCAACCACAAGCGCGAGGTCCGGCCCTCGAACGCGATGCAGTGGCGGATGCTCCGCGACGCATACGCGCTGGGCGCGACCGTCTACGACCTGCGCGGCATCAGCGACTCCCTCGACGAGACAGATCATCTCTTCGGTCTGATCCAGTTCAAGGTGGGCACCGGTGGGCAGGCTGCCGAGTACCTCGGCGAGTGGGACTTCCCGCTCAACAAGCTCCTGCACAAGGCACTCGACATCTACATGTCGCGACGCTGACCACGATTCGCTGTTTCCCATACTTCCAATACACCGCGGCAACGAGAAAGGTTCCGGGACCGGTCAATGGCGCTCACCCTCTACGTCGACACCGCGCGCTGGCGGGCGCACCAGCAGACGGTGATCCAGCAGTTCCCAGGGATAGTCCCGGTCTGCAAAGGCAACGGCTATGGCTTCGGCCATGAGCGCCTGGCCGAGGAGGCGGCCCGCATGGGCAGCGACGTCCTCGCGGTCGGGACCACCTACGAGGCCGCCCGGATGAAGGACTTCTTCAGCGGTGACCTGCTCGTGCTCACCCCCTTCCGGCGCGGTGAGGAGCCGGTGCCGCTGCCGGACCGGGTGATCCGCTCGGTCTCCTCGGTCGACGGCGTCTACGGCCTGGTGAACGCGCGTGTGGTCATCGAGGTCATGAGCAGCATGAAGCGGCATGGCATCACCGAGCAGGACCTGCCCAAGCTGCACGCCGCGATAGAGAACGTCCGGCTGGAGGGGTTCGCCATCCACCTCCCGCTCGACCGCACCGACGGCCTGGACGCGGTCGAGGAGGTCATCGCCTGGATGGACCGGCTGCGGGCGGCACGGCTCCCGCTGCACACCATGTTCGTCAGCCACCTCAAGGCCGAGGAACTGGCCCGGCTTCAGCAGCAGTTCCCGCAGACCCGCTTCCGGGCGCGCATCGGCACCCGGCTGTGGCTGGGCGACCACGATTCGACGGAGTACCGGGGCTCGGTGCTCGACGTCACCCGGGTGGCGAAGGGCGACCGCTTCGGCTACCGCCAGCAGAAGTCCGCCTCCGACGGCCATCTGGTCGTCGTCGCGGGCGGCACCTCGCACGGCGTCGGTCTGGAGGCGCCCAAGGCGCTGCACGGGGTGATGCCCCGCGCCAAGGGGGTAGCCCGCGCCGGCCTGGCGACCGTCAACCGCAACCTCTCGCCGTTCGTATGGGCGGGCAAGCAGCGGTGGTTCGCCGAGCCGCCGCATATGCAGGTGTCCATCCTGTTCGTGCCCGGCGATGTCCAGGCACCCCAGGTGGGGGATGAGCTGGTGGCGCATCTGCGGCACACCACGACCCAGTTCGACCGGCTTTTCGACCGCTGAGGCCGCTGAGGCCGCGCCGCCGGGAGAGGTCCCCGTCCGGGACTCACTCCCGGTGGACACCCCAGTCCACCAGCGCCGGGCCCTCGTACCGGGAAGCGCTCCGCGCCCGTCCCAGCACGAACACGTCCGGGGCGCGGTCCAGCACGCCTCCTCCGGGGTCGTCCGCCCCGTCCTTGCGCACCGGGTCCCGCTCCGGCACCAGCGCGTCCCGGATGATCAGGGCGCACAGATAGAGCGTCCCCAGCAGATGCACGGCGATCGCCAACTGATAGCCCTCGGCGGGCAGCCCCCGGTGCTGGTCGCCGCTGCCCGTGTACGCGAGGTACATCCAGATCCCCAGGAAGTACATGACCTCGCACGCCTGCCAGACCAGGAAGTCCCGCCAGCGTGGCCGGGCCAGTGCGGCCAGCGGGATCAGCCACAGCACGTACTGCGGTGAGTAGACCTTGTTGGTGAGCACGAACGCCGCGACGATCAGGAAGGAGAGCTGGGCCAGGCGCGGACGGCGCGGGGCGCACAGGGCGAGCGCCGCCACCCCGACGCAGGCCAGGATCATCAGCAGGGTCCCGTAGGTGTTGACGTCCTCCAGGGGGTTCCCGGTGCGCTGCGAGATGATCAGCCACAGGGAGCCGAAGTCGACGGGGCGCTCCTGGCTGAAGGTGTAGAACGTCTTCCAGCCCTCGCGGATGTGCAGGCCACCGCCCTGCGTAGTGATCATCACGGGGAGGTTCACCACGAGCCAGGCGGCCACGGCTCCGCCCGTCGCCGTCCAGAAGGCCCGCAGCCGCCCCGCCCGCAGGCAGAGCACCAGCACCGCGCCGAGCAGCAGCCCGGGGTAGAGCTTCGCGGCCGTCGCGAGCCCCAGCAGCACACCGGCGGCCAGCGGGCGGCTGCGGGACCACATCAGCAGGGCGGCGGCCGTAAGGGCGACGGCGAACAGGTCCCAGTTGATGGTGGCCGTGAGCGCGAAGGCGGGGGCCAGGGCGACCAGCAGCGCGTCCCAGGGGCGGCGGCGGTGCGTACGGGCCACACAGACCGCGATGACCGCGGTGCAGACCATGAGCATGCCCGCGTTGACCAGCCAGTAGATCTGCTCACGGTCCTGGATGGAGCCTCCGTGCGGGGTCAGCCAGGAGGCGACCTCCATGAAGAGGCCGGTGAGGACCGGGTACTCCAGGTACTGCATCCCGCCCGAGACGCTGTCCGGTATGCGGTCGAAGTACGGTACGAGGTCGTTGGCGAAGCCGCGGCCGTTGTAGAGGTGCGGTATGTCGGAGTAGCAGGCGTGGGTGTACTGGGCGGTGGCGCCGTAGAACCAGCCACCGTCGTAGCACGGCATCTTCTGCACCATCCCCAGGGCGAACATGCCGATGGCGGCGATCGCCACGATCCGCACCGGGGTCCACCAGCTCGTGCCGAGCAGGGCCCGGCGCCCGGCCGGGCCGCCGATCAGCTCGCTGCCGGCCGCGGCCAGCGGGTCCTCGGCGGTCGGCCTGACGGGCTCGGCCTGTGGGTCCTCGCGCACGCTCATGGCCCCCATCCTGCCGTACGAGCCTGGCGGCAGGAGTCAGGACCGCCCCAGCGGCCGCTGAGCGCGCCGCGGACGGCTCGGCGGGTCCCCCGGGCGGGAAGCGGGGTGCGAGGGGCGCAGAGGGCCGTCCAGGGCCCGGAACGGCGCCGGCCGCGCCGGAGCGGGGTTCGCTCCGGCGCGGCCGGCGAGTGGTGCACGGGTCGTACGGGGCTCGGGGCTAGTCCTTCCGTCGGGCCCCGGTCGGGCCGCCGAATATGCCTCCGGGTCCGCCCGGCGGATCCGAGGTCGGCGATGTGGTCGGACCGCCCGGACCACCGTTCTGGCCGCC
>NZ_JAHLEM010000814.1 GCF_018883605.1 Streptomyces niphimycinicus | reverse complement strand
CCAGGGCCCGGAACGGCGCCGGCCGCGCCGGAGCGGGGTTCGCTCCGGCGCGGCCGGCGAGTGGTGCACGGGTCGTACGGGGCTCGGGGCTAGTCCTTCCGTCGGGCCCCGGTCGGGCCGCCGAATATGCCTCCGGGTCCGCCCGGCGGATCCGAGGTCGGCGATGTGGTCGGACCGCCCGGACCACCGTTCTGGCCGCCGTTCTGGTTGCCGCCGTTCTGGTTGCCGCCGTTGTCTTTGCAGTTGAAGTCGAGCGGGTCACAGGTGTCCGTCGGGCTCGGACTGTCGGACGGCGACTCCGAGGGCGACTCCGACGGAGATTCCGAAGGAGACTCCGACGGGGACTCGGAAGGCTTGTCCGTCGTCGGGGGCGGGCTCGGGCTCGCGTCCTCGCCGAAGACCTTCTGGCCGATCGGGGTGGCCGCGGGGAAGTCCTTGACCGGCTTGCCCTCCAGGGCACCGCGCATGTAGTCGGCCCAGATCTCCGCCGGGAAGGACGCGCCGTGGATCGTCTTCTGACCGCCCACACCGCGCATGGACAGGAACTTCTGGCTCTTGGCCTGGTCGTTCACCCGCCACATGCCGATCGCGGTGGAAAGCTGCGGGGTGTAGCCGGAGAACCAGGCCGACTTGTTCTCGTCGGTGGTTCCGGTCTTGCCCGCCGCCGGCCGGCCGATCTTCGCCGAGGTGCCGGTGCCGTGCTGGACCACGTTCTCCAGGACGTCGGTGACGTTGTTCGCCACGTTCGAGTCGAACGCCCGCTTGAGCTGGGCGTCCTGCTTGTGGTCGTAGACGGGGCCGTTCTTGTCCTCGACCCGCTCCACCGAGTACGGGTCGGCCTGCTCGCCGCTGGCCGCGAAGGTGGCGTACGCCCCGGCGAGCCGGATGGCGCTGGGTGCGGAGGTGCCGAGCGAGAACGTCGGGGTGATCGAGGCCAGTTGCTCCTTGGTGAGCCCCGCGGCCAGGGCCGAGTCCCGCACCTTGTCGGTGCCGACGTCCATGCCCAACTGGATGAACGGGGTGTTCACCGAGTACTGCATCGCGGTGCGCAGGCTGACCGGGCCCTTGTCCTCGTCACCGTCGTTCCGCTGGTGCCACTCCTTGCCGTCCTTGTCGTGCCAGACGGATCCGTCGTAGTCCTTCAGGGTCACCTTGTTGTCGCCGTTGTAGACACTGCTCGGCGAGACCAGGGTGCGCTCGGAATCGGGTTGCTCCCGGGGGCCCTTCGGATCACGGACGCCATTGGTCATCGCGGCGGCCATCACGAAGGGCTTGAAGGTCGAGCCCACCTGGACACCGGTGTAGTCGGCGTTGTTGCGATAGTGCTCCAGCGCGTTCTTGCCGCCGTAGATGGCCAGGATCTTGCCCGTCTTGGGCTCCACCGACGCACCGCCGAACTGGACGTACTTGTCCGGCTCGCGCAGTTTCGGCTTGATGTTCTCCTTGGAGACCTTCTCGACCGCCCGGGTCAGCTCACTGATCTTTTTCCGGTCGAAGGTGGTATGGATCTGATAGCCACCCTTGTCCAGCTTCGACTTGCTGATTCCGGTGTTGGCGATGATGTAGTTGTCGGCGAGGTCGGTGAGGTAGCCGATCTGGCCCTGCTTGTTCGTGGCCACCTTCGGGTCCTGCGGCATCGGGAAACCCTTGCCGATCCACTCCTGGGCCTCGGTCTTGCTCAGCCTGTGCACGGCGACCTCACGCCGCAGGATCCACTCCCAGCGCTGCTTGGCCCGCTTGGTGTTGGCCTCCTTGGTGGCCGCGGCGCCGTAGCCGCCGTTCGGGTCGTAGAGGTTGGGGCCGTTCAGCGTCGAGGCCAGGAAGGCGCTCTGGCTGGGCGTCAGGGCCGAGCAGTCCCGGTCGTAGTACGCGCGGGCCGCCGCCTGGCAGCCGTAGGCACCACGTCCGTAGTAGGCGGTGTTCAGGTAGCTCCCGAGGATGTAGTCCTTGTCCTTGGTCGCGCCCACCTTTATGGAGATGAACAGCTCCTTGACCTTGCGCGTGAGCGTCTGCGACTGGTCCAGGTAGGTGTTCTTCACGAACTGCTGGGTGATGGTCGACCCACTCTGGGTCGCGCCGCCCCGCGCCATGTTGACGACCGCGCGCGCGATACCCATCGGGTCGACGCCGGAGTCCTGGTAGAAGCTGGCGTTCTCCGCGGAGATCACCGCGTTCTGCATGGACTTGGGGATCTTGCTGAGGGGGACGATCTGACGGTTGAGGTCACCACCGCCGGAGACCACCATCTGCTTGCCGTCCGCCCAGTAGTAGACGTTCTTCTGGGTCTGGGACGCGGCCTGGGCGGTCGGCACCTGCACCAGCCAGAGCCCGATGCCGACGGCGCCGAGCAGCACCGCGAAGAAGAAGAGGAAGGTTCCCGTCATCAGCTTCCAGGACGGAACCCAGCGCCGGAAACCCGACCTTCCGCCACGCGGATAGTCGATAAAGCGCTTTTTGTCGGGGTGCCCATCGCCCCCCGAACCATGTCCGCGGCCGCCGCCGGTCCCCCGCCGGCCGCCACCGCGACCACCGTGGCCCGCGCCGCCCGCGCCGGGATCGGCTCCTCGTCTACGGC
>NZ_JAHLEM010000813.1 GCF_018883605.1 Streptomyces niphimycinicus | reverse complement strand
CGGGGTCGCGCCGCTGTCCGCCCCGCCGCCCGCGCCGGTGCCGGAGCCCGCTCCCGCCTCGCCGCCCGAGAGGGTGCACTCGGCGAGCGCGTCCAGCCCCGTCGGCTTCTCGGCGCGCCGTCCGATGGAGATCGCGATGCGGTCCAGGGTGGACTTCCGCTTGTCCGCCAGAGGGCCGAGGATGGCGTTCTGCACGAAGTTGGGGCCACCCTCGCCCTGACTTGTGCCGAGCCGCTTGTTGGCCTCCGCGAGCTGCGTGTCCAGCAGGGCGAGGTTGCGGTCCACCTCGGCCTGGGCCTGCGCCGGGATCGCCGGGAGGGAACCGGCGACGGCGGGGCAGCTTATGGTCTGGGCGGCCTTGGTGGACGCCTTGGCGTCGCTGCCACCGTCGTCCTGATCGGCCATGGCGGCTCCCACCACGACGGCCGCACAGGTGATACCGCCGATCGCGCCGGAGACGAGGATTCTCCGGCGGTGCAGTAACGGAAGGCCACGCGACATCTGATCACTCACCTCGTTGAGGTCGGACAGGGGGTGTGTCTCGCGACGCGCCCTCTCCCCCCTCGGAGCGTCACAAGGTCTCGCGCCCATGAGTACGGCCGGTGTGGCCGGTGTGTTCACCGGGTCGCGGGAAATCCCCGAAGCGGCCCCCCCGGAAAACGCCGAAGAGGCCCGGGGGCCCTGCCCCGGGCCCCTTCGGACCTTGTCTCCCGCCGTCGCGCGACGGCGGCTCAGCGGACCTCGGAGATCTCCGGGCCGCGCTGGAGCCGGTCGGCGCCGCCCGCGAACCGCGAGCCCTGCGCCTCGTCCTGCTGCACCCCGTCGGGCACCATCTGCGCGTCGTCCGGCAGCTTGAGGACGATCGGGTCGCGCGGGGCCATCGGGCCCTCGCCGCGCACCACGACCGTGTCCCGGAAGATCGCCTCCAGGAGGCTGCCGGTCTCGGGCTGCACCGCGCCCTGCCCGGAGATCACACCGCGCAGGAACCAGCGGGGCCCGTCCACACCGACGAAGCGGACCACCTGCACACCGTTCTTGCCGTCCGGGAGCTGCACCGGGACCTGGGCGCGCAGCTCCCAGCCGAGCGGGCCCTCGACCTCGTCGACGACCCCGCCCTGCTGGGTGATGCCGGTGGCGATCTCGTCGCGCACCTCGCCCCAGATGCCTTCCTTCTTGGGCGCTGCGAAGCCCTGGAGCTGCACGGCGCTGTCCCGCAGCACCACGGTCGCGGCGACGATCGCGTCCCCCGCGACCTCCACCCGCAGCTCCATGCCCTCGACGCCGGGTACGAACAGACCACCGAGGTCCACCCGGCCCTCGCCGGGCTCGCGCACCTCGGATACGTCCCAGGGGCCCTCGGGGCGCGGGGCCGGCGGCAGGCTCACCCGACCGGCCTCCACGGGTGCGGCGGTGTCCTCAGCGCCGTCCGCGTCCTCCGCGTCCTCGGCCAACTCGTCGGAGGTCACGTCGAGCGACTCGACGTCCTCCTTGCTGCGCTTGCGGCGACGTCCGAACACGTCATCGTCCTTCCCGGTCGGAACCGACCGAAGCGTACCTATTCCCGCCCGTTGCCCTGCCCGTTGTGCCGTCCACTGCGGCATGACCGCCGGTGGACCCGAAGCCCCCTTCGGCCCGCGCCGACCCGGGAAGCTCCGCCACCTCCTGGAAGCGCACCTTCTCGACCTGCTGGACGACCAATTGAGCGATCCGGTCGAAGCGCTCGAACCGCACGCTCTCGCGCGGGTCCAGATTGACCACGATCACCTTGATCTCTCCACGGTACCCGGCATCGATGGTCCCCGGGGCATTCACCATGGCTACGCCGCAGCGGGCGGCAAGTCCGGACCGTGGATGCACGAAGGCGGCATACCCCTCCGGGAGCGCGATAGACACTCCGGTGGGCAGAACCGCGCGCTCCCCCGGAGCCAGCTCGGCCGCCTCGGTGGTGACCAGGTCGGCCCCCGCGTCGCCGGGGTGGGCGTACCCGGGGATCGGCACCTCGGGGTGCACCCTGCGGATCGGCACGTCGATGGGCAGCGGACTCATGGGTTCACCTCGAAAGCGCGCGCGACCTTCACCTGGTCCGGATCGGCGAGCGCCGCGTCGATCTCCTCCGCCCGGCCGTTCTCGACGAAGTGGTCCACCCGCACCTCTATGAAGAGGGCCTGCGCCCGCAATGCGACGGGGCCGTCCGGAGCGCCGAGCCGGCCCGTGGCCGAGCAGTAGACCTTACGGCCGTGCACGGCGGTCACCCGTGCCTCCAGATGCAGCTCGGTGCCGACCGGCACGGGCCGTACGAAGTCGGTCTCCAGCCGCCCGGTCACCGTGATCACCCGCTGGAGCCAGTTGAGCGACCCGAGCGTCTCGTCCAGCGCCGCGGCCAGCACCCCGCCGTGGGCCAGGCCCGGCGCGCCCTGATGGCCGGTGCCCACCGTGAACTCGGCGGTGACGCTCACGCCCTCGCCCGCCCGCGCGATCAGCCCCAGGCCCCCCGGCTGATCGCCGCAGCCGAAGCACTGGTCGTAGTGCGCCCCGAGGGGCTTCCCGGGCGCGGGCGCGTCGGGGTGGCGCACGGGTGCCGTGGCACCCTCCGGCGGCGTCAGCCCTGTCGTTCGTCCAGTCACAACGGCTGACCTTACCCGCGAGAACAGTCCGGTTCGGCGGCCATGCCAAGCTGATACGCATGCAGCCTTACGAAGAACGCCTCAGCGCGCCCCGTTCCTGGTGGTTCATCGCCGTTCTGATCGGGGTTTCCGTGGGGGTGATCATGCTGCCGTTCGGCACGCTGCCGATGCTCGGCGGGCTGATCGGCGGTGCGGCGCTGGCCTGCGTCGCGGTGAGTTCGTACGGGTCGGCCCGGGTGCGCGTGGTGGCGGACTCGCTGGTGGCCGGCGAGGCGCGGATCCCGGTGTCGGCCCTGGGGACCCCGCAGGTGCTGGACGCCGACGAGGCGGCGGCCTGGCGAAGCTACAAGGCCGATCCGCGGGCGTTCATGCTGCTGCGCAGCTACATCCCGACCGCGCTGCGGGTGGAAGTCACCGATCCGGAGGACCCGACACCGTATGTGTATGTGTCCACACGGAATCCGGAGGCGCTGGCCGCCGCGCTCACGGCCGTGCAACCCGCCTGAGCGGGCGCGCGAGGGGCTCACCCCTCCAGGGACGGCGGAAGGCCCCAGGGAACCTGCTTGGCCCGCAGATCCTTGCGGACCTTGCGTGCGAGCCTCTTGGTGTCGCGCCGGTTCATCGCGGCACCCACGGTCGCGCCGACCATGAAGGGCATCAGGACCGGCATGTTCCGGAAGCCGCGTCTGACGACCTGCTGCCGCAGCTCACGCCTCATCTGGACGCCCAGCGCCGCGTTGACGCTCGCCGGCTGGGCGACGTCGATACCGCGCTCCTCGGCCCAGCAGCCGAGATATCCGATGGCGCGCCGGCGCACCGTACCGGGCGCCCGCACGCCGTAGACCTCGTGCAGCTCGGCGATGAGCTTGAACTCTATGGAGGCCACGCAGACGATCTCCGTGGCCAGCTCGGTGGGCATGGCGGGCGGGGCCGGCAGCGTCGCCGCTGCACCGACGCCCGCGCCCACTGTGGCGGTGCCGCCCGCGGCACCGGCCACCAGTCTGTCCGCGAGCTCTTCGGGGCCGAGCCCCGGGAACTGCTTGCGCAGCGTCGCGAGATCGCGGACCGGAACGCGTGGAGCATTGACGATGATCCGGTCGGCGACCGCGTAGACCCCCGCTCTCGCGCGCTCACCGCCTCTTCGCACACCGCGGCCGAGGCTGGTCGCGAGCGAGGCCATCCGGCCTCGCTCGGCCTCGTCCACGTCGTCGTGCTCCGCCTCCACGCCGACCCCGCGGCTCAGGCCGCGCAGTCGCGGCAGATCGGCTGGCCGTTCTTGGTCTCGGCGGCCAACTGGCTGCGGTGGTGCACGAGGAAGCAGCTCATGCAGGTGAACTCGTCCGCCTGACGAGGCAGCACCCGGACGGACAACTCCTCATTGGAGAGGTCCGCACCGGGCAGCTCGAGTCCCTCGGCCTGCTCGAACTCGTCGACGTCGACGGTGGACGCCGACTTGTCGTTCCGCCGGGCCTTCAGTTCCTCGATGCTGTCCTCGTTGACGTCATCGTCGGTCTTGCGTGGGGTGTCGTAATCCGTTGCCATGTCGCTCTCCCCCTCTGGGTGTCTGTGGTGTCTCCAGCGCACGTAACGCGTGAGAGGCCGGACTTGTGCCCGACCCGAGGCGGAGATTTTGCCTCACATCAAGGTCTGTTACTCAATCGACACCCAACCGCACCCCTGAAGAGGTGATCGGGTTGGATGGCCATCGGGACCGTACACGGTCCGAATGTCGCACTCGCATGCGCCATGACGTGTACTTCCCGTGATCACGGTCCCCGAAAACCCGGATTTTCCCGGCTTTCCGTCAACCGCGACGATCACGCAGAGTATATGGCCGGAAAATCGCCCATGTGATCGATCACACAGCCTACCTCGGGTGGGCGGATCACGAAAATTCCGCCCAAAGCGAACACCTCCCGAGCAGGCCCCCGGCCTCGGGTTTCCCGGCGTCAGACCGGGAGTACCACCCGCATCACCAGGCCACCTCCCTCACGCGGCTCCGCCGCGATCCTGCCGCCGTGGGCGCGGGCCACGGACCGCGCGATCGACAGCCCGAGGCCGACGCCCTTGTCGCTGCCGGTGCGCTCGGTGCGGAGCCTGCGGAAGGGTTCGAAAATGTTGTCCATCTCGTAGGCGGGGACCACCGGACCGGTGTTCGCCACCACCAGCACGGCCTGGCCCGGCCGGCTCTCGGTGGTGACCTCCACCCAGCCGTCCTCCGCGATGTTGTACCGCACCGCGTTCTGCACAAGGTTCAGCGCGATCCGCTCGAGCAATACTCCATTGCCCTGGACCACCGCCGGAGCGCGCCCGCCGCGCAGCTCCACGCCCTTGCCCTCGGCCTCCGCCCGGACCTGCTCCATCGCCTGGGAGGCCACCTCGGCGAGATCCACCGGCTTGCGGTCGACGATCTCGTTGTCGCTGCGGGCCAGCAGCAGCAGCCCCTCCACGAGCTGCTCGCTGCGCTCGTTGGTGGCCAGCAGGGTCTTGCCCAGTTGGACCAGCTCCGGGGACGCCTGCGGGTCCGAGAGCTGCACCTCCAGCAGAGTGCGGTTGATCGCCAGCGGGGTGCGCAGCTCATGCGAGGCGTTGGCGACGAACCGCTGCTGGGCGGTGAACGCCCGGTCCAGACGCTCCAGCATCTCGTCGAAGGTGTCGGCGAGCTCCTTGAGCTCGTCGTCCGGGCCGTCCAGCTCGATCCGGCGGGACAGGTCCGAGCCCGCCACCTGACGCGCGGTCCGGGTGATCCGGCCGAGCGGCGAGAGCACCCGCCCGGCCATCGCGTAGCCGAAGGCGAAGGCGATCACGGACAGCCCCAGGAGGGCTATCAGGGAGCGGCGCAGCAGCCCGTCCAGGGCCAACTGGCGCTGCTCCTTCATGCAGGTGTTCAGGACCGCGTTGAACTGGTCCGGGCTGCTCTGGCCGATGATCTCGGGGCAGGTGTTGTTGGTCGGCTGGACACTGCCGCCGACCAGCTTGAACGGCAGCTCGTTGCCGACGTGCAGGGCCTGGGCGGCCAGCAGGTAGATGATCGTCAGCAGCACCACCCCGGCGATCAGGAACATCCCGCCGTACAGCAGGGTGAGCCGTATCCGGATCGTGGGGCGCAGCCAGGGGTTGGGGCGCGAGGCGCCCTGCGGATCCCAGCTCGGCTTGGGCGGTGCCGTCGGCGGCAGCGGGGTCGGAGTCGTCGCCATGCCGGATCAGATCCGGTAACCCGAGCCGGGGACGGTGACGATCACCGCGGGCTCGCCCAGCTTGCGGCGCAGGGTCATCACGGTCACCCGCACCACATTGGTGAACGGGTCGGTGTTCTCGTCCCACGCCTTCTCCAGAAGCTGCTCCGCGGAGACCACGGCGCCCTCGCTGCGCATGAGCACCTCCAGGACCGCGAACTCCTTCGGCGCGAGCTGGATCTCCTTGCCGTCCCGGAACACCTCGCGGCGGTTGGGGTCCAGCTTGATCCCGGCGCGCTCCAGGACGGGCGGCAGGGCGACCGTCGTCCGGCGGCCGAGCGCCCGCACCCGCGCGATCAGTTCGCTGAAGGCGAAGGGCTTGGGCAGATAGTCGTCCGCGCCGATCTCCAGGCCCTCCACGCGGTCGCTGACGTCGCCGGAGGCGGTGAGCATCAGGACCCGGGTGGGGATGCCGAGTTCGACGATCTTGCGGCAGACGTCGTCGCCGTGCACGAGGGGCAGGTCCCGGTCGAGGACGACGACGTCGTAGTCGTTGACCGCGATGCGCTCCAAGGCGGCGGCTCCGTCATACACGACGTCGACGGCCATGGCCTCCCGGCGTAGTCCGGTGGCCACCGCATCGGCGAGCAGTTGCTCGTCCTCGACGACGAGTACGCGCACGTCGTTAGTCCTTCCTTGATTGCCGCACTGGGCATGATCTCGCCAAACTCGATGAGTGTTCGGCGCCTCCATCCTGCCTCGAAGTCTCATAAACCGGCGGTAAGAGGGATCGCCGCGGGATCCCGGAGCCCGATCATGGACGCGGTGGTGGGGGCGGCAGCGGCTGGAACGCCGAATTCAGATTCTTTCGGGGCCCGAGGTTTCCGCCCAGGACGGGGTGGGGAGGACGACTGCACACCCGCGATCACGCCTTGTCTCCGGCATCTCTGACCCTCATTGCCGTCGGCAAGGGCCACGCACGTGATCGTCCCGCCGTCGGCACACCCCCGTGCCACCGACCCACGACGAGGGGGCGCACATGGACGCGTTCACCGCAGGCATTCTGCAGCGCATAGAGAACACCAAGACCGATCTCATTCGCGCCCGTGAGACGGGCGACGATTTTCTTGTGGACGTGGAGCAGTCGGAGCTGGAAGACCTCCGTCGCCTCGCCGCCGAGCACGGTGTCGAAGTAAGCGCCTCGTTCGCTTGATCCCTCGTGGATTCCGGACCCGATCCAGATCCGGATTCCGCTCCATGTAGCCGATTCCGATTCACCTCCGGATGGTGATCCAGAAAGCATCCGGTAACCACGCCGAAGCGCCCCGGTGTCCTCGTGACTCCGGGGCGTTTCCGTGTGTGGGCGGTGAGTGTGGAGCGGGGGCGTAACGGGGGCGTGTGGACCGGGAGCCTGAGGACCCGGGGGCGGGATCAGTCGTGCCAGGCGCCCAGGTCGTCCAGAAGCCCCCTCAGCGGCTCGAAAAGGCCGGGGGCGGCGGCGATGGTCAGCTCCGTGGAGGCAGGGACGCCAGGCCGCCCTCCGGTGAGCGCGCCCGCCTCGCGCGCTATGAGCGCACCGGCCCCGAAGTCCCAGGGGTTGAGCCCGCGCTCGTAGTAGCCGTTGAGCCGCCCGCAGGCCACATCGCACAGATCGATGGCGGCCGATCCGCCGCGCCGGATGTCCCGCACCCGCGGCAGCACATCGTTGAGCACCCTGGCCTGCCCGATGCGGCGCTCGCGCACATACCCGAAGCCGGTGCCGATCAGCGACTCCTCCAGCGGGGCCGCGGGGCGGCAGTGCACCCGCTCCCCGTTCAGCCGGGCGCCCTGGCCCAGGACCGCCTGGAAGGTCTCGCCGCGCATCGGGGCGATCACCACCCCGACGACCGTCTCGCCGTCCTGCTCGGCGGCGATGCTGACCGCCCACGACGGCAGGCCGTAGAGGTAGTTCACCGTGCCGTCGAGCGGGTCGATCACCCAGCGCACCCCGCTACTGCCCGCGCTGTCGGCGCCCTCCTCCCCGAGCACTCCGTCCAGCGGGCGGCGGCGCGCGAGGAGGTCGGTGATCAGCTTCTCGGCGGCGATGTCCATCTCGGTGACGACGTCGATCGGGCTGGTCTTGGTGGCCGCCACCCCGAGGTCGGCCGGGCGGCCGTCGCGCAGCAGGTCCCCCGCGCCACGGGCGGCCTCCAGCGCCGTCTCGAGGAGTTCGGTCATGAGCGGGTCGGTCATCGTGCTCCTTAGCGGATTGCCCGGACGGGCGGCGGCGGTGGCGGGGCGGGGACGCTCAGTCCGAGCCCGCGGCGGCGGGGCGCGGCGAGCGGGCCGGACAGCAGCCCACCGGGCATACGTCATGGCTCGGGCCGAGGGCGCCCAGGGCGCAGCGCTCCGGGGCGGCCG
>NZ_JAHLEM010000812.1 GCF_018883605.1 Streptomyces niphimycinicus | reverse complement strand
TGGCAGCGCCGCCGTTCCGGGCCTGCGGCGCCCGGTATCGCGCCGGTGCCTGTGCCGCTCCTGGCACGCGGTGGCGCGTCCGTTCCCAGACTCCTGGCACGCGGCGGCACGCTCGTTCCTGCCCCCGCGGCGCCCGGCGCCGTGCTGGTTCCCGGTCCGCGGGCACCGCGTCTGTGGCGCTCGGCACCGCGCCCGCGGCGCGCCCCGCACCGATTCCGTTGCCGTATATCGACGAAGTAATTGGTGATGCCGGTCGAAAAGGGATTTGGGGCGGTCGCTCCCTTCACCTCGATGACATCGTCCGGCAGCCGGTATGCCACCTGCCGTCGCAGAGACATGATTCGATGAACGCATGATCGATGAATTTCTCGCCGGTGATCTCGGCGCGGTGGAAGAGGCGATCCGCACGGCGGTCGCCGACGAGGTCATGCCGCGTTACCGGCAGCTCGCCGCCCACGAGATCGTGGAGAAGAATGGTCCGCACGACCTGGTGACCATCGCCGACCGGCAGGCCGAGGAGCATCTGACCGAGGCCCTCACCAAGCTGCTGCCCGGCTCCGTGGTGGTGGGCGAGGAGGCGGTGCACGCGGACCCGGCCGTGCTCACCGCCCTCGGCGGCGGCGCGCCCGTATGGATCGTCGACCCGGTCGACGGCACCCGGCAGTTCGTCCACGGCGACCCCGGCTTCGCGACGCTGGTCGCCCTCGCCCACGGCGAAGAGCTGCTCGCGTCCTGGACCTACGCCCCGGTGCTCGACCAGATGGCCATCGCCCGCCGCGGCGGGGGCGCCCTGCTGAACGGTGAGCCGATCCACTGCGGATCACCGGAGCCCGGCGCGGTCCTCCACGTGGCCGTCTCGCATTACGACTTCACCACCGACGCGGAGAAGCGCGCCCTGTCGGGGCTTCAGGTGCCGGGAGTCGAGGTGCGTCCCTGCGGTTCGGCCGGTCTGGAGTATCTGAACGTGGCCCGCGGGCTGCTCGACGCCGTCGCCTTCACCTGGGAGAACGCCTGGGACCACGCCGCCGGTCTGCTGCTGGTCGGCGAGGCGGGCGGGGCACATGCCACGCTCGCCCGCGAGCCGTTCCGGATCACCGGGGGCAATGCCCTTCCTTTCACGGCGGCCAGGGACGAGGCGGCCGTTGCGCATATCCTGGGCTTGCTGGCCGCCGCCGGCTGATCGTTCCAGCGATTCCTCAAGGACGAGGGGGCCGAGGTGCCGTCCATGCTCGACGCGGTCGTTGTGGGAGCCGGGCCGAACGGGCTGACCGCGGCCGTCGAACTCGCCCGCCGCGGCTGCGCGGTGGAGATCTTCGAGGCCGCGGACACCATCGGCGGGGGCTCCCGCACCGAAGAGCTGACCCTCCCCGGCTTCCGGCACGACCCCTGCTCCGCCGTGCACCCCCTCGCCATCGGCTCCCCGGCCTTCGACCGGATGCCGCTCGCCCGGTACGGCCTGGAGTGGCTCCACCCCGAACTGCCGCTGGCCCACCCCTTCCCGGACGGCACGGCCGCGGTGCTGGCCCGCTCGGTCGGCGAGACCGCCAGGTCGCTCGGCCCGCGCGACGCCGGGACCTACCGTCGGCTGATCGCGCCCTACCTGGGCAAATGGGCCACCCTCGCCCCCGATATGCTGCGCACCCTCTGGGACGGGGTGCCCCGCGACCCGATCACCTGGGCCCGCTTCGGGCTGCACGCGGTGCAGCCGGTCTCACTGCTCGCCGGGCCGCTCCGCTTCCGCGACGAGAAGGCGCGCGCCCTGTTCGCCGGGCTGGCCGGGCACGCCATCGCGCCGACCAGCGCGCTGGTCACCAGCGGACCCGCCCTGATCTTCGCCGTCGCGGCCCATGAGGTCGGCTGGCCGATTCCGCGCGGCGGCTCCCAGTCGATCGTGGACGCGCTGGGGGCGTATCTGCGCGAGAACGGCGGGACGATCCACGTCTCCACCGAGGTCAAACGGCTCGATGAGCTGCCGCCCGCCCGCGCCTACATCTTCGACACCTCGCCGCGCGCCTTGGCCCGTATCGCCGGTCTCGGCAACGCCTACCGGCACTACCGCTACGGGGCCAGCGCCTTCAAAATCGACTACGCGATGTCCGGCCCGGTGCCCTGGACCGCGCCCGAGGCCCGGCGCGCGGGCACCGTCCATGTCGGCCCCACCTCCGGCGAGATCGGCGCCGCGCTGCGGGCCGCCGTCGACGGGCGCGACCCCTCCGTCCCGTTTCTGATCACCTCTCAGCCGACCCTGCTCGACCCCTCCCGGGCACCGGAGGGCAAGCACACCTTCTGGGCGTACGGCCATGTGCCCAGCGGGTGGAAGGGCGACGCCACCGAGGTGATCGAGCGTCAGATCGAGCGCTTCGCCCCCGGTTTCCGCGATCTGGTCCTGGCCCGCGCGGTGGCCGGACCGCCCGAACTCGCCGCGCGCAACGCCAACTACATCGACGGCGACATCGCCTGCGGCGCCTTCGGGGGCATCCAGGCGGCCATCCGGCCCAAGCTCGCCCGCGTCCCGTACGCCACCGCCCACCCGGCGGTCTTCCTGTGCTCCTCCGCCACCCCACCGGGGCCCGGCGTGCACGGCATGTCGGGACACCACGCGGCGCGGGCGGTGTGGCGGAGGCTGCGGGCGCGGTAGGGCCCGGAACACGGCCCCGGACGGCGGCGGGAGCCGCCTCAGC
>NZ_JAHLEM010000811.1 GCF_018883605.1 Streptomyces niphimycinicus | reverse complement strand
TCCAGGCGGCCATCCGGCCCAAGCTCGCCCGCGTCCCGTACGCCACCGCCCACCCGGCGGTCTTCCTGTGCTCCTCCGCCACCCCACCGGGGCCCGGCGTGCACGGCATGTCGGGACACCACGCGGCGCGGGCGGTGTGGCGGAGGCTGCGGGCGCGGTAGGGCCCGGAACACGGCCCCGGACGGCGGCGGGAGCCGCCTCAGCGCGGGAGCGCCCGCCTCAGCGCGGGAGCCGCCTCAGTGCGGGAGCGCCCGCCTCAGCGCGGGAGCCGCCTCAGTGCGGGATCGTGTCGATGACCTCGCGGGCGCCCTGCCGCAGCAGCGCCACCGCGACCGACGTGCCCAGAGTGGCCGGGTCCAGCGGGCCCGCCCACTCGTGGGCGTCCAGCACCGTCTTGCCGTCCGGGCTGAAGACCCGGGCGCGCAGCGAGAGCCGCCCGTCGCGCTCGGCCTTGGCGTAGCCCGCGATGGGGGAGTTGCAGTGCCCTTGCAGCACATGCAGCAGCATCCGCTCCGCGGTGATTTCCTTCCAGACCTCGGAGTCGCCGAGCCCGGCCACGGCCTCGATCGTCCCGGTGTCGTCCTCGCGGCACTGGAGCCCCAGCACCCCGGCCCCGATCGGCGGGCACATGGTGTCCACCGGCAGGATCTCGCTGATCCGGTCGGTACGGCCGATCCGCTCCAGCCCCGAGACGGCCAGCATCAGCGCATCGCATTCGCCCGCCGCCAGCTTCTCCAGCCGGCGGTTGGCGTTGCCGCGCATCGGTACGCACTCGAGCTGCGGATGGGTGATGGCGAGCTGGGCGACGCGCCGCACCGAGGAGGTGCCGATCCGGGTCCCCGCGGGCATCTCGTCGAGGGTCAGCCCCTCGGGGTGGATCACGGCGTCGCGGATGTCGTCCCGCTTGAGGTACGCGGCGAAGACCGTGCCCGCGGGCAGCGGCCGGTCGGCGGGCACGTCCTTGATGCAGTGCACCGCGAGGTCCGCCTCGCCCGCCAGCAGCGCGGCGTCCACCTCCTTGGTGAACGCCCCCTTCCCGCCCAGCTTCGACAGATCGCCCATCCAGCGGTCCCCGGAGGTGGTGACCGGCACGACCTCCGTACGGATACCGGGTCGCAGCGCGGCCAGCTCGGTGCGGACCCGCTCCACCTGGGCCAGGGCCATCGGGGAGGAACGGGAGACGATGCGGATGAGACCGGCGGAGCCGTGACCGGAGTCGGAGGCGGAAGACATGGCCTAGAGGATAGGCCCTCGGGGTGGGCGCTATGTCCCGGCCCCGGGGAACCCCTCCGCGACCAGCACCGCGAGATCGAGGTAGGCGTCGAAGGTCCTGGGCGCCAGTCGCGCGAGGTCGATTTCCCGCCCGGCGGCCACATGGTCGTCGTACGGCACGACGACCACGTCGCGGCAACGGGCCCGGAACTCCGCGACCGGGTCTTCTCTCGGGTAGGGCCGGGACGTCTCATGTGATGTGCTGATCACGGTGATGGCATTGCGTGCCAGGTCCGCGTGGCCGTCCTCGGCCAGCCGGTCCAGGATCGTGTGCGCGCTGTTCGTGAGTTCCGCGGACGGGGTGGTGACGATGATGAGCTGGTCGGCGAGGTCGAGCACACCCCGCCTGCCGGTATGGGACGAGCCGGTGTCCGAGTCGGCGAGAATGATCGAGTAGTGCCTGCTCAGCGCCCCGATGACGCGGCGGTACTCCTCGTTGGTGACCGGGGCCCGCCGGGTTCCCGGGCTCCTTTGGTCATAGTCCCCCGCGAGGATCTCGAGTCCGGACGGCTTCTGTGTGGTGTATGGCTCCAGGGACGTACGGTCGTCGGGAAGCGGATCGCTGTGCGCCAGATCACGGAGGGTCGCCCCGGCCTTGTACTGAACGCGACGGGTGAGACCCCGGCCGCCGGGGATCGCGTCGACCGCGAGGACGTGCTCCTCGCGCTCGCTCGCGAAGATGGCGCCGAGCGCGAGGGTCGTGGCGGTCCGTCCGACCCCGATCGGGTGGCTGATCACCGCGATGCGGTGGCAGACCGTCAGGTCCCTCAGGATCACCTCCCGTTTCCGTTGCCGCCGGGCACTTCTGCCGAATCCGGCGTTCCGGAGAATGGACGTCAGACGGCTGGGGCGCGCGGCGCGGGCGGGCGGCGGGGCCTCGGGCCGTTCCGCGAGCGGCACCTGAGGGCCGGGGACGGACGTGTCCGGCGGCGAGTCGTCCGGGAGTTGGGCGTCCGTCGACTCGGGCTCGTACGGCGTCTCGTGGCCGAACGTCGGCATGGCCGTCAGACACTGGACGAAGACGTCCGCCACCCGGCCGGCCGACGGTCGCCTGCCCGGCCGGTCGTCCAGACAGGCGGAGATGGTCGAGAGCAGTTGGGGGTTGCGCCACAGGTCCGTGGTGCGGATGAGCTCTCCGGTCGGCTGTGCGTCGCTCAGGTCGCGGAGGATCCGGCCCAGGGCGTAGACGCTGTCCGCGGCGGTGGGAGCGCCCGGGGGGCGGGCTCTGACGTTCGCGTCGGTCCAGCCGATCAGCTTCACCGTGCTGTCGGTGACGAGCACGGTGTCCGCCGTGAGCGGCCCCGGCACGACGCCCTTCAGCGAGCACATGTTCACCGCCTCGGCGATGCGCAGGCCGATGGTGGCGGCCCGTACGGCGTCCAACAGGGGGGAGCCGTCGGGCCTTCGGCCCATGAGCGAGGACAGCGGTGGGGCGGGTGAGCCGTCCGGGAGCCGGACGCATTCCACCACGAGCCCCGGAGGGTTGAGCGAGGAAGCGTCGACGAAGAGCCGGGGGGCGTAGTGCCCGGCCATCCGCCGCAGCGCGTCCGCCTCGGCCCGCAGCGGCCGCCCGCTGCCCTGGGCGGTGCTGCCAGGGGCGATGCGCAGCACCACATCGTTCGACGCGCCCGGCCGACGGGCCAGATAGACGCGGTAACCCCGACTGCCGCCCAATCGGCGGTAGGACCGATACGCGTTGATCGACGGCAGGGTGCTCTCAGGCTCCGGACGGGAGGCGCGAGCGGAGTCGGGCGGCGCCGAGGATGGTGGGGCCGTCAACACATTCCAACCGCACATATCGCAGAAGCGGTCGTCCGGGGCCAGCGGACCGCCGCACTGCGCGCAGACGATGGGCCGCTCGGCCCGGGGGCGTCGGGTGCGGGGCTCCGGAGTCCCGGCCTCCGGCTGGAAGTGGCTGAGGAACTCCCAGACCTCGTGCGCGGTGTGGCCGTAGGGCCTCTCCCGGCACGACATCACCAGCGCGCGGAGCGGCTCCCAGGCGGCACTGCTCCAGCGCGGCATGAAATAGAGCCCCGGGGCGGGCCGCCGCGTCGGCGCCCCGCCGCCGAGGCTCAGCAGGATGTCGCCCAGCGCCCTGACGTTGTCCTCGGGGGTCGGCGGGCGGTCGCCGCCGAGTGCCGGGGACGGCGCACCGTCGATGGACGCCGATGACCAGCCGGTCAGGAGGATGTCCGCCCCGGCGACATGCACCGTGCTGACGGTGAGGTCACCGTGCACCATGCCCGCCTCCTCGGACAGCCGTACCGCGTCCGCGACTTGGCGGGCGAGCGCGAGGGCGGTGCGCCCGTCCCACCGCCCGGGGTCGGTGCGGGTGGCCTCGTCCGGCCGGTCGTCCCCTCGCTCGGCGTCGCCGCGCAGGAAGTCCAGCCGGTGCTCCCATCCCTCGGCGTTGCCGCGCAGGAGGTAGTCCAGCCGGTCCCCGATGAAGGCTTCCTCCGCGAGCCACGGAACGTCGTCGTCCAGCCCGGTGCGCAGCAGACGGCGGGTGTAGCGCCCGTCCATCCGGCGCAGTGCCTCCGCCTCCACGCCCAGCAGGTCGGCGGCCTGCTGTCCGTGCACATGGCGGGCGATCCGGACGATGGCCTCGGCACCGTAGGCGTCCTGGCCCAGAAAGGGATTGACGCGCGCTCCCGGCGGTCCGGCCATCGTCAGCCGGTACGGGCCGAGCATGTGCGGGTCACCGGGTTCCGGGCGGCGCCACTCCTGCGCCGCCGTGGCGGTCGCGAACGCCGACGACAGCGACGGTGCCCCCAGCCGGGTCGCCAGCCGTCGCTCCACCGCGCTGAAGGGCCGGGCGCCGGGCGGGAGCCGGTCGGTGCCGCGCGCGTCGGCCAACCAGGCCGGGAAGTCGGGGGAGCGGCCCGCCAGTTGTTCCAGACGGCGGCCGATCAGCTTGCTGGTGGCGACCAGTTCGGACAGCGGCACCGCGCCCAGCAGGGCCCGCTGCGCCGTGTCGGCGAAGGCGAAGGGACGGTGTTCGGGCGGCAGCGGGTCCGATCCCGCCGCGGCGGGCGGTTCGACGGGGTGCATCAGCCCGCCCAGGAACACCTCGGCGAGACGTCCGGTGTCGGTCCGGCCGTCCACCGCCTTCTGCACCATCCGCATCACCGGCACCGGCAGCGGGGCCACGGCGGCCAGATGGGCGGCCAGCCGGTACGCCTCCGGGGAGGCCGCGTCCCGGAAGCGCTGGACCCGGCTCAGCTCATCGGCCGGGGTGGGGGTGGCAGCCGGGCTTGTGACGATGGCGGTGGCGGTGGCGGGGACGGAGGCCCGGGCGGGGACGGTGGCGGAAGGGGCGATGCGGGGGCCGCCGCGCCCCGGGTCCAGCAGCGGCAGGACCGCCGTACCGCTCGCGGAGGCGATCAGCCGGGCCCAGTCGGCCAGCGGTCCGGCGTCCGGTTCCAGCACCGGCACCGGCACCCCCTCGAAACGCGCCAGCGCGGCGGGCAGCACCGGATCCGCGACCGTCCAGTCCGTATTGGCCGAGCCCGGTCTGCGGGTCCGCACCTGCCAGCGCCGGGCCCGGATCCCGGAGCCCTCCCACAGCCGGGGCGGCAGCGCGTGCACCACCGCCGTGGGGCCGACCCCCGCCCAGCGCGCCAGCACTTGGCCCATCCGCCCGTCGCGCCACGCGGCCCCCACCCCGTCGCTCACCACGAGCACCAGCGTGTGCCCGGAGGGGTCGGAGAGCGCCGTCGTGGGGAGCCCGGGCGCGTCCGGGGCGTAGGGCCGGGCGCGCAGCGCGGGGGCGCCGGTGCCGCGCGTATGCAGCCCGAGGACGCGTACGACGCGGAACGCGCCCGAGCGCTCCAGCACCGTGCGCAGTTCGACGGCGAGCCGCCGCCACAGCAGCATCGACATCCCGTCGTCGATGACGAGCGCGAGATCGAGCCAGCGCTCGCGGGCGGGGCGGGTCACCACATCCGGCAGACCGGTCTCGGCGAGCGCCGTGGCGGTGGCGGCCTCGTCGAACTCCCGCTTGAGCGGATTGGGACGGTGCTGCTTGAGCGGGCGCAGGGCGCGGCCGATGGACAGCTCCTGGCGCAGCGCCTTGTCCTCGGGCACGCGCAGCGGCAGTGCGCGCCGCGCGTCGGGCGCCCCTTCCGTATCGGGGCCCTGGCTTCCGCCGTACAGGCCGCGCAGCCGCTGATCGCTACGGGGCCGGGGCCGGGGCTGGTCCGGCGGGTCGTCCGGGCGCCCCTTGGCGGGGGCGGACGGCTGGGCGCCGGGGCCGTCG
>NZ_JAHLEM010000810.1 GCF_018883605.1 Streptomyces niphimycinicus | reverse complement strand
CGGGCGCCGCCGCCGGACCGGGCGCCTCGGGTGGGGCGGGCGCCTCGGGCGGGGCGCCTACGTCCCCCCTCTGGCGCGAGTTCCGCGCCCGGCCGTACACCCACCCGCAGATTCCGTACGTCGGCCGCGCCGGATTCCTCGGTGGGCGTAAGCACTTCCCCCGCCTGCCCGTCGTCGCCGACGTCCGCGACCACGGCGCCCGGCCCGACGGCTCCACGGACGCCGCCCCCGCGATCAACCGCGCCATCGCCGCCGCCGGGCGGCGCGGCGGCGGCACGGTCCTGGTGCCGCCCGGCACGTACCGCGTGGACGATGTCATCCGGCTCGGCTACGACAACGTCGTGCTGCGCGGCGCGGGCAGCGGCCGCACCACCCTCCACGCGACCCGCAGCCTCACCGAGCTGATCGGCCCGTACGGCAGCCGCTACGGCGGGAACAAGTCGTCCTGGTCCTGGGCCGGCGGCCTCATCTGGATCTGCCCGGACGCCCGCCTGCGCTCCCTGACCGACGCGATCCGGGCCCAGGCGTGGCCGTTCGAGGGCTGGACGGGCAATGAGCGCGACGAGTGGCACACCCTTACCGAGCTCGCCGCCCCCGCCCGGTGCGGGGACTGGACGGTGACCGTCGAGGACCCGTCCGCCCTGCGCCGCGGCGACCGCGTGCTGTTCCAGCTCGCCGACGACGACACCCACTCCCTCCTGCGCCATATGGCCGGTGACGTCGAGGGCGCCGCGGACTACGTCTGGGCCGACAAGACCAAGCTCACCTCGTACGTCCCCTACGAATGGCCGTGCCGCGTCGTCTCCGTCGACCGGTGGCGCCGCCGGGTGACCCTCGACCGTCCGCTGCCGCTGGACGCCCGGCCCGCCTGGAAGCCCCGGTTCACCACGCTCGTACGGCCGGTCACCGGCTCCGGGGTCGAGGGCATCACCCTCGATGTCGTCGAGACCCCGCAGTCGCCGCATCTGCTGGACAAGGGGTACAACGGCGTCGCGCTCCAGTGCGCGTGGGACTGCTGGGTGGACGACGTGACCGTCAACAACGTCGACAACGGCTTCCTGCTCGTCGCCGCCAAGGCGTGCACCCTGCGCCGCACCCGGGTCACGGGGCGCGGCAGCCATCATCCCTACTGCTGCCGCGAGGGCTCGCACGACAACCTCGTGGAGGACTTCGTGCTGGCCCAGCGCACCGTCCCGGCCCCGGCGGGGACGTCACTGCACGGCATCAACGTGGAGGGGCTGTCCAGCTATAACGTCTGGTCGCGCGGCCGGATGGAGATGGGCACCTTCGACACCCACCGCGGAATGCCCTTCGCCAACGTCCGTACGGAGATCACCGTGGACAACACGGGGGCGCACGGCGGCGACGCGAGCGCGGGCCCGCTCTACGGTGCGCGGTTCACCCACTGGAACGTCACGGTGAGCAATCAGCGGGCCGGGTGCGTCAAGATCGACGACATCGCGCCGTACAGCGCGACGGTCGGGATCAGCGAGGTCCGGCAGTTCGGCCAGATCGACGTCCCGGACTTCACCGGTCCGCTGCACTCCCGTATCGAGTCCTATGGCCACCCTGAGGCCGTCCACCCCCGCAATCTGTACGAGGCGCAGCGCGCGATCGACTGACATCCCCCGGAAAACATGGTGAGAAACGCGGTGAAGAAATACGGTCCATGACGCCTCTACATGGTGAACCGGCTCCGGCCGGGAACCATGAAGAGGAGACACAACGGTGCTCATGGACAATCCGTGGCTCACGGTGGCAACGGTCGTGACAGTGGGGGTGCTACGGCTGATGGGGGACGTCATCCGCTGGCTGGCGGCGCGCTCGGGCGAACGGCTCCGGGCGCGCACGCTGGCCGAGTTGGTGAGCAGAACGGCACCGGGCACGGTGCTCACCGACCGCCGCCCCGACGGCGCGGCGCTGACCATAAGGCGGCGCCCGGAGGAGCGGGACGGGGGCGAGCGGGGTGAGTGACACCGTCGAGGAGACCGCGCGTGGCGGCGAGTTCGAGGAGGAGTTCGACGCCTTCTACGCCCGCACCTACCCCTGGCTGGCCGCCCGCGCGGTGATGCTCAGCGGCAACCGGCAGAACGCCGAGGACGCCGTGCAGGAGGCGTATATCGAGGCGATGCGCCGCTGGCCCGAGGTCAGGACGTACGCCTCGCCGGAGGCATGGGTGACCACCACCATGCGGCGCAAGCTCTCGAAGGACGGGCGGCGCTGGTGGTTCCGCTGGAAGCCGGTCGAGATGGCCGGGACGACCGTCCCGGCCGCCACGACCGCCACCGTGGAGGAGACCGCCGAGGCACTGGCCGCGCTGCGCGCCCTCGGCACGCTGCCGCCGCGCCAGCGCCAGGTGGTCGTCATGCATTCGCTCGAGGGCATGAGCTACCGGGCGATCTCCGCCGAGCTGGGGATCTCGGTCGGCAGCGTCGGCAGCAACCTCAACAAGGCCCGCGCCCGGCTGAGCCTGATGCTGGACGTCTCCCCGGAGCTCGGCCGCCCGACCGAGCGCCTGCTGACCCGCACGCCGGAGGACCCGCTGACGGCGGCGCTGTACGGGGCGGCGGAGTGGCTGTCGGAGGGCTTTCGGCCCGAGGCGCGGGATAGCTTTCGGCCTGAGGCGTGGGATGGCTTGCGGTCTGAGGCAGGGAACGGCGTGGGGCCTGAGGCGTGGGATAGCTTTCGGCCTGAGGCGCGGGATGGCTTCCGGCCTGAGGCAGGGAACGGCGTGCGGCCTGAGGCGTGGGATGGCTTGCGGTCTGAGGCAGGGAACGGCGTGGGGCCTGAGGCGTGGGATAGCTTTCGGCCTGAGGCGCGGGATGGCTTCCGGCCTGAGGCAGGGAACGGCGTG
>NZ_JAHLEM010000081.1 GCF_018883605.1 Streptomyces niphimycinicus | reverse complement strand
CGCGGGGCGCCGCGGCGCCCCGCGCCGCCCGCCCTCAGCCCCGGTACGTCTCCAGGAGCCGCAGCCAGACCTCGCTGATCGTCGGGAACGACGGCACCGCATGCCACAGCCGCTCGATGGGGACCTCGCCCGCGATGGCGATCGTCGCCGAGTGGAGCAGTTCGCTGACCCCGGGCCCGACGAAGGTGATGCCGATCGGATGGCCCCGGTCCAGGTCGACGACCATACGGGCCTGGCCGCGGTAGCCGTCCGCGTACAGCACCGCGCCCTCGACCTGGCCCATGTCGACGTCGACAACGCGGATGCTGCGGCCCTCGGCCTCGGCCTGTTCCGCGGTCAGCCCGACCGCGGCGACCTCCGGGTCGGTGAAGACGACCTGCGGTACGGCCGCCTCGTCCGCGGTGGTCGCGTACTCGCCCCAGCGGCCGGTGTCCAGCCGCTCGACGCCCCGCGCGCGTGCCCCGATGGCCGCGCCCGCGATCCGAGCCTGGTATTTGCCCTGGTGGGTGAGGAGCGCCTGGCGGTTGACGTCGCCCACCCCGTACAGCCAGCCGCCCGGTACGTCCCGCACCCGGCAGCTCTCGTCGACCGTCAGCCAGCCGCCCGGTTCGAGGCCGACCGTCTCCAGGCCCAGGGCATCGGTGTGCGGGGTGCGCCCGGTGGCGAACAGCACCTCGTCCGCCTCGAGCTGTTCCCCGCTCTCCAGGGTCACCGTGACCGGTCCGTCCGTCCCGCCCGGCCGGGCGAGGCCCTTCACCGCCGTCCCGGTGCGGACCTCGGCCCCGGTCTCCCGCAGCGTCTCGGTCACCAGCTCGCCCGCGAACGGCTCGATCCGCTCCAGCAGCCCGGAGCCGCGCACCAGCATGGTGACGCGCGAGCCGAGACCGTTCCAGGCCGTGGCCATCTCGCAGGCCACCACACCGCCGCCCACGATGATCAGCCGCTCCGGCACCGAGGAGGAGCTGGTGGCCTCCCGGCTGGTCCAGGGGTGGACGTCGGCGATCCCGGGCAGGTCGGGCAGCGAGGCCCGGGTTCCGGTGCAGACGGCCACGGCGTGCCGGGCGGTGAGGATCCGCTCGTCGCCGCCGGATCCGTCCGGCGGTGTCACCGCGACCCGCTTCGGCCCGACCAGCCGCCCATGGCCGCGCACCAGGTCGATTCCGGCCGACTCCAGCCAGGGGAGCGCACCGTCGTCCTTCCAGTCGCCGACCTGCTTGTCGCGGTGGGCGAAGACATCGGCCGCCGCCAGCGCCCCGCCGACCGCCTGCCGCAGCCCCGGCACCTGGCGCGCCTCGGACCGCGCGAGCACCGGTCGCAGCAGCGCCTTACTGGGGACGCAGGCCCAGTACGAACACTCACCGCCGACCAGCTCACGCTCCACGATCGCCGTGGAGAGTCCGGCCGCGCGGGTCCGGTCGGCCACGTTCTCGCCGACCGGGCCCGCGCCCAGCACGATGACGTCGTACTCGTCCCTGGCCTGGTTCATCGCAACTCGCTCTCTCGTTCCGTATCACCGTCTCAGGGTCATCGTGGCGTCGAGTTACCGCGCACAGCCACCCGAATCGGTGTTTCGGTCGTGTGCTCCTGGTGCGAGTGGTGCGGGTCCCGCGGCTCATGCGCACCGGTCGCGGGCACCCGGCAGTGCGGGCGACAGTGATCGCATGACCGTTTTCACGGGACCCGAGGCCGACTACCTCGGATCGCAGCGGATCGGCCGGCTGGCCACCGTGGACGCGGACGGCCAGCCGCAGGCGAACCCGGTGGCGTTCTTCCTCAACGAGGACGGCACGCTCGACATCGGCGGCTTCGCCATGGGCAGGACGAAGAAGTGGCGCAACGCCGGGACGCATCCGAAGGTGGCGCTGGTCGTCGACAGCCTGGTGAGCGAGCAGCCGTGGATGGTGTGCGGGGTGGAGATCCGCGGGGAGGCGGAGCGGCGTATCGGGCCGCATGACCTCGGCGCCCAGTTGAGCGACGAGGTCATCCGGATCCATCCACGGTGGGTGTATAGCTGGGGCCTGGAGGACGTGCCCGGGGCCACGAGCCGGGCCGTGGGCTGACCCCACGGACCGCTACGGCTTGCGCATCGGTCCGCGCTTGCGCTCCATCATGTGGCGGCCGAGCGCCTGCCGCTGCTTCCAGTCGCGCCGCATCTCGGCTCGCAGCCGCGCGTCCGTACGGGCCGCGAGCCGCTCGTTCTCCCGCAGCAGTTTGCGGTAGCTCTCCAGCCGCCGCTCCGGCAGTGACCCGTCCTCGATCGCGGCGAGCACCGCGCACCCGGGCTCGACCTGGTGTGCGCAGTCGGGGAAGCGGCACCGCTCGGCCAGCTCCTCGATCTCGGCGAACGCCTGTGCGACGCCGCCCTCGGCGTCCCACATCCCCACCCCGCGCAGCCCCGGGGTGTCGATCAGCACCCCGCCCGAGGGCAGCGGCAGCAGATCGCGGGTGGTCGTGGTGTGCCGCCCCTTGCCGTCGCTGTCCCGGATGGCGCGTACGTCCTGGACGGCCGCGCCCACCAGGGCGTTCGCCAGTGTGGACTTGCCCGCGCCGGACTGGCCGAGCAGCACCGAGGTGCCGGGGGCGAGCAGGGCGGTCAGCTCCGCCAGCCCCTCCCCCGTGGCGGAGCTGACCGGCAGCACCCGCACACCGGGCGCCGCCATCTCGGTGTCGGACACCAGATGGGCCAGGGTGTCCGGATCGGGCACCAGATCGGCCTTGGTGAGGACGAGCAGCGGCTGGGCGCCGCTCTCCCAGGCCAGCGCGGTGAACCGCTCCACCCGGCCCAGGTCGAGCTCGGCGGCGAGGGAGACGGCGATGACGGCGTGGTCGGCGTTGGCCGCCAGCACCTGGCCGTCCGAGCGCTTCGACGAGGTGGACCGCACGAGGGCGGTACGGCGCGGCAGCAGCGTCCGGACGTAACGCGGATCGCCCTCGGCGTCCACGGCGGCCCAGTCGCCGGTGCACACGATCCGCATCGGATCGCGCGGTGTCACCAGCTCGGTGTCCGCCCGTACGGTGCCCAGGGGCGTGACGAGATCGCACTGGCCACGGTCCACGCGGAGCACCCGCCCGGGCATCAGGTCCTGTGCGGCGTACGGGGCGAACGCGTCCGCCCAGCCGTCGTCCCAGCCATAGGCGGTGAGAGCGTGCGAAGACGTGGAGTCGGAAGAAGTGTTGAACACGGAGGAAACCCTTCGAAGAGCGGCCTCCGAAGAGGTGTCAGCCGGAGGCCGCAGGGGTGGGAACGAGGAACTCCTGAACGCGAGCGGCGCTCGCCACCGTGACCGTCATCAATGTCCTCACCTCCTGCTTCTTCTCGACGAACCGACACCGTTCCCCCTCGGGTACGGATGAGCAGCACCATAGCCTCACCCCAGGCCGCGGCACCACTGATTAAATCCGGGCCCCGACGACCGTGCCGCCCGTCCTCACCACAGGCACCACCCCCACCTACAGGGCTCCCACGAGCCGGATCTCGACGGCATCCCGCGATGTACCCGGCCTGCCGGGTCCGACGCGACCGCCGCCGATCTCGGCCGAACGGGGTGACATCTCAAGTCGACTGTTTTCGGCAGCCGTTCGCGGTCGCCTCCCAGCGGGTGGAAGCCGAAGGTCTTCTTCCAGGTCGCCGTGGCCCCCTGCTTTTCGACGCGGAGGTGATGACGGTGGCGTCCATGCCGAGAACGATCCAGCGGTGCAGGTGCTTGCCCGCGACGGCCGGCCCACGGGAAACCACCTGGCCGCAGGGCGAGTCGGTCCCACACATGCCGACGGCTCCGGGCGCGGACTCGTACGATCCTCGCGAGTATCACGTCGTCGAGGGCTTCCAGCGTGCGGCGCATGGTCGAGTCCGAGGCGCCCGGCCCGAACAGGCCCCGACGCTGTGCGGCATCACTGCGGCCAGTGCCGCGGTCAGCCCGGTGCGGTCCGCCGGCTTCCGCAGCAGCACCGCCCACACCACGGACCTCGCCCGCCTCATGGAACCGTCTCGACATCCCTGAGAGGGGATAGCAACTGCCGAGTGCCAGAACATACAGATCGACGCGCTCCGAGCTGAAATGTAATAGGTCACTTGCATGGATTGGGCGCAAATCGGTGATCAACATGTCCGTTGCGTGCAAGTAAAAGTCGATTCTCCTCGAGATACGGACGCCGTCGCCGAAGTGTAATGAGCGCTACATCTAGCCAATCTATTGCCGCTTCTGTAAATTTCAGGGCCTTGCAGTCGACGGCGGCAGTCCCGTCGGCAGAGATCCCCCGAGAGGTTCGACCGTGATGAACGCTGGTCTCATGCGCCGGGCCGTGGCCGCCACCGTGGCGGCCACCGCTCTTGCGACACTCTCCGCCTGCGGAGCCGCCACGGACCCCGCCCCGTCGACGAACGCGAAGGACGCCGTCGCAGGCCCCCACATCGCCGAGGACGCGAAGCTCCATGACGCGTTGCCCGCCGCGATCAAGGCCTCGGGCACCGTGCGCGTAGCCGCGGACGTGCCGTACCCGCCGTTCGCCATGTTCGTGACCGAGGGCAGCAGCGAGCTGACCGGTCTGGACTACGACCTCGGTCAGGCGCTCGGCGCGAAGCTGGGCGTGAAGGTCGTCTTCACTCCGCAGCGGTTCAACGGAATCCTGCCCGCGCTGCAAGCAGGCAAGTTCGACGCCGCCATGTCGGCGATCACGGACAGCAGGGAGCGGCAGAAGGTGGTCGACTTCGTCGACTACTCCCGGTCCGGCTCCGGGATCATGGTCGCCGACGGCAATCCCGCCCGGATCGCCACGCTCGAGGACCTGTGCGGCAAGAAGGTCGGCGTACAGGCCGCCACCAACCAGCTCAGGCTCCTCAACGCGCAGCAGGCCGCGTGCACCGCCAAGGGCAGGCGGCACATCGAGATCCAGACCTTCCCCAAGGACTCCGACGCCCAACTCGCCCTGCGCTCGGGCAATGTCGTCGCCGACGTGATCACCAAGCCGGTCGCCGGCTGGACGGCGAAGACCGCGGACGGCGGCAAGGCCTTCGACCTGGTCGAGGACGCCAAGGCGCCCGGCGGCTACCATGCCTCGCCCAACGGCATCGCCGTGAGCAAGAAGTCACCCCAGTTGACGGCAGCGATCCAGAAGGCCCTGCAAGCCCTGATCGACGAGGGCGCCCTCACCAAGATCTGCGACAAGTACGGTGTCGCCTCCATCGCGGTGAAAGAAGCCACCAAGAACGCGGCGGTGGACTAGACATGACCACCACGACCGCCTGCACCGGTACGCCCCCCAAGGACCACGCCGCTCCCGAAGACCTCGCCGTCGTCCCCGTACGCCACTACGGCCGGTGGATCGCGGCCGTCGTCGCCTTCGCCGCCCTGATCGGGCTCGTCGGCTCGCTGGCCAAGAACCACAACCTGCACTGGGACGTCGTCCGCCACTACCTCTTCGCGGGCCTGATCTTCGACGGTCTCGCCACCACGCTGTGGCTGACCGCCGCCGCCATGGCCATCGGCCTGGGGCTCGGCACCCTGATCGCGGTGATGCGACTGTCCACCAGCCCCGTGCTGTACGGGCTCGGCACCCTCTTCGTATGGGTCTTCCGCGGCACCCCGCTGCTCGTTCAGATCATCTTCTGGGGGTACGCGGCCGCCCTCTACAAGTACGTGATGATCGGCATCCCCTTCACGGACATCACCTTCTTCAGGGCCGAGACCAACTCCCTGCTCACCCCGGCGATCGCCGCCCTGCTCGCGCTCGGCCTCAACGAAGCCGCGTACACCTCCGAGATCGTGCGGGCCGGAATCCAGTCGGTGGACACCGGCCAGACCGAGGCCGCGCACTCGCTGGGCATGCGTCCCGCGCTGACCATGCGCCGGGTCGTCCTCCCCCAGGCGATGCGGGTGATCATCCCGCCCTTGGGCAACGAGACCATCAACATGCTGAAGATGACGGCCCTCGTCTCGGTCATCTCCGCGCACGACCTGATGTCGAACATCCAGGACGTGTACGCCCAGAACTACCAGGTCATCCCGATGCTCGTGGTCGCCAGCCTCTGGTACCTGGCACTGGTAACGCTCCTGAGCATCCCGCAGGCCTGGCTGGAGCGCCGCTACGGCCGCGGCGCCTCGCGGGCCGGTCACCTCTCCCCCCTACAGCGGATGCTGGCCGGCTCGGCACGTACATCCACGAAGAAGAGCAAGAACAGCGACAACAGCAAGGAGGCGGACCGATGAGTGCCCCCATGGTGCACGCCCGGGGCGTGCGCAAGCACTACGGGAAGCTGGAGGTCCTCAAAGGCATCGATCTCACCGTCGAACGCGGGCAGGTGTGCTGCCTGCTGGGCCCCTCCGGCTCCGGCAAGTCCACCTTCCTGCGCTGCATCAACCATCTGGAGAAGGTCGACGGCGGCCGGCTCGCCGTCGACGGTCACCTCGTCGGCTACCGCCGGCACGGCAACAGACTCCACGAGCTGCGCGAGCAAGAAGTCGCCCAGCGGCGCCGGGAGATCGGCATGGTCTTCCAGCGGTTCAACCTCTTCCCGCACATGACCGCTCTGGAGAACGTGATGGAAGCCCCCGTCAGGGTCTCCGGCGTCGGCAGGGCCGAGGCCCACAAAACCGCCCAGCGCCTGCTGGACCGGGTCGGACTGGGGGACCGGGCAGCGCACTACCCGGCGCATCTGTCGGGCGGACAGCAGCAGCGGGTCGCGATCGCGCGGGCCCTGGCGATGAAGCCCAAGCTGATGCTCTTCGACGAGCCGACATCCGCGCTCGATCCCGAACTGGTCGGTGATGTGCTCGATGTGATGCGGCAGTTGGCCTCCGACGGGATGACCATGGTCGTCGTCACCCACGAGATCGGCTTCGCGCGCGAGGTCGGTGACACCGCCGTGTTCATGGACGAAGGCGTCGTCGTCGAGGCGGGCGATCCCAAGCGCGTCCTGGTACAACCGGAGCAGGAGCGCACCCGTGCGTTTCTGGCAAAGGTCCTGTGACCGCCCCCGCCCGGCAGCGGCCCAGCGCCGCCGAGTTCCTGCCGCTCGCCCGCACCTGTCAGCCCCAATACCTCAAGGACCTGGCCGAGCTCGTCGCGATCGACTCCGGCTCTTACAGCCCCGACGGCGTCAACCAGGTCGCCGACTGGGTCCAAGGCCGCCTGACCCGAACCGGATTCTCCGTCGAGCGGATCAGGCTCCCCGGCGCGCACGGCCAGCGCTCGGGCGACGTACTGGTGGCGCGCAAGCGAGGGCGCCTCACGGTCGCCGAGGGTGGACGGCGGATCCTGCTCGCCGCCCACATGGACACCGTCTTCGAGGACGGCACGGCCGCCGAACGCCCCTTCTCCATGACGGGTGCCCTGGCCCACGGTCCCGGCGTCAGCGACGACAAGGGCGGCCTGCTCGCCGGACTCACCGCACTCGACATCCTCACGTCGACGGGGTGCGACGCCTACGCCGAACTCGTCTTCCTCGCAACCCCCGACGAGGAGATCGGCTCCCCGGCCAGTCGGCGGGTCACCGAGCAGACCGCCCGGGACGCGCACTACGGCCTGGGCCTGGAATGCGCCCGGGAGAACGGCGATCTGGTGATCGCCCGCAAGGGCATCGCCGGTCTCCGCCTCACCGTCACCGGCCGCGCCGCCCACGCGGGTATCGAGCCCGAGCGCGGCGCCAACGCCGCCCTCGCCGCCGCTCACCTCGTCATCGCCCTGCAAGCTCTCAACGGGCGATGGGACGGCGTCACGATCAACGTCGGTGTCGTACGCGCCGGAACCCGCGGCAACATCGTCTGCCCCCGGGCGGAACTTGACGTCGAGGTACGCGCGGCCACCGCGGACGACATCCGGCGGGTCGAAGAAGCGATCCAGGAGGTGGCGGCCCGGCCCGGCGTACCCGGCACCACGGTGCTGGTCGAGCAGACCGAGCTGTGTCCGCCGATGGAGGACACCCTCGCCGCGCGTCGCATGTTCGCAGCAGCCCGTGCCGCGGGGGAGGTTCTCGGCCTGCACTTCGGGGCCGCATCCACCGGCGGCGTCGGCGACGCCAATCTCATCGCAGGCACGGGCGTGCCCGTCCTCGACGGCCTGGGCCCGGTCGGCGGCGCCGACCACACCCCCGAGGAATGGCTGGACACCGCCACCGTCCCGGAACGGGTCGCCCTGCTCGCCTCGCTGATCACCTCGCTCGGCGATGAGCGAGGCGCCTGACCTGCACCACTCGCACCGGACCGCTCGGGTGGCACGGCTTGCCCTGCCGCCCGCCGGTCCGGAGCCGGTGGCGGTCCGGGACCTGGGCCGGGACTTGATCGGCCTTAAGCTCTGGAGGCGCGCACCACCGCACGACCCGAACGCCCACCACCGCGCGATCTGGATGTGCGTCACCGCGCGAGCCGGAAAGGAAACCTACGCATGGCCCCTCGCACGCTCGCCGACGAGATCCGGCAGAAGCTGGGTGACGCCAGCCCCGCCGAGCGCAAGGTCGCCCGCGTGCTCCTCGCCGGCTATCCGTCCAACGGTTTCGAGACCATCGCGGTCATCGCGGGACGAGCCGGCGTCAGCGCCCCCACCGTGCTGCGTTTCGTCGGCCGCCTCGGCTACAGCGGCTTCCCCGACTTCCAGGCTTCGCTGCGCACGGAACTCGACGAGCGCAACGCGTCCCCGCTGTCCCTGTACGAGTCCACCGGCTACGGCCGGCCCGCTGAGCAGGGCGAGGAGGGCACCCCTTCCGCCGGCGGAGGGCTCCTGGCCCGCGGGAGCGGCATCTTCAGTGCCGCGGTCGCACAGACCATGGCCGAGCTCCCCCCGCACGACCTCGAACACGCCATCCAGCTCCTGTCGGACCGCAAGCGCCGCATCACGCTCGCCGGGGGCCGCTTCACCCATCTGCTGGCCCAGTACCTCGGCCTGCATCTGATGCAGTTGCGCGACGACGTCCGCTTCCTGCCGGACCGCGACGTGGAACGCACGGCGGCCCTCACCCAACTCGCCCGCCGTGATGTCCTCGTTCTCTTCGACTACCGCCGCTACGAGGAAGACAAGGTCGCCCTGGCCCAGCTCGCCCAGGAACACGGGGGCAAGGTCATCGTGTTCACCGACACCTGGCTCTCACCCACCGCCGCCCACGCCGAGGTCGTGCTGCCCAGCCAGGTCGCCGCCCCCTCCCCGTACGACAGCTTCGTGCCGACGCTCGCCGTACTCGAAACCGTTGTCGCAGGGGTCATGACGGCCCTCGGCGAAGTCGGTCACCAGCACATGCGGCAGGGTGAGGACACCGCTCGCCGCATCGGGCTGGTCTGAGGCTTGCCTGAGTCGACCCTGCTCAGTGGCGGACGACCGGGGAACAGCAGTCGGGGCCCATGTGCCGTTCGGCGAGCTCCGGCGGAAACGTCCTCCAGCGGGGCGCTGCGGCGGCACGGCGACTCCGCGGTCACCCATCACCTGGACACCGACCCGGACACCCTGGCCCGGCGCCCGAGCATGATGCGCGGCCTCCTGCGGCTGCCGGTGCGGTTCACCCCGGCCTCCGCCCCGGCGGGGCAGGGCGCGGTCAGCGCACCGGGTGGTCGTCGTCCGCCGCGGTGGTGTCCGCCGCGCCGCCCGAGCCGTCCGCCGCGGATCGTACGTCCGGACGCCTCGGTGCCTGCCGGGGCGTCCGGGGCTCGCCTGCCCCCTTCCCCGGGGGCTCCGAGGGCTGACCGGCGGACTTACCGGTCGGCGCCTCCGAGGACTTCCCCGACGGCTTCCCGGCGGCCTTCTCCGCCGCCTCGCGCTTGCTGTGCAGCCGGGAGCGTATGTCCGCGTGCGGCAGGAACTGGGCCCAGCGCTCGGGGAACTCCGACGGCGGGGTGATCTCCGCCGCGCCGTCGTCCGCCGTGCGCTGTTCCCTCGCCCGCGCCCGGGCGGTCTCCTCCCGGGCGCGGGCGGCGCGCTCCGCACGCCCGGCGGCCGTGGCCACCGAGGGCCACACCCGGTCGATCGCGGCGTTGACCGCCGCCCCGACCAGCACCGCGAAGGCGGACACCCCGATCCACAGCAGCACCGCGACGGGGGCGGCCAGCGAGCCGTAGATCGTCGGGCCCTCGACCGTATGGATCAGATAGATCCGCAGCAGAAAGCTGCCCAGCACCCACATCGCGAGGGCCACCAGCGCCCCGGGGATGTCCTCCCGCCACGGCGAGCGCACCGGCACGGACACGTGGTAGAGCGTGGTCAGGAAGGCGATGGACAGCACCATCACCACCGGCCAGTACAGGATCCGTACCAGGTCCCCGCTGGACGGCAGCAGGCCGACCACCGCCTCCGGACCGATCACCATCAGCGGCAGCGCCACCGCTCCGACCAGGAGCGCCACCAGATAGAGCAGGAAGGACAGCAGCCGGGTCCTGACGATTCCGCGCCGCCCCTCCAGCCCGTACATGATGGTGATGGTGTCCACGAACACGTTCACCGCGCGGGAGCCGGACCACAGGGCGATGGCGAAGCCGAGCGAGATCACATCGGGGCGGCCGCCCTTGATGACATCGTCCAGCAGCGGGCGGGCGATCTCCTTGACACCCCGGTCGGACAGCACGGTCGCGGAGGCGTCGAGGATGTTCTGCCGGATGGTGGCCACCGTGTCGGTGCTGGTCCACGCGTCGAAATAGCCGAGCAGCCCGATCAGGCCGAGCAGCAGCGGCGGCAGCGACAGCAGGGTGAAGAAGGCCGCTTCGGCGGCGAGCCCGGTGACCCGGTACTCCATGCAGGAATCGACGGTGTCCTTCAGCAGCAGCCAGGCCGTCCTGCGCTTGGACACATTGCGGTACAGGGCGCGGGCCTTGCGGAGCCGGCCGGTCGGCTTCGGTGTTTCTTCTGCTGGCTGCACCTTCTCACCGTATCGGGCGTATTCATCGCCGCTCATCCGGTGACCAGGCCGAACCTTTCGGCAAGGGCGTCGGCGGAGGGGATGCCGCGCCGACTCGGCACCACCCTCCGCCCGCCGCGCCCACTGTCCGTACCGGATAGAGCCATGCGCAAAGGTTGCGCCGCGTTGCAGCCGTCCGGACGGCCGGTGGGAGCGTGGCGGCCGCGGGTCAGCAGCCTCCGCAGTTGTAGTAGGTCACGTCCCAGTGGTTGCTCTCGCGCGCGTAGACGTTGCCCGAGCCGGACTTGTACTGCTGGGCGCCGTCACCGGGGCGCGGGCCGATGTTGGTGAAGGTGCGGGTGATGTAGTCGCTGAGGCAGCTCGTGGGGCTGAAGTCCAGCTTGTAGCCGTTCCAGTGGCTGTACGTGCCGGAGGCGTGCCCGGTCTCCGTGCCACCGGTGATGGTCAGCGCGCAGCCGCTGGCCCCCTTCAGGGTGATGGCACCCTGCACACTGGTCAGGTTGATCTGCTCGAACGAGGTGCAGGTGGGGTTGTTGCGGTCCGAGCAGCCCCCGCTGGAGGTCCAGGAGATCCCGGCGCCGCGCAGCCGGTTCGCCGCGTCGGAGTGGCTGAGCTTGGCCGCGGCGACGGCGGAGGAGGCGTCGGAGGCCACGGTGGCGCTGGGGGCGGCCACCGCGCTCTGGGCGGTGAGAACGCCGGTGGTGGCGAGGACCGCGCCGCCGAGCAGGGCGCCGAGTCTGATCCGGGTGCTGGTCACAGCCATGGTCGTCTTCGTCTCCTTCGATTGCGGATCCGTGGGCCGTCCGGGACGGCGGCAGCACGATCCCAGCCCTGCGGGTCGGGCGGGCGACCGACCGGGGAAATCGGGACAGCGGGATCGGAAACCGTCCGCGAGCTGCGAAGACGGCGGGCGCTGGGATGGCCGATGGGATGCCGGGCGGCGCCGGGAGCGGCGATCAGCTCCCCTTCAGCTCCCCTTGGTCTCCTTGGCGCCCTTGCCCTCCTTGGCGCCCTTGGTCTCCTTGGCGCCCTTGGTCTCCTTCGATCCGGCGCGATAGGCGCGGTCGCAGGCTTTCCAGGCGCTGAAGTCTTGGGTGAGCGCCCGCTTCGTCCGCTCGTCCACCGATCCGTCCGCCGTCAGCCCGGTGCGGAGCTGGAAGACCACGACCCGCATCTGGGTGGCCGGCCCGAAGGCCCCGTCGATGTCGAGTTCGCCGCCCGCGCGGGCGAGCAGCGACTGGAGCTCGTGCACACACGCGTCCGACTGGCCCATGCTCACCACGACCGGACAGCGGGAGGACAGCAGCAGCCGATCGTCGGAGGACCCGTTCGAGCCGTCCGACGACATCAGCGCCTTCCCTATGAACAGCGCGACCGCCACCCCGGCGGTGAACACGGCCAGGGCGAGCACGGCGATCAGCGGCCGACGGCGCCACGGCGGCGGGGCGGACGCGGGTTCAGGGGCCGGGGCCAAGCTCTCCGGCTCCGGCTCCGGCTCCGGCTCCGGCTCCGGCAATACGCCAGTCCCCGTCTCGGCATCCGGCTCCGCCCCCGTCTCGCCCCTTGAGACGGCCGGGGCGGCCCGGACGGCCGGGACGGCAGCCGCGACGGCCCCCGTCCGAGCGGCGGATACGGCGGCCGGGGTGCGGGAGACGTCCCGTTTGCGCTCGGCGTCGGCCAGGACCCAGCGCCGGTGCAGCTCCAGCAGCTCCTCGCCGCCGGCCCCGCACACCTTGCCGAAGCGTGCGATCACGTCGTAGTCGCCGGGCACGCTCGTCCCCGAGCAATAGCGGTGCAGCGCCGAGCCGCTCACCCCGCTGCGGGCCGCCAGCGCCGCATAGCTCCGGTTCGTCCTGCCCTTGAGCTCGCGCAACAGCTCCGCGAACTCCTCCACATCCCCGGTCCCGGACACCCCGTCCCCGCCCTCCCCGCTTGAGCGATACCCGTCAAGGCGAGTCAACGGCGTCCATGGTTATCTGTCCACCATGAGCAGCAGCGTGACCACCTGGCACCTGGAGCAGACCGCTCCCTCGGATCTCAGCCCGGCCCAGGAGCCGCCCGCCACGGCGGGGGTGCGGGTCACCCGGGCCGAGGTGCCGAGCCCGGAGTTCAGCCACTTCCTCTTCACCTCGGTGGGCTCGGACGTGTCATGGACCGACCGGCTGCTGTGGTCGCGCGAGGCGTGGGAGGAGCATCTGCACCGAGCCGGTGTGGAGACCTGGGTGGCGTACGAGCGCGGGACCCCGGCCGGGTATATCGAGCTGGAGGGCCAGGACGAGGGCGTGGTGGAGATCGTGTACTTCGGTCTGCTGCCCGCCTTCCGGGGCCGCCGCATCGGCGGGCATCTGCTGACCTGGGGGACCTCCCGCGCCTGGGATATGGCCGAGCGCTGGCCGGACCGGGTGCCGACCAAGCGGGTGTGGCTGCACACATGCAGCAAGGACGGGCCGTACGCGCTGGACAACTACCGCCGCCGGGGCTTTCGGGTCTTCGACGTCAAGACCGCGGACGAGGAGTGACCAACACCACAGCGTCTTGCGATACGAGACAGATTCGTCCGCATAGTGGATAAAGGTGGACTCGCCAGAGACCACCATGCGACGCTTCCATCATGTCTCGAGCTGGAATTGCCTTGGTGAGTCGACGCCACGTCGACCTCGGCCGCATGTCCAGCGCCATCTGTCCGGCGGGCTGACCCGCACCTCATAGGGCTCCGTAGCCCCGGGCAGCACCACCGCATCCCCCGCACCCCTCGCCGCCCCCGACGACGTGGGCGAGCGCGCACGCCTCGACATCCCCCCGCCGCATCCGCCGCATCCGCCGCATCTCGCACCGGCCACCGCCGTTCACCCTGCCCACCTGCGCATGCGCAGGTCAGACGGTGCGCGCCGACGTACCACCCGCCGCACCAGAGTCGCATCGAAGGACATACACCGCCATGGCTGCCACCCCGGAACGCGCAAGCGCAACGCCCCGCCGCAAGGCCGGACGCCACCGCGGCGAAGGCCAGTGGGCCGCGGGGCACTTCACCCCCCTCAACGGCAATGAGCAGACCAAGAAGGACGACGACGGTCTCAATGTGCGGACACGCATTGAGACGATCTACGCCCATCGCGGATTCGACTCCATCGACGGCGCCGATCTGCGCGGCCGGATGCGCTGGTGGGGTCTTTACACCCAGCGCAAGCCCGGGATCGACGGCGGCAAGACCGCGATCCTGGAGCCGGAGGAGCTGGACGACGAGCACTTCATGATGCGCGTCCGGATCGACGGCGGCCGGCTGACCACCGAGCAGCTCCGGGTCGTCGGCGAGATCTCGGAGGAGTTCGCGCGCGGCACCGCGGACATCACCGACCGGCAGAACGTCCAGTACCACTGGATCCGGATCGAGGACGTGCCCGAGATCTGGAAGCGTCTGGAGGCCGTCGGGCTGTCCACCACCGAGGCGTGCGGCGACACCCCGCGCGTGATCGTCGGCTCGCCGGTCGCGGGGATCGCCGAGGACGAGATCATCGACGGCACCTCCGCCATCGACGAGATCCACCGTCGCTACATCGGCAGCAAGGAGTTCTCCAACCTGCCGCGCAAGTTCAAGACCGCGATCTCCGGGTCGCCGGTGCTCGACGTGGTGCACGAGATCAACGATGTCGCGTTCGTCGGGGTGCGCCACCCCGAGCACGGCCCCGGGTTCGATCTGTGGGTCGGCGGCGGTCTGTCCACCAACCCCAAGATCGGCGTCCGGCTCGGCGCCTGGGTCCCGCTGGACGAGGTCCCGGATGTGTGGGCCGGGGTCGTCTCCATCTTCCGTGACTACGGCTACCGCCGGCTGCGCACCCGCGCCCGGCTGAAGTTCCTGGTCGCCGACTGGGGCCCGGAAAAGTTCCGCCAGGTGCTGGAGGACGAGTACCTGAAGCGCCCGCTGATCGACGGCCCGGCACCCGAGGAGCCCGTCCAGCGGTGGCGCGACCACATCGGCGTCCACCGCCAGCAGGACGGCCGCTACTACGTGGGCTTCGCGCCGCGCGTCGGCCGGGTGGACGGGGCGACCCTCACCAAGATCGCCGACCTGGCCGAGGCGCATGGCTCCGGGCGGCTGACCACCACCGTCGAGCAGAAGATGATCGTGCTCGATGTGGCCGAGGACCAGGTGGAGTCGCTGGTCGCGGGGCTTGAGGCGCTGGACCTCCAGGTCAAGCCGTCCCCGTTCCGGCGCGGCACGATGGCCTGCACCGGGATCGAGTTCTGCAAGCTGGCGATCGTCGAGACCAAGGGGCGCGGCTCCTCGCTCATCGATGAGCTGGAGCGCAGGCTGCCCGAGTTCGACGAGCCGATCACCATCAACCTCAACGGCTGCCCGAACGCCTGTGCCCGTATCCAGGTCGCGGACATCGGTCTCAAGGGCCAGTTGGTCATGGACGCGGGCGGCGAGCAGGTCGAGGGCTACCAGGTGCATCTGGGCGGCGCCCTGGGCCTGGAGCCGGGCTTCGGCCGCAAGGTGCGCGGGCTGAAGGTCACCGCCGCCGAGCTCCCCGACTATGTGGAGCGGCTGCTGCACCGCTTCCAGGAGCAGCGCGAGGACGGCGAGCGCTTCGCCACCTGGGCGGCACGGGCCAGTGAGGAGGCCCTCAAATGACGGAGCGTGCCGCGCCGTTCTACTGCCCTTACTGCGGGGACGAGGATCTGCGCCCTTCGGAGGAGGGGCATGGCGCCTGGGAATGCGCGTCCTGCAATCGAGCGTTCCGCCTGTCGTTCCTCGGGCTGCTGGCCAAGGGCCTGCGGCGCGACCCGATCGATGAAGGGGACACGGCGATATGACCCGGCTTGCGCACACCGACCTCGAGGGGCTCGCCGAGAAGGCGGGCCACGACCTCGAGGACGCCCCCGCGCTGGAGATCCTGCGCTGGGCGGCGGACACCTTCGGATCGCGTTTCTGCGTCACCTCCTCGATGGAGGACGCGGTGGTGTCGCATCTCGCCTCCCGCGCCTTCCCCGGTGTCGATGTGGTCTTCCTCGACACCGGCTACCACTTCCCGGAGACCATCGGCACCCGTGACGCGGTGGCCGCCGTGATGGATGTCAACGTCATCACCCTGACGCCCCGTCAGACGGTGGCCGAGCAGGACGCCGAGTACGGTCCCGAGCTGCATGACCGCGACCCCGACCTGTGCTGTGCGCTGCGCAAGGTCCAGCCCCTTGAGGAGGGGTTGCGGGAGTATGACGCCTGGGCCACGGGATTGCGTCGGGATGAATCGCCAACCCGCGCCAACACCCCGGTCGTTGGCTGGGACGCGCGGCGCCGTAAGGTGAAGATCTCCCCGATCGCCCGCTGGACCCAAGCGGATGTCGACGCCTACATCGCCGAGCACGGTGTGCTGACCAACCCCCTGCTGATGGACGGCTATCCCTCGGTAGGCTGCGCGCCCTGCACCCGCCGGGTTCTGGAGGGCGAGGACATCCGGTCCGGCCGCTGGGCGGGGAGCAATAAAACCGAATGCGGGCTGCACGGCTGATGGCTGTCGACCAGGAGAACGAGATGAGCGCCCCCACGACCACCGGTGCCACGGTGTGGCTGACCGGTCTGCCGAGCGCGGGAAAGACCACGATCGCCTATGCGCTGGCCGAGCGGCTGCGCGGCGAGGGCCGCCGGGTGGAGGTGCTCGACGGTGACGAGATCCGCGAGTTCCTCTCCTCGGGGCTCGGTTTCTCCCGCGAGGACCGGCACACCAACGTCCAGCGCATCGGCTTCGTCGCCGAAATGCTCGCCTCGCACGGTGTCACGGTGCTGGTGCCGGTCATCGCGCCGTATGTGGACAGCCGCGAGGCGGTGCGCAAGCGCCACCAGCGCGAGGGCACCCCGTATCTGGAGGTGCATGTCGCCACGTCGGTGGAGGTGTGCTCGGAGCGGGATGTGAAGGGGCTGTACGCGAAGCAGGCCGCGGGGGAGATCTCGGGGCTGACCGGTGTGGACGACCCCTACGAGGCCCCTGCCGACCCGGATCTGCGCATCGAAACCCACAGGAACAGCGTGCAGGAGTCGGCGGCCGAGGTGCGGTTGCTGTTGAGTGAACGGGGACTGCTGTGAGCCACGCACGCGCGGCCATCGCATCGCGGGCCATGACGCTCCCCGCACCCGGGGGCCGTGCCCACGGCGAGGAATCCGCCGATATGACGGGAAGCTACTACCGCAGCCGAGCGAACGAAAGGGGCGCGGCATGACGACCGTGACGGCGATCAACGCGGAAGAGGGCGCGGGCCTGTACGCGCTCGCGCACTTGGACGCGTTGGAGTCCGAGGCGGTGCACATCTTCCGTGAGGTGGCGGGTGAGTTCGAGCGGCCGGTGATCCTGTTCTCCGGTGGCAAGGACTCCATCGTCATGCTCCATCTCGCGCTCAAGGCGTTCGCCCCGGCGGCAGTGCCGTTCTCGCTGCTGCACGTGGACACCGGCCACAACTTCCCCGAGGTCATCGACTACCGGGACAACACGGTGGCCCGGCACGGCCTGCGGCTGCATGTGGCCTCGGTCCAGGAGTTCATCGATGACGGCCGGCTGCGCGAGCGCCCGGACGGGACCCGTAATCCGCTCCAGACCGTGCCGCTGCTGGACGCCATCGAGAAGAACCGCTTCGACGCGGTCTTCGGCGGTGGCCGCCGGGACGAGGAGAAGGCCCGCGCCAAGGAGCGGGTGTTCTCCCTCCGGGACGAGTTCGGCGGCTGGGACCCGCGGCGGCAGCGCCCGGAGCTGTGGCAGCTCTACAACGGCCGGCACTCCCCCGGTGAGCATGTCCGGGTCTTCCCGCTCTCCAACTGGACCGAGCTGGACGTGTGGCAGTACATCGCCCGGGAGAAGATCGACCTGCCGCAGATCTACTACGCACATGAGCGCGAGGTCTTCCGGCGCAGCGGCATGTGGCTGGCGCCCGGTGAGTGGGGCGGTCCGAAGGACGACGAGACCGTGGAGCGGCGCATGGTGCGTTACCGCACCGTGGGCGACATGTCCTGCACCGGTGCCGTCGAATCGGACGCGGTGACCATTGAGCAGGTCATCGATGAGATAGCCACCTCCCGGCTGACCGAGCGGGGTGCGACCCGCGCCGACGACAAGCTGTCGGAAGCCGCGATGGAGGACCGCAAGCGCGAGGGGTACTTCTAACCATGACGAGCAATCTGACGTCCGAGGAGCAGGCCGCCGCGGCCGCCGTGGAGCGGTCCGCGGCCACCTCGCAACTGCGGTTCGCCACCGCGGGTTCGGTGGACGACGGCAAGTCCACCCTGGTCGGACGGCTGCTGCACGACTCCAAGTCGGTACTGGCCGATCAGCTCGAGGCCGTGGCACACGCCTCGCGCAGCCGTGGCCAAGAGGCGCCGGATCTGGCGCTGCTGACGGACGGGCTGCGCGCGGAGCGGGAGCAGGGCATCACCATCGATGTCGCCTACCGCTACTTCGCCACCCCCAAGCGGCGGTTCATCCTCGCCGACACCCCCGGCCATGTGCAGTACACCCGCAACATGGTCACCGGCGCCTCCACCGCCGAGCTGGCGGTCGTCCTGGTGGACGCGCGCAACGGCGTGGTGGAGCAGACCCGGCGGCATGCCGCGGTCGCCGCCCTGCTGCGGGTCCCGCATGTGGTCCTCGCCGTCAACAAGATGGACCTGGTGGACTACGCGGAGCCGGTCTTCGCGGCCATCGCCGAGGAGTTCACCACCTACGCGGCCTCGCTGGGCGTTCCCGGCTGGGGGTCTGAGGGGAACCCCCAGGAAAACTGGTGTACCGCCATCCCGATCTCGGCGCTGGCCGGGGACAATGTGGTGACCCCGTCGGCGAACATGGACTGGTACGGCGGCCCGACCGTGCTGGAGCATCTGGAGACCGTGCCGGTGGGCACCGACCCGTCCCAGGACCCGGCCCGTTTCCCGGTGCAGTACGTGATCCGTCCGCAGACCACCGAGCACCCCGACTACCGCGGCTACGCGGGCCAGATCGCCTCCGGTGTACTGCGTGTGGGCGATGCCGTCACCGTGCTGCCGTCCGGCCGGACGAGCACCATCACCGGGATCGACGCGCTGGGCGCGATGGTGGACGTGGCGTGGGCGCCGCAGTCGGTGACCGTGACGCTCGCCGACGACCTGGACATCTCGCGTGGGGATCTGATCGCGCCGAGCGACCACGCCCCGGAGACCACCCGGGACGTCGAGGCCACCGTCTGCCATCTGCACGACCGTCCGCTGCGGGTGGGCGACCGGGTGCTGCTCAAGCACACCACCCGCACCATGAAGGCGATCATCAAGGACATTCCGTCGCGGCTGACGCTGGCCGATCTGTCGCATCACCCGGCGCCGGGTGAGCTGGCCGCCAATGACATCGGCCGGGTCGTGCTGCGTACGTCCGAGCCGCTGGCGCTGGACGCGTACGAGGACTCCCGGCGCACCGGTTCCTTCCTGCTGATCGACCCGGCCGACGGCACCACGCTGACCGCCGGGATGGCGGGCGACTCCTTCGCACCGTCGGCCGACGGTGCCGAGGCGGCGCGGGGCGACGAGGGATGGAACTTCTGACGATGGCCGGTGAGGTGTTCTCGACGTTCGCCAAGGAGGGCGGCCGCGTAGGCAGCGGGGCGCTCGGCAGCGGTCAGGGCGGGGTCGGACGATGTGCGCGCTGATGCCGCAGTCCGCCCCTGTCCAGCACCGCCGCCGAAAACCGTCTGATCTGCCGGGCGTCCTCTGACGCCGCTCCGGCCCGTCGAGAGGAACAACTCCGTGTCGTCTGCCAACCGTCTGCTCGCCCCGCGACCAGCCGAGCGCCCCCGCCGCCACACCCGGATCCTGGCGGCGGCGGCCGTCCTCCCCCTGCTGATGGGCGCGCTGGGCGCCTGCGGCTACGGCTCGCAGAAGAAGACCGACGACCAGGGCTCCTCGGCCCTTCCCGCGGCCGGCGGTGCGAAGATCGACGGCCTGGACAAGGTGAAGGTCGGCTACTTCGCCAACCTCACCCACGCCACCGCCCTGGTCGGCCTGGGCAAGGGCGGCCAGATCCAGCAGGAACTCAAGGGCACCAAGGTCTCGCCGTTCGTCTTCAACGCCGGTCCGTCCGAGATCGAGGCGCTCAACGCGGGCTCCATCGACATCGGCTGGATCGGCCCCTCACCGGCCATCAATGGCTATGTGAAGTCGCACGGCTCCAACCTCAGGATCATCTCCGGGTCGGCCTCCGGCGGCGTCAAACTGGTGGTCAACCCGAAGAAGATCAAGACCCTCGCCGACGTCAAGGGCAAGAAGATCGCCACCCCGCAGCTCGGCAACACCCAGGACGTGGCCTTCCTCAACTGGGCCGCGAGCAAGGGCTGGAAGGTCGACGCCCAGAGCGGCAAGGGCGATGTGTCGGTGGTCCGCTCCGACAACAAGGTCACCCCCGACGCGTACAAGTCCGGTGCCGTCGACGGCGCGTGGGTACCCGAGCCGACCGCGTCCAAGCTGGTCGCCGACGGCGGCAAGGTGCTGCTGGACGAGTCCTCGCTGTGGCCGGACAAGAAGTTCGTGATCACGAATGTGATCGTCCGGCAGGAGTTCCTCAAGGAGCACCCGAAGGTCGTCGAGGCCGTGCTGCGCGGCTCGGTGAAGACCAACGCCTTCATCAAGGCCCACCCCGAGCAGGCGAAGAACGCGGCCAACGCGGCGCTCAAGGAAGAGACCGGCAAGCCGCTGCCCGCCGAGGTGATCGACCCGGCGTGGAAGTCCATCCAGGCCATCGACGACCCCCTCGCCTCGACGCTGAACACCGAGGCGGACCACGCGGTGCAGTCGGGTCTCCTGGAAAAGCCCGACCTCAAGGGCATCTACGACCTGGCCCTCCTGAACAAGGTCCTGGGGGCCGAGGGCAAGCCGACCGTCTCCGACGCGGGTCTCGGCGTCAAGTAGCCGCCCGTCCGTCCCCGTACGCACGGTACGCAAGTACGTCATGTACGCATCCATCAGGAGGTGACCGGATGTCCCCGGCGCTGACCACCGAGAAGGACGACCGGGCGGACGCCGCGGCGGCGGGCTCACCCGGCCCCGCCGACACCGCGGGATCCGTATCGATCGACCACGTCCACAAGTCCTTCGGCCGTCCCGGAGCGGCCCAGGCCGTACTCGAGGACATCAACCTTCAGGTGCGGCCCGGGGAGTTCGTCTGCATCCTGGGCGCTTCCGGCTGCGGTAAGTCGACCCTGCTCAATCTGATCGCCGACCTGGACAAGCCGTCCGCGGGGGCCATCGAGGTCCCCGGCGGCCGGCCGGCCCTGATGTTCCAGGAGCACGCCCTGTTCCCGTGGCTGACCGCGGGGAAGAACATCGAGCTGGCGCTGCGGCTGCGCGGGATGCCGCGCGCGGAGCGCAGGCCGCGGGCCGAGCGGCTGCTGGAGCTGGTGCGGCTCGGCGGCGCCTACGGCAAGCGGGTGCACGAGCTGTCCGGCGGTATGCGGCAGCGCGTGGCGCTGGCCCGTGCGCTGGCGCAGGACTCCAGCGTGCTGCTGATGGACGAGCCGTTCGCCGCGCTCGACGCCATCACCCGCGATGTGCTGCACGAGGAGCTGACCCGGATCTGGAGCGAGACCGGCGTCTCGGTGCTGTTCGTGACCCACAACGTCCGCGAGGCGGTGCGGCTGGCCGAGCGCGTGGTGCTGCTGTCCTCCCGGCCGGGGCGGGTCGTCCGCGAGTGGACGGTGGACATTCCGCAGCCGCGCCGCATCGAGGACGCGGCCGTCGCCGACCTGTCCGTTGAGATCACCGAAGAACTGCGTGGGGAGATCCGCCGCCATGGCCAGCAGTGAGACCACCCGCGGCACCGCGGTCGAGGAAGCCGACGGCGAGAAGCAGTCGATACAGAAGTCCGCCGAGAAGTCCACGGCCAAGGCGGGCCCGGGGCAGGACCTGGCGGGCCTCGAAGCCGGTCTGGACGCCCTCGACACGGTGCAGATCAAGCGGGTCTCACCGGTCGAGGTGCTGGTCCAGAAGGTGCTGCCGCCCATCGTGGCCGTGGCCGTCGTCCTGGCCGTGTGGAAGGTGCTCGTCGTCGCGAAGGTCACCGACGACTACAAGCTGCCCGACCCGGGTCTTGTCTGGGATGCGCTGCGCCAACTCTGGCTTCAGGGCGAGCTGTTCGACATCGTCTGGACCAGCGTCTCGCGCGGTCTGTTCGGCTTCCTCATCGCGCTGGTGATCGCGACCCCGCTGGGTCTGATCGTCGCCCGGGTGAAGTTCATCCGCGCCGGTCTCGGCCCGATCCTGTCCGGGCTCCAGTCGCTGCCCTCGGTCGCCTGGGTGCCGCCCGCGGTGATCTGGCTGGGCCTGAACGACCAGATGATGTACACCGTCATCCTGCTGGGCGCGGTCCCCTCCATCGCCAACGGGCTGGTGGCCGGCATCGACCAGGTGCCCCCGCTCTTCCTGCGGGCCGGACGCACCCTCGGCGCCCGCGGTCTGGTCAGCGCCCGGCACATCCTGCTGCCCGCCGCGCTGCCGGGTTACGTCGCCGGGCTCAAGCAGGGCTGGGCCTTCTCCTGGCGCTCGCTGATGGCTGCCGAGATCATCGCCAAGTCCCCGGACCTGGGCCTGGGGCTCGGCCAGTACCTGGAGAACCAGCGCAACAACTCCGATATGGCGGGGGTGCTCCTCGGCATCCTGATGATCCTCGTCGTCGGCATCGCCATCGAGCTGCTGATCTTCGCCCCGATCGAGCGCCGGGTGCTGCGCAGCCGCGGTTTGCTGGCGAGCGCGCGCTGAACGGAAAGCACTGACCGGAAAACCGCCAACCGGAAAGCCACCATGTCTGCCCCGACCCTGCTGATCATCGCCCACGGCAGCCGCGACCCCCGCCATGCGGCGACCGCCGACGCGCTGCGCGCGCGGGTGCGGTCGCTGCGGCCGGGGCTGCGGGTGGAGGCGGCGTTCCTGGAGTTCAACGCGCCACGCGTACCGCAGGTGCTGGCCCGGCTCGCCGCGGAGGACGCCACCGAGGTGATCGCCCTCCCGCTGCTGCTGACCCGCGCCTTCCACGCCAAGACCGACATCCCGGCGGTGCTGCGCGAGGCCACGGCCCGCCACCCCCGCCTGTCCGTCCGCCAGGCCGCGGTCCTGGGCCCGTCCCCGCTGCTCATGGACGCCCTGGAACGCCGCCTGCACGAGGCGGGGCTGCGCCCCGCCGACCGCCCGTCGACCGGGGTCGTCCTGGCCTCGGCGGGCTCCACCGACCCGGAGGCGATCGCGGTGATCGCTGAAATCGCGCGGGAGTGGCGGCACACCGGATGGTGCGCCGTGCGACCCGCGTTCGCCTCCGCCTCTCTTCCCCGCACCGAGGACGCCGTCCGCGCCCTGCGCGCGGAGGGCGTCGCCCGGGTGGCCGTGGCCCCCTACGTCATCGCCCCCGGCCGCCTCCCCGACCGCATCGCGAGCGGCGCCGAGGCAGCGGGCGCCGACCTCCTGGCCCCCGTCCTTGGCCCCGCCCCGGAACTGGCCCGCCTCCTCCTGAACCGCTACGACGAGGCGCGCACCGCGCCCCCGGCCCTGCTGACCGCCTAGTACTCCAGTCTGGTTTCGCGATCTTGCGGTGGGCCCGACTGGGAGCGAGTACGGCGACCGCGTGACCATCGGGGGTTGTGTGGACTCCTGAAGATCGTGCGGTGGCCGCGGGCCATAGCGTAGACCCTGTCCGCCGGCGGGCGATGTTCGACCAGGCCCTGGCCCGGATCGCGGGACGGTTCGGCTGCGGGCCACCGCCCGCGCCTATCTACTCGGGCTGCTGTCGAACGTCGAGCGCAAGAACTGCTGGCGATTGGCCGAACAGGCCGGTCACACCCAGCAGCCTGACCAGGGGCGGGCATGGCACGCTGACCGAGCTCTGGCCGGCAGGTCCCCACCTGGCACGACGACCTGCGGCTGATCGACTCCACACCACTGCCCTGCGCGGCCTCCCGCGAGACGGTCAAACGCCCCCACCTGGCCGGGTACGCCGACTATGGCTACTGCCGCAGCCACTCGCTCCGGCCAGGTGATCCTCGCCGACAAGGGCTTCGTCGGGGGGAAGTTCGAGGCGTTCCTGGTCGTGCGCCTGCCGACCTCCTCCTCAGGCGGGCTCGGTGAGCGGCGAACTTCATCTGCCGGAAGACGGTATGGCCTTGTCAGTGGCTGGCGCTAGGTTGACCGGGACGCTGAGCCGCGGGTGCTCGTGCGTTATCCGGCGGTGGCTTCGAGCGGGAACGTGAAAGCGTGGGTTTCCTCGCGTGTGCCGTCGAACAGGGTGAGGTGCAGGGTGACCGAACGGGCGTTCGCATACGGTCCAGGCTGCACCGAGAGGGAACCCTCGGTGGCGCTGCCATCGGGTGAGAGGCCGAAGGCTCCTCCCGAATCGCGGTATTCGTTGCCGACGTCGTCGAGCGCTTCCAGGGCGAGGAAGACGTACGGCTCGTGGTTGCCGACCTCGTTCTCCTCGTCGGGTTCGCTCTGGGGAAGAGGGGGAGTGAGGTGGTAGCGCAGCTCCATGTGTTCGGTGGTGGCGGCGAAGCCCTCGATGGTCAGCTCGTGGCGTCCGCCCAGAACGGGAACGTTCTTCATCCGGCTCATCTCCCCTTCTGTCCCCGTGTGCGGGATCAGGCCGAGGGTACCTAGCACGTGATCGTGCGGGAGGCACCGGACCTCGGGTGGCTGATGCTCTTGACGAGCCAAAAGAAGCTGATCTCATCGTTGGTCTTGATGGTGAAGTTACGGCCGCTGCCCTTGCGCTGGTAGCTCTTGATGCTTGAGTGGAAGTCGTAGCTGCTCAAGCGGGTGTGGGGGCCGTAGGGCGGGTTGATCTCGTGGCCGGAGACGAATGCCTGCGGCATAGAGACCTTGACTAGGTGTACTGACCGGAGACGTTGATTGAGAGCAGGGGTTCTGATCGGCAATCAGGCTGCGGGGGTTGAGTGTCTGTCAGCCAGGTCCCTGGCGAGCTGACTGATGCGTGTGCGGGCCGCCTCTGGGGCGAGCACCTCGATGTGGTCGCCGAACTGGAGGAGCTGACGCACCGACTCGATCTCGGGGTAGCGCACGATGACGACGCGCGAGCCGTTTTCCGGGTCGGAGACATGGTGGATGCGGGTGCCGAGGATGCGTCGCGCCAGATCGAGGCCATTTTCCGGCAGGCGGATGGTCACGCTCACACGATCTTGCCCCTCGGTGCGTTTCTTCAACGCGGCCCATCTGGTGCGGAGGCTTTCGTCTGGTTGGAGTACGGCTGGCGCGTCGAGTTGTTCGAAGGTCGAAAGTCGTTCCAGAGCGAGCAGTCGGCTGTCCCCCTGGTCATCGGCGACGAGATACCAGCGACCTGATTTCGCCACGATCCCGTACGGGTCAACCACCCGTGTCGAGGCCTGGCTCTCGGCGCTGCGCCGGTACTGGATTCGAAGGCGTCGACGGTGTCGCAGGGCCGAGGCCAGATCCGATACATCGACCGCTGCCTCGGGGGCAGCAAACCACGCGGCGCTGTCGACAAGCACCAGGTCCGCCAGCCGCAGCGGGCTCGGCGACTCAGGTGCTGCAGCCTGGCGAGCGGCGATCTTGCGCTCCGCCGACTCCCACACCGCACACAGGCCCATTCGCTCACGTTGTGCGCTGTCCAAGCCAGCTACGGAGAGGGCCTCCAGCTCTGGTGGTTCCAGATGGGATGCGTTGAGCCGTGCGCTGGGGAGCAGGACGATCCCGCCGTTACGCCCGCGTTCGGCATAGACGGGCACACCCGCTGTCGAGAGCGCCTCGACATCCCGCAGCACAGTACGCCGGGACACCTCAAGACGCGCGGCGAGCTCCGTCGTAGTGAGCCGCTGACGGGTCTGCAGGAGCAACAGGAGATGCAAGAGCCTTGAAGCCTTCATGCTGACCCATGTTCTCAGAAAAGATGACAGGTTTTGTCGCGATGGGGCGATCCACTGGGTGCTGTACCGAGTAATCAACGAGTTGAGGAGCGCTCCATGCCCACACCGAACCTGTTCCTGATCGGCGTCCGCGACGCCGAGGCCGCCACCGCCTTCTACAGTGACCTGTTCGAGATCGAACCGACCTTCACCAGTCCCCACTACGTAGCTTTCGAAGCTGCCCCCGGTGTCCTGTTCGCGCTGTGGACGGGCTACAGCGAGCACGCGGTCCCGAGCACCCCTCGTACGACCGAGATCGGACTCATGGTGCCGGGGCCATCGGAGGCGATCGACGAGATCTTCACGAGTTGGGCCTCGAAGGGAGTCCACGTCGTGCAGGAGCCGCACGATGCTGTCTTCGGCCGCACGTTCGTGATCACAGACCCCGACGGCAACCTCATCCGAGTCTCCCCAGTCGACTGAGCCGCACAATCCCTACCCACATGTCTCCAAGCTGAAGGGCCGGCCACACACCATGGTCGGCCCTTCAGCCTGTCCAGGAGCTCAGAAATGTCCCATACGAACGCGGCCCTCACACCGCGCCACCGTCTGAAAGTCGCTCGACTCGTCGCTGACGACGGCTGGCCCATCAGCGAAGTCGCGGCCCGATTTCAGGTGTCCTGGCCGACCGTGAAGCGCTGGCTCGACCGCTACCTCGCAGGCGAGTCCATGCAGGACCGATCCTCACGACCGCGGAGCTCGCCGGCCAAGACACCCAAGACCGTGACGAAGAGGTGCGTCAGCCTACGACTACGTCTGCGGGAAGGGCCGGTCCAGCTCGCTGCGAGACTCAACATCGCCCCGTCGACAGTGCACCGAATCCTGCGATCGGCCCGCCTGAACCGACTCGCCTACGTCGACCGCGCGTCCGGCGAGCCCGTCCGCCGGTATGAGCACGACCATCCGGGATCGCTGGTGCACGTGGACGTGAAGAAGCTCGGGAACATCCCCGACGGCGGCGGCTGGCGCTACGTCGGTCGCCGCCAAGGCGAAAAACACCGCTCCGCGACTCCTGGCAAGTCACGCAACGCCTACGGCGGCCCGAAGCTCGGATACGCATTTGTGCACACCGTCATCGATGACCACTCTCGCGTCGCATACACCGAGGTCCACGATGACGAGACGTCCATGACCGCAGTCAGCGTGCTGCACAGCGCGGTGGAGTGGTTCGCCGCGCGCGGCGTCACCATCGAGAGGGTGCTCTCGGACAACGGAGGTGCCTATCGGTCAAACCTGTGGCGGGACACGTGCGACGCGCTGTCGATCACGCCGAAGTTCACGCGCCCTTACCGTCCGCAGACCAACGGGAAGGTCGAGCGCTTCCACCGCACCATGGCCGACGGCCGGGCCTACGCCCGCTGCTACACCAGCGAGCAAGAACGACGAGACGCACTGTCCGGCTGGCTCCACCAGTACAACCATCACCGTCCGCACACCGCGTGTGGCAGTCAGCCGCCGTTCACACGATTGACTAACGTCCCCGGTCAGTACAACTAGGGAGCCGAGGTTCCTCCTCGCCGCAGCGGTCAGTTTGAAGCTCCAGGTGAGCCGGCCGTTGGGCATGCGGGAGAACTTCACGTTGGAGACGGCGTGCCTGAACTCGCCCTTGCACTGGCGGACGGAGGCGGCCGGGGCGGCGACGCCGGTTCCGGCGAGGCTGCCGAGGAAAACAGCGCTGAACAGAGCAAGCGTTGTGGTCCTGCGTATCGCAGTCCTGATGGTCACGCGGGAATCCCCTCTTCGCATGGGTTGTCAATGTTGACGCCATGGAGCGTATGAGGGGGCGTGATGGGACGGAATTGCTCGTCGTCGACCACCTCGGGCGGCCGCTCCTCCGCGGGGGCGGCCAGCCGGATCAGTCCGCCGGGGTCGGCGGACTGGCAGACGTGGAACCAACGCGAGGGCTTGCAGCACCGTCGACTTGCCCGAGCCGTTCCGCCCGGCCAGCACGGTCCAGCCCGCGTAACTGCCATCCTCACGTCGCGGGAATCGCAACCGGGCCGCCCGGTGACCGTGGAACCCCCGGACGCCGGACAGCTCCAAGTCCGTCACGTACATGTCTGTGCCCTCCTACGGACCGGAGCGAGTACCTCTGCGCAGACTATCGATCCGCGCACCCCGACATCGCGTATGAGCGGGGCAGCGCGCCTGTCTCTCGGGTGTTCAAGCGGCCTGGTCATGATCGAGCACCGCGCTCCCGGACCGGCTGAGCCACACCAGCCTCGCCGTCACGCCGTCCTCGCCGCCGCCTCGCGCGAACCATCGAAGCGCCCGCTCCGGCGAGTTGAGAACCATCTGGCCGGTGCCGTCAGCCGAGATCACGTGGACGGGGCCCTCGCCGAAGGCGATTCCCCACGCCGCGACACACCCGTCTTTCAGGCCGGGCCGCACCTCGCATTCCTGGACGACGGCGAAGAGCCTGGGCGCGACGGCGAGGACGAGTTCGCAGAGTTCCTTGTCGAAGAGTTCTGGGGAGTGCGGCGTCTCCATCTGGGCCTCCACGAGGACAGTAGGCTTCGGCTGCCGCTCATCGCTACGTGATGAGCGCGTCACGTAAAGTACGCCACAAAGTTGTGCCCGCCACAAGTTTGTGGCGGGCATTGGGGGCCGACGGAGCTAAGGGACGAACGTCTGTCGGGTTATCGAGAAGTCGGAGGTAACGGGCATGGCGGTGAGGAGTCAGCCCACGGCACGCCAGGAGCGGCTGGGAACCGAACTGCGCAAGATGCGTGAAGCGGCGGGCCTGACCGCCCGAGAAGCGGCCGAACGGGTCGGAACAACCTCGGCGCAGATGAGCCACGTGGAGGCAGGACGGGCGGGCGTCAGCGAGGAGCGACTGCGCGGAATGGCGACGCACTACGCCTGCCTCGACTACGCGCTGATCGACGAGTTGGTCGCCATGGCCGCGGAACGCGACAAGGGGTGGTGGGAGGAGTACCGGGGGACACTCGCGCACGCGGCCCTGGATCTCGCCGAACTGGAGTATCGATGTCGCCGTTTGCGCACCTTCCAAGGTGTCTACATCCCCGGGCTTCTCCAGGTGGACAACTACACGCGTGCGCTCATGGCCTACGGGGTTCCCCAGCCGTCACCACGCCAATTGGAGGCGCTGGTCGCGTTCCGTATGCGACGGCGGGAGGTGCTCGACAGCGGATCGCCTCCCGCGTATGAAGCAGTCATTCATGAAGCCGCCCTGCGGACACTCGTCGCCAACCGGGACGTAGCACGCCGACAACTCGCCTTCATACTGGAACAAAGCGAGCGTCCCGGCGTCACCGTCCGGGTGGTTCCGCTCGATGCCGAAGGGTTCGGCGGCGCCGGGACCCCCGTGCTGTACGCATACGGCTCGGTACCGAGGCTGGACACCGTACATATCGATGTGCCGCACGGCCCTATCCTGCTGGATGCGGAGTCGCAGCTCGCGCGGTATCGCGCATTCCTCGACAAGGCCCTGACGTTCTCCCTGTCGGCGGAAAAGTCTCAGGACTTCATCCACACCATCATGCGGCAATTGTGAAGGGCAGGATCATGGAAAATCCGGCGCCATGGCGGAAGTCGTCGTTCTCCGGACCCGGTGAGACCAACGACTGTGTTGAAGTCGGCGCGGCGGGCCATGAGATACGGATTCGGGAAAGTGACACGCCCGCCGACATCCTCACCACCACACCGGGCCGACTCAGAACCTTCATACGCGCCGTCAAGGCGGGGACGCTCGACCACCTCTGGCGGTAGAGGCGGGACTAGCGGGCCGCCGCCGTGGCCGCCGCGTGCACCGCGCGGATCAGGCGTTCGTTCTCCGGGGCCGGGCCGCCCGGGTAGGCGAAGCGGCGGCGGTTGTAGCCGTAGGCCAGGCCGGTGCGGGGGTCGGCGAAAGCCTGGGAGCCGGCGGCGCCGCCGTGCCCGAAGGCGCCCGCGCCGAGGACGGGGTAGATGTCGCACAGAGCCTGGAAGCCGAGGCCGAAGGCTTTGTGGGCGCGCGATACGACGTCGTAGCCGATCGAGTGGATCTGCGCGAAGGCGGCGGCCGTGTCCGGCTTGAGGAGCGGTGCCTTGCCGTCGAGTTCGCTGATCGCGGCCGCGTACATCCCGGCCAGACCACGCGCCGAAGCGACGCCGCCGAACGAGGCGGGGCCCTTGGCGCGTACGACGCGGAGGTTGGGCAGTTCCCCGAGGTCGACCATCCGCGGGTGGTTGCGGTTGAAGGCGATGCCGGTCAGGCTCAGCGGACCGGTCTCTTCGGCGTCGAGTTCGGCCTGCTGCGCGGGGGTGGGGAGCATGGGCAGCGTGGTGAGGAAGCGTGATTCGTGCTCCTCGGGCAGTCCCAGGTGGAAGTCGAGGTCGTGACGGGAGCGGACGCGGGCCTCGAACAGCTCCTGGATGCTCCGGCCGGTGACGCGTCGGACCACCTCGCCGGTGAGCGCCCCGATGACCAGGGCGTGATAGCCGAAGGCGGTACCCGGTCGCCAGTACGGAGCCTGGGAGGCCAGGCGCTCGGCGATGACACGGTCGTCGGCGAGCTCCTCCGGGAGGAGACCGGCGTCGGCGCCGACCACTCCGGCCCGGTGGGACAGCACATCGCGCAGAGTGATGTCCTGTTTCCCCTCGACCCCGAACTCCGGCCAGTAGTGGCTCACCCGCTGGTCCAGCTCCAGGGTGCCATCCTGGACGAGCAGGGCCACCACCAGGTGGGCCGCGCCCTTGGTGGAGGAGAAGACCCCGGTCAGGGAGTCCGCCGTGATCTCCGGCCCGGTCCACAGGTCCACGACCCGCTCACCATCGACGTACGCCACTAACTGGGCGGCGTAGTCGCCGCCTTCGGCCGCCGCGACGGCGCCGAATTCCCGCCGTACGGGTTCGAAGCCTTCGGCGACGGTCCCCTGGGGTGCGTTCTGCTCGGTCGACACGAGTACTCCTCGGTGGTCATCGTCTGCCATCGTCGCGGATGTCGTTATCGCCGCTCGTGCCGCTTCCGAACCTCGCCCGCGCACGGACTATTCCCCCGCCCGTTCACCGTACGTTCCGCGTCTCGCCCTGCCTCCGTGTCGGTGCCGTCCCCGATCGGCGCTGGACTTCCGGGCATGCGCAACGAAAAAAGCACCGCCCGCCGTCGGCTCGGCGTCCGGATGGGGGCCGCACTGGGGGCCGCCGTTGTGGTGGCGGTCGTCCAACCCTCGGCGCTGGCGGCGCCGGATGCCGGGTCCTGGACGACGGAGACGGTGGCCCCAGGAGTGCTGGTGCGGGCCGGGGTTCTCCGGGACGCGGACGCCAAGCCGAGTTGGACGGTCACGGTGCAGGGGCCGGGTTCCGCGCCGCTGGGCGACCGGGCTTGGGCGGACGCCACGGCGGGGCGGCTGCGCGACGCGGGGTTCGAGCCGCGCGTCGAGCGGGTGGTGTGGCCCGTCTACGCCGATACGCCGCACGGCACCATGGGGTGGCGGGTGCGGGTGGGCTCGTACGCCGCCTCCGGCGAGGCGCAGGGCGCGCGCGAGAAGGTGGCCGCGGCCGGGTTCACGGCGGTGGCCGAGTGGACCGGCTACGACGCGCAACAGCCCGCCGACCGGGAGAGCGTTCATGTGGCGGTGATCGACCCGGCCCGGTTCACCGGCACCGTGGCGGCTACCCATGACACCAGCGTGGCGGACCGCGAGACGACCTCGTCCGTCGCCGCGAAGCGCCACTCCCTGATCGCCGTCAACGGTGGCTTCTTCGTCACCTCCGACGCGGACGGCGTCCAGGGCACGATGGCCGGAATCTCCGCGTACGACGGGCAACTGGAGTCGATGGCCGCCGGTTCGCGGGCCGCGCTGATCCTCGCGGACGGCGGCCGGCACGCCCGTATCGCCGACCTGACCAGCACGGTCACCGCGCGGGCGGGGTCGTCCAGGTATGCGGTGCAGGGCATCAACCGGGTGCCCGGCAAGGTGCGCAACTGCGGCCGCCCCGGGGCCACTCCGACCGAGCTGCCCCGGCAGGATCTCACCTGTTCCGAGGCCGACGACCTGGTGAAGTTCACCCCGAGGTTCCGCGCCGAACTGCCCACCGGGCCCGGCACCCAGGTGGTGCTCGACGCCGACGGCCGGGTGGTCTCCACCGGCCCGCGCGGCGGTACGGTCCCGGCCGGGGGCTCCGTGCTCCAGGGCATCGGCGCCGCGTCCGACTGGCTGACGGCCCACGCCGGGCGGGGCGAGCGGATCGCGCTGGAGGAGGTCGTCCGGGACACCACCGGCCGCCGGGTCCGGCTCGACTCCGACGACAGCATCGTCAGCGCCGCCCCCACCCTGGTGAAGGACGGCCGCATCGCCATCGACGCCGCCACCGAGGGCACCCTCGACCCGAAGAACCTCTCCTTCGGCTACGCCTGGTCGAATGTGCGGCAGCCCCGCACGATGGCCGGGCTCGACAAGAAGGGGCGGCTGATCCTGGCCACGGTGGACGGTCGGCAGCCCGGTGTGAGCGAGGGCTTCACTCTGGAGGAGGCCGCCCGCTTCATGCACTCCCAGGGCGCCGTCCAGGCCCTCAACCTGGACGGCGGCGGCTCCACCGCCATGGCCGTGAACGGCAAGCTCGCCAATATCACCTCGGACGCGACGGGCGAACGCGCGGTGGGCGACACGGTCCAGGTACTGCCGTAGCGGGGCGCGCCCGTCACTCGCCGCGAAGTGTTCGGCTCACTCCTGTGGGTGATGCTCATGCTGTCCGGCCGCGACCCACGGTTCAGGCTGGAAGCCTCAAGGGGCGTCCCCGCCAGGTGGCACGCTGAGCGCAAGGAACACCGGGAGTCACAGCCATGAGCGTCACCGAGACGCCAATCGAGGGTCACATGGGCCCCTGGACGGTCGAGGACGTCCTTGCTCTTCCGGCGCACCCGGCACGGGCTCGCTACGAGCTCGTGGACGGTGTCCTGTTCATGTCCCCCGCACCCGGTTTGGCCCACCAAATCGTGTCTTACGCGCTACGCAGCCAGATCGACGCCGCTTCAGCTCGGTCCGGCGCGCGGTTTCTGACCGCGGGAGCGGTGATGGTGGCGAGTGATTCCAGGCTGTTCATCCCCGACATCGCTGTTGTCGACCGCGCGGCCGTCTCACGTAGCACGCTGGCCGCGCCGCTTGAGGCGATGTTGCTGCTGGGAGAAATCGTCTCTCCGTTCAGCCGGGCGGCCGACCGCATCCTCAAGCCCGCCCTTTACGCCCAGGCGAAGGTGCCCGCCTATTGGCGGGTCGAGATGGAACCGGATCTGTGCGTGGTGGTGCACGCACTGGACGGGGACACCTACCGCGAGGTGGCCACGGTTACGGGCAAGGCTTCCGTCGATGTCGCCGGAGAATTCACCGTCGACCTGGATCTCGACGCCGTGCGTCGCGAGTTGGAAGGCTGACGCCGGGCCCTGGCGCCCCGGTCACCGAGGTAGCACACGAACCGCGTCCAGCATGCCCAGGGGCGCAACCGGCTGGCCGGCTGCGCCCCTGGGGCTGATCACTTCACCTGCCCATGAGGCTTGCCGGGTCTTACTCGACGACCTTCAGCAGCTTGTTCGGCGTGCCGTCGCCCGGGTTGGAGATCTTGTCGGCGGTCGCGCCGTCCGTCAGCGCCTTCGCCACGTCGGCCGGCTTGGCGTCCTGGTGGCCGCTGAGGTAGACGGCGGCGGCGCCCACGACGTGCGGGGTGGCCATCGACGTACCGGAGATGGTGTTGGTGGCGTCGTCGCCGGTGTTCCAGTCGGAGGTGATGTCCGAGCCGGGGGCGTAGATGTCCACCACGTCGCCGTAGTTGGAGAAGTCGGACTGCTCGTCCTTGTCGGTGCTGGAGGCGACCGTGATCGCGTCCTTCACCCGGGCGGGAGAGCTCTGGCTGGCGTCGGAGGACTCGTTGCCCGCCGCCACGGCGAAGGTGACACCGGAGTCGATGGCCTTCTGCACGGCGGCGTCGAGGGCCTCGTCGGGGGTGCCGCCCAGGCTCATGTTGGCGACGGACGGGCCCTCGTGGTGCTCGGTGACCCAGTCGATGCCCGCGACGACCTGCTCGGTGGTGCCCGAGCCCTGGTCGTCCAGCACGCGCACCGCGACGACCTTGGCCTTCTTGGCGACGCCGTGCTCGGCTCCGGCGATGGTGCCGGCCACGTGGGTGCCGTGGCCGTTGCCGTCGTCGGCGCTGTCGTCGTTGTCGACCGCGTCGAAGCCGGACGTGGCCCGGCCGCCGAAGTCCTTGTGGCTGGTGCGGACACCGGTGTCGATGACGTAGGCGGTGACGCCCTCACCCGCGCTGTCCGGGTAGTTGTACGCCTTGTCGCCCTCG
>NZ_JAHLEM010000809.1 GCF_018883605.1 Streptomyces niphimycinicus | reverse complement strand
GCGGAGTGGCTGTCGGAGGGCTTTCGGCCCGAGGCGCGGGATAGCTTTCGGCCTGAGGCGTGGGATGGCTTGCGGTCTGAGGCAGGGAACGGCGTGGGGCCTGAGGCGTGGGATAGCTTTCGGCCTGAGGCGCGGGATGGCTTCCGGCCTGAGGCAGGGAACGGCGTGCGGCCTGAGGCGTGGGATGGCTTGCGGTCTGAGGCAGGGAACGGCGTGCGGCCTGAGGCAGGGGACTGCTTGCGGCCTGATGCCCGGAACGGCTTCCGGCACGGCGCCCACGACGGCAACCGGGAGGGCCGATGATCGCCGCGGCCCGCGCCCTCCTCGCCCTCGCCCTCCTCGCCGTCTTCTACGCCCTGGTCGCGGCCATGGTGCTGCTCTGGTGCGCCTTCCTCGTGGCGGCCTTATGGGCCGCCGGAGAACCGGGGGTCCAGACGCCGCCCATGAGCGTCGTCACCGCCTGCGCGGCGTTCGCCCCGATCGTCTTCGGCATGGTGTGGGCGGTGATCCGCACCGCACGCCCCGCCGTATCGCGCGAGGACGCGGTGCCGGTGACCTGGCGCGGGGCGCCGGAACTATGGCGCACGGTCGAGGAGCTGGCGGTCGCCGTCGGCACCCGGCCGCCCGCCCGTATCCGGCTGACCGCCGAGGTCAACGCCTCCGTCACCGAGGACGCACCGCTCCTCGGGCTCGCCCCCGGCCAACGCGTCCTCTACCTCGGAATGCCCCTGCTGGCCTGTCTGCCGCCCGCCGAACTGCGCGCCGTCCTCGCCCATGAGCTGGGCCACTTCTCCCGCCGCCACAGCCGCTTCGGCGCGGTCGCCCACCGGGGCGCGGCGGGGCTGGTCGCCGCCCGGCAGGCGATCCAGGAGGCGTCGGCGGCCAATCACCTGGTGCGGCTGTACGCGGGCTGGCCCCTGCTGCTGCTCGGCCTCTACACCCGCGTCTTCCGCTGGCTCACCCGCCCGGTCCGGCGACGGCAGGAGCTGGAGGCCGATCGCGAGGCCGCCCGGGTGGCCGGTCCGGGCGCCATGGCCGACGCGCTGCGCTCGACGGCGGCGCTGGAGGCGGCGTGGCAGGAGTTCTTCGCGGACTTCCTCGCCCCGATGCGCCGGGCGACGGGCCGGATCCCCGACGATCCGTTCCGCGCCTTCGCCCATATGGTCGAGGCGCCCGAAGTACGGGAGCCGCTGGCCGCGTTACGCGCCCGCGCCGTAGAGCGGCCCGCCGACCCCGAAGACGCGCATCCGGCGCTGGCCACCCGCCTGGAACGGCTGGCGCGCCTGCCCGCCGACCCCTGGACTCCGGACGCCTTGGCCCCGGACGCCTTGGCCCCGGACGCCTTGGCCCCGGACCCCCTGACCCCGGACCCCCTCTCGCTACGGTCGCGGTACGCGGTCGCGCTGGGCCGCGTGATGCTGTCCGGCCCGGACGCGGGTAAGCGGGTGCCGTGGCGGGACTGGCTCACCGAACTGGCCGAATACCGCGCGACGCGCGTCCTGACCCCGCTGGCCGAGGCGGTGCGCGGGGTCGAGGCGGCCGAGGGGGTGGGACGCCTGAGGGCGGGGCCGGTCACGGCGCCGGAAACGGAGCCGATCGGGGGGCCGGAAGCAGAGCGGCTCGCGGAGCCGGAAGCGGGGCCCGCCGCCCAGCCGGACGCGGCGCTCACCATCCAACGGGTGCTGCGGCTGTTGGACAGCGGCCGCCGTATGCCCCTCGCCCGCGCCCTCAACTCCCGTCTGGACTCCCGTCTGGACTCCCGTCTGTCGCACGGTGAGCGGACGCCCCACTCCGAGCAGACCGAACGCGACGATCCGCTCAGCGCCCTGGCCGACGCCCTGGCCGTGCTGATCGGAGCGCAACTGGTCGCGCGGGGGACCGCCTACTGGGCCATGAACTGGACCGGCCCCAGCATCCTCGTACCGCCCGACGGCATCGCCCCCGAAACCATCCGCACCTGGGCCGACACCGCCGTACGGCTGCCCGGCCAGACCCAGCGGCTCGGGCTGCACCTGGCCGCCCTGGGCGTGGACGAACGCGCACCCCTGCCCGGCCCGGCCGGGGGCACGGCGGCTGGGCCGATGCCGGGGGAGAAGGCGCGGCGGATCAGCATCGCGCCCGAGGTCACCGGCCCCGCGCGCCGGCGCATCATCGGCGTGGGGGCGGTGGCGCTCACCGTGCTGGTGGGGATGACGGGGTTGACGTTCGCGCTGTGGGCGCACAAGGACGAGCCGAGCTACCCCCGGATCCCGGTGACCCGGTGGAACGACCGCTACCAGCCGGGTGGCGGCACCGGAACGGACCCGGCTCCGTACCCGACCTACCAGCGGCCCACTTTCCCGGACCGGCCGACGATCCCGACCTACCAGCCCCCACTGCCCCCGCCCATCCACATCGAGCCGGTCATCCCCAGGTCCGCGCCGTAAGCGCAGCGGACCGCGCCCCTAACCACAGCCCCCCTCGCCCACCCCGGCCCGGACGCCCCCCGGAGGCGGCACCGACCGCTTGTGCTGCCACCGGTGGAGCAGCCCCCCGCCCCGACCGCAGCCCCGCCCCAGGGGAGGGGGCGCCAGCCCCCCGCCCCGACCACGCGCCCCGGCACGTCAGGCAGTCCCTATCCCGCCACCGGCCCCGCGCCGACGGCGCGCGCCCCGCCTTCGGAGGCCCCGGCCGCCCTGCCACCGGCAGCCGCACCGACCGCACCCGCCCCGTCTCCGGCACCGATCTCGCCCTCGGTGCCCGCGCCTACCTCGGCACCCGAGCCCATCTCGGCACCCGAGCCCATCTCGGCACCCGCGCCTACCTCGGCACCCGCGCCATCACCCACACCCACCCCGCTCCCAGAACCCTCGCCGCCAGATCCGCCGGCCTCGGGCCGACTCCGCATCGCACGCCCCAGCGCCGCGTACCCACCGGCCGCCACGAGCCCCACCACGGCGCTGCTCGCCCACAGCGCGTCCGCCCCGAAGCGGTCCATGACCGCGCCACCCACCAGCGGCGCGGTGAGCGAGGCGAGGGACCACGACAGGGTGTACATCCCCTGGTAGCGGCCGCGCGCATGGGTCGGGGAGAGCCGGGCCACGAGCCCCATCTGCGTGGGGGAGTTGATGATCTCGCCGAGGGTCCAGACGGTCACGGCCACCGTGTACATCCCGACCGACCCGGCGAAGGCGGTCAGCCCGAAGCCCCCTCCGGTCAGCAGCGCGGAGGCGATCAGCAGCGGCGCCGGATCGCGGTGTTCGAGAAACCGCGTCACCGGGATCTGTACGGCCACGATCAGCGCGCCGTTGGTCGCGATCGCGATGCCGTAGTCCGTGCTGGACAGCCCCTCCGCCCCCATCGCCACGGGCAGCGCCACGAACGCCTGCTGGATGAGGGTCGCGACCAGATAGGACAGCCCGACCACGGCCATGAACCGCCGGTCCCGCAGCACCGAGCCCAGCCCGGCCTCCGGCTCCTCCACTGCCACACCCGTACCCCCGGTGGGGGCGACACCCCGCTCCGGACGGGACTCCGGCACCTTGGCGAAGACGATGACCGCGCACAGCAGCGTCATCCCGGCGTCGCCCAGGAAGAGCGTGAGATAGCCATGGCTCGCGATCAGCCCGGCCGCCGCCGCGGAGACGGCGAAGCCGAGGTTGATGGCCCAGTAGTTGAGCGCGAAGGCCCGCACCCGGTCCTCGGGACGGACGATGTCGGCGATCATCGCCTGCACCGCGGGCCGCGACGCGTTGCTGGTCATGCCCACCAGACAGGTCACGACGGCGATGGCGACCGGATCCTGGACGAAGCCCAGCACGGCGACCGTGACCGCCGTCGACACCTGCGAGACCAGCAGCGTGGGCCGCCGCCCCAGCCGGTCGGTCAGCACCCCGGAGACCACGGCCGACACCGCTCCGCCCAGCCCGTGCAGCGCCCCGACCAGCCCGGCGAACATCGGCGAATAGCCCCGGTCTACGGTCAGGTACATGGCGAGAAAGGTGGCCACGAACCCGCCCAGCCGGTTGACCAGGGTGGAGGTCCACAGCCACCAGAACTCCCGGGGCAACCCCGAGACGCTCTCCTTCGCGGCCTGTTTCAGTCGAGCGACGGACACCGGACGACTCCCCCCTGTGCGCGACAACAAGTCGCATCCGTAAGCGGCATCTGTAAGCGGCACAACCAGCAGCCGCAACTTACCGATGCCGCCCCCGCGCCGCCAGCGAATTGACGGGGTCCGTCAACCGACCCCCTCGGACCGGTCCAGTAGGCTCGGCGGCATGGCCGACGCACCGTACAAGCTGATCCTCCTCCGCCATGGCGAGAGCGAGTGGAACGCGAAGAACCTGTTCACCGGCTGGGTGGACGTCAATCTGAACGAGAAGGGCGAGAAGGAGGCCGTCCGCGGCGGTGAGCTGCTGACGGACGCCGGCCTGCTCCCCGACGTGGTCCACACGTCCCTCCAGAAGCGCGCCATCCGCACCGCCCAGCTCGCCCTCGAGGCCGCCGACCGCCTCTGGATCCCGGTCCGCCGCTCCTGGCGCCTCAACGAGCGCCACTACGGCGCGCTCCAGGGCAAGGACAAGGCCCAGACCCTCGCCGAGTTCGGCGAGGAGCAGTTCATGCTGTGGCGCCGCTCGTACGACACCCCGCCGCCCCCGCTCGAGGACGGCGCCGAGTGGTCCCAGAGCGACGACCCGCGCTACGCGACCATCCCGCCGGAGCTGCGCCCCCGCACCGAGTGCCTCAAGGACGTCGTCCAGCGCATGCTGCCGTACTGGTACGACAGCATCGTCCCGGACCTCCTCACCGGCCGCACCGTCCTGGTCGCCGCCCACGGCAACTCCCTCCGCGCCCTGGTCAAGCACCTCGACGGCATCTCCGACGCCGACATCGCGGGCCTCAACATCCCCACCGGCATCCCGCTCTCCTACGACCTCGACACCGACTTCCGCCCCGTCAACCCGGGCGGCACCTACCTCGACCCGGATGCCGCGAAGGCCGCCATCGAGGCGGTAAAGAACCAGGGCAAGAAGAAGTAACCCCACCCGAACAAGCCCCCTACCCGCACCCTTCTCGGCGGTTTTCTAGGGGTCGTTGCAACACGTGGTCGTGTTGATCAGGCCGCGAGCAGTTTATGCAGGCGCTCGGCTGGGGTTTCCCAGCCGAGCGTTTTGCGTGGGCGGCCGTTGAGTTCGGCGGCGACGGCGTCGAGGTGCTCGCGGCAAGTAGACCGGGATGTCGGTCGCGACGGTGAACTCGCGGTGGCGTCCCATTTCGCTGCCCTGGTCCCAGGTCAGGGACCGCTTCAGGTGGGCCGGCAGCGTCTGGACTGTCTCGACCAGGGTGTCGCGGACCAGCTCGGTGCCCCGGCCGTTCGGCA
>NZ_JAHLEM010000808.1 GCF_018883605.1 Streptomyces niphimycinicus | reverse complement strand
CCCCGGGGGCCCCGGGCGCCGCGCGGGGCGCCGGACGGGCGGCCGGGGCCGGTGCCTTGGTCCTCGGCGACTGTCGTCTCCACGCTGGGGCCTCTCGATCGGGGCGGGGCGCACATTCTCTCCTACGCCCCGCAGGTCTAGACCTTGACGTGTTCATGGGCTAACTTCCCGGAGCATCGCAGGAGTTCATGTCGGCATCCGTCGTTCATATACGCGAACCCCACCGTCAGGAGCCGCCCCCATGCGCACCAGAGCCCTGTATCTCGCCCTCGCCGCGGCGCTGGCCGCGCTGTTCGCGGGCATCCTCAGCGGTCCGGCCACGGCCGGACAGGCCCAGCGGTCCGCCGAACCCAAGGCCGCCGCCGCCTTCACCCACCCCGGGGTCCTGGTCAGCCAGGCCCAGCTCGACTTCGTCCGCTCCAAGGTGAACGCCGGCGCGCAGCCCTGGAAGGGCGCGTACGACGCGATGCTGTCGAGCCCGTACGCCTCGCTGTCGCGCACCCCCAAGCCCCGGGCGGTCGTCGAATGCGGGCCGTACTCCGACCCCAACCTCGGCTGCACCGATGAGCGCCAGGACGCGCTCGCCGCCTACTCGCTCTCGCTGGCCTGGTACATCACCCGGGACAGCCGCTACGCCGAGAAGGCGATCCAGATCATGGACGCCTGGTCCGCCACCATCAAGGACCACACCAACAGCAACGCCCCGCTCCAGACCGGCTGGGCCGGATCCTCCTGGCCCCGGGCGGCCGAGATCATCCGCTACACCTATCACGGCTGGTCGGACGCCTCCATCAGCCGCTTCTCCACCATGCTGCGGAACGTCTACCTCCCGAAGGTCATCGGCGGCTCGAACTCCAACGGCAACTGGGAGCTGGTGATGATGGAGGCCGCCACCGGTATCTCCGTCTTCCTCGACGACCGGGCCAGTTATGACAAGGCCGTCGCGAAATTCCGCGGCCGCGTCCCGGCGTACATCTACCTCCAGCCCGACGGCTCCCTGCCCAAGACCGCGCCCGGCAGCGGCCTGGACACCCGCGACAAGATCGTCAAGTACTGGCAGGGCCAGACGACCTTCGTCACCGGCCTCACCCAGGAGACCTGCCGCGACTTCACTCACACCGGATACGGCATCGCCTCCATCGCGCATGTCGCCGAGACCAGCCGCATCCAGGGCCAGGACCTCTACCCCGAGGTGGGCGAGCGGCTGCGGCAGGCGCTGGGCTTCCAGTCGAAGTACGAACTGGGCGAGGGTGTGCCGTCCTGGCTGTGCGGCGGCAGCGTCAAGCGGGGCCTCGGCCCGATCACCGAGGTCGGCTACAACGCCCTGCACACCCGCCTCGGCATCGCCATGGCCAACACCCAGAAGCTCACCGAACAGCAGCGCCCGGCGGGCACCAACAGCCTCTTCCTGGGCTGGGAGACCCTGACCCACGCGGAGAACCCATCCTGACCCCCGCCCATCCGGAGCGACCCCGGACCGCCCCGCGCCCCGCGTCCCGCACCCCGGGGCGCGGGGCGCGGGGCGCGGGGCGCGGTTGCGGGAAGGGGCGGGCAGGGGAGGAACAGCCCGCCGCAGGCGCCAAGCCCCGTCACCCACCCCGCAGCGCCAGCACCGCCTCGACCGTGTCCGCCTGACTCGCGGGCTTGTCCTCCCGGTAGCGCAGCACCCGCGCGAACCGCAGCGTGACGCCCGCCGGATAGCGGGACGAGCGCTGAAGCCCGTCGAAGGCCACCTCCACCACCAGCTCCGGCCGCACCCGCACCACCCAGCCGTCGTCACTGACCGCGATCCCCAGCAGCGCCTGCGTCTGCCACTCCAGCATCGCGTCGGTGAGCCCCTTGAAGGTCTTGCCCAGCATCAGATACGTGCCGTCCGCCGCTCGCGCGCCCAGATGGAGGTTGGACAGCTTCCCGCTGCGGCGGCCGTGCCCCCATTCCGCCGCCAGCACCACCAGATCCAGTGTGTGCACCGGTTTGACCTTCAGCCAGGACGCCCCGCGCCGGCCCGCGCCGTACGGCGCCTCCAGCGACTTGACCAGCACCCCCTCATGCCCCCGGGCCAGCACGTCGGCGGCGAACTCCCGCGCCGCCCGCCGGGTTTCCGGATCCGCCGGGTCGTCGGCCACCAGCCGCCGCACCCGCCGGGGCCCGGGGGCGATCCGGGCCAGTTCGGCATGGCGTTCGCGGGCCGGGAGGTCGAGCAGAACGTCGTCGTCCACCACGAGCAGATCGAAGAAGACGGGGGACAGCGGCAGCGCGGCCGACGCCCCGGCCACATCGAGCCGGGAGCCGACCCGGGCGGAGGTTTCCTGGAACGGCCGTGGCCGCCCCTCGGCGTCCAGCAGGATCACCTCACCGTCGAGGATCGCCCGGTCCACCGCCAGCTCCCGCGCCGCCGTGACCACCTCCGGCAGCCGGTCGGTGATCTCGTCGAGGGTGCGGGTGTAGATCCGTACGTCCTCGCCGTCCCGGTGCACCTGCACCCGGATCCCGTCCAGCTTCTCCTCGACCGCGCACGGCCCCAGCCGGTCCATGGCCTCGTCCAGGTGCTTGGCGCTCTGCGCGAGCATCGGCAGCACCGGCCGCCCCACCTCGAGCCGGAACTCGGCCAGCGCCTCCGGTCCGCGCGCCAGCAGCGCCTCGGCGACGGTGCCCAGCGAACCGCCGACCATCACCGCCCGCCGCACCTCGGCGGCCGGTGCGCCCACCGCCTCGGCGAGCCCCTCCACGGCCAGCCCTTCCAGGGCTCCCTGCCGCAGCTCCCCGCCGATCAGGCCGAGCAGAAAGCCCTGCTCATCCTTGGTCGCGGCGGTCAGCAGCTCGCCCACCAGCCGCTTGCGGGCCGCCGTCGCGCCGGTGCCGGAGACCGCCGCGACCCGGGTCAGCGCCTCGTCCACATCGAGCACCGCGAGCGTCGGCTCGGCGGCGGGTTCCCGGCGGTGGCGCAGGGTGGACCAGCCCACTCCGGTCCGGCGCTGGGGCAGTTTGCCCGCGAGGTAGGTGATCACCACGGCCGCTTCGGCCGGTTCCGTACGCCGGAACAGCCGGGCCAGCGCGGCGATCTTCTCCGAGCGGGCGGCGGTGGCCGCGACCTGGCGGGAGGTCAGCGCGACATCGGCCAGCAGCATGGCTCCAGCCTGCCCCGCACCCTGCCGGGAAGCCAGGCGTCCCGGCTCTCAGGCGGTACGTCCCGTCTCGCCGCGACCTCCCATCTCGCCGCGTCCTCCCGCCTCGCCCCGTCCCCCCATCTCGCCGCGTCCTCCCGCGCCGCCGCGGCTCGGCCCGGCGCACAGCGACCAGATGACGAGCGCGTCGATGATGAGCAGCACGGTGGCCCAGACCGGGTAGTACGGCAGCCACAGGAAGTTGGCGATCAGCGCGAGCCCGGCCAGCACCACACCCGTGACCCGGGCCCACATCGCACCGGTGAACACCGCGAACCCGGCGAGCAGGAGGGCGATGCCGACGCCGAAGTGGACCCAGCCCCAGCCGGCCAGGTCGAACTGGAAGATATAGCTCTGCGTGACCAGGAACACCCGGTCGGTCCGGATGGCCGAGATGCCCTGGAGCAGGTTCATCAGCCCACTGAAGATCATCATGACCGCCGCGAAGACGAGCCATCCGCTCACTGCCCGGTGCGCGTGGCCCGGGGCGACCCCTGTCTGAACTCCACCGGCGTGACTGGCCATGTCGGGCTCCTTCGTCAGGCGCAATCGATGTCGTGTCGGCACCGATTGACGGCAATAAGGGTGAATTGCCCTTTTTCTCAGATTTGCATAGACCCCCGGCTTCGGCACCTCGCCATCGTGGATACGCCCCGGGAAAGCACTCCGTAATCGATTCGGCACGGAAAGTCGCCCACCCTATGCGCCTTGTCGTTTCGCGCCCGGCCGACGGAAGTAGAGATTCGCCTTCCGGGATTTCCCGGTGTAGATGTATGTGTATGGCCCGGTTTATGGGTCGATCGTGGGCTGCCCGCATGATCCCCGGTCGGCGCCCACGGAGTCGGCGCCGGGAGCGCCCGGAGGTGGCGGGCCGGCGCTTTCGATCGTGGCTGAACGTTCGCAGCGTCGCCGGGCAGGTTTTCATCCTGCAACTCGTGATCGTGCTGCTGCTCGGCGCGGCGGCCACCGTCGCCCTGGTGCTCCAGGTGCGGCACGACGCCACCGACGAGGCCCGCGGCCGGTCCGTCGCGGTCGCCGAGGCGTTCGCCAACTCCCCCGGCATCGTGCAGGCCCTGCACAGCCCCAACCCCACCAAGGTGCTCCAGCCGAAGGCCGAGGCCGTCCGGAAGAAGTCCGGGCTCGACTTCGTCGTGGTCACGAACGACAAGGGCATCCGGTACACCCACCCCAAGCTCAACCGGATCGGCAAGCACTACGTCGGCAACATCGAGCCGGCGCTGCACGGGCACACCACCGTCGACACCGGCCCCGGCACACTGGGCGAGGCGATGGACGCCGTGGCACCCGTCTTCGACAGCCATCACAAGGTCGTCGGCCTGGTGGGCGCGGGGATCACGATCCAGAAGGTGAGCGGGCTCGCCAACCGTCAGCTTCCGCTGCTCGTCGGCGCCGTCTCCGCCTCCCTCGTCCTCGCCACCGGCGGCACCGCCCTGGTGAGCAGGCGGCTGCGGCGGCAGACCCGCGGCCTGGACCCGGTCGAGATGAC
>NZ_JAHLEM010000807.1 GCF_018883605.1 Streptomyces niphimycinicus | reverse complement strand
GGGCTCGCCAACCGTCAGCTTCCGCTGCTCGTCGGCGCCGTCTCCGCCTCCCTCGTCCTCGCCACCGGCGGCACCGCCCTGGTGAGCAGGCGGCTGCGGCGGCAGACCCGCGGCCTGGACCCGGTCGAGATGACGCGGATGTACGAGCACCATGACGCGGTGCTGCACTCGGTGCGCGAGGGCGTGCTGATCGTCGGCGGCGACGGGCGGCTGGTGCTGGCCAACGACGAGGCGTCCCGGCTGCTCGATCTGCCGCCGCGGCCGGAGGGGCGGCTGGTCGACGATCTGGGCCTGGAGCCCCATGTCGCCGACGTCCTGGCCGCCCGGCGCGATGTCACCGACGAGGTGCTGGTGGCCGGCGACCGGCTGCTGGCCATCAACAACCGGCTGACCGACCGCGACGGCGGCCCGCCCGGCAGCGTCGCCACCCTGCGCGACTCCACCGAACTGCGCGCCCTCTCCGGCCGTGCCGATGTGGCGCAGCGGCGGCTCAAGCTGCTCTACGACGCGAGCGTGGAGATCGGCACCACCCTCGATGTGGCCCGGACCGCCGAGGAGCTGGCGCAGGTGGCGGTGGACCGCTTCGCCGACTTCGTCACGGTCGACCTGGCGGAGCCCGTGGCGCGCGGGGATGAGCCGCTGGCGCTCGGCGGTGTCGAGATGCGCCGGGCGGCGGTCCAGGGGATCCGGCCCGGCCAGGGCCACCCCTTCTATCCGGTCGGCCGGGTGTTCTCGTTCGTCCCGACCTCGCCCCAGGCGTTCGGGATCAGCGGCGGTGAGCCGGTCGTCGAGGACGATCTCACCGAGGCCACCGGCTGGCAGGCGCAGGACCCCGAGCAGACCGCCAAGGTCATCGAATTCGGCGTCCGGTCCCTGGTTACCGTGCCGCTGCGGGCCCGGGGGGTGCTGCTGGGCGTGGTCAACTTCTGGCGGATGAAGCAGCGCGAGCCCTTCGAAGAGGAAGAGGTGTCCCTCGCCGAGGAGCTGGCCGCACACGCCGCCGTCTGCATCGACAACGCCCGCCGCTACACCCGCGAGCACACCATGGCGGTCACCCTTCAGCACAGCCTGCTGCCCCGCGCCCTGCCCGAGCAGAACGCGCTGGATGTGGCCTTCCGCTATCTGCCGGCCGAGTCGGGGGTCGGGGGCGACTGGTTCGACGTCATTCCGTTGCCGGGGGTGCGGGTGGCGCTGGTGGTGGGCGATGTCGTCGGGCACGGTCTGCACGCCGCGGCGACGATGGGGCGGCTGCGGACGGCGGTGCACAACTTCTCCACCCTCGA
>NZ_JAHLEM010000806.1 GCF_018883605.1 Streptomyces niphimycinicus | reverse complement strand
CTGGTTCGACGTCATTCCGTTGCCGGGGGTGCGGGTGGCGCTGGTGGTGGGCGATGTCGTCGGGCACGGTCTGCACGCCGCGGCGACGATGGGGCGGCTGCGGACGGCGGTGCACAACTTCTCCACCCTCGACCTCCCGCCCGACGAGATCCTGTCCCACCTCGACGACTTGATCGCCCGGATCGACCAGGACGAGGGCCCCGGCGGGCCGGATGGCGACGGCAGTGGGAGCGAGGGGATCACGGGGGCGACGTGTCTGTACGCGATCTACGATCCGGTGACGCGGCGGTGCACGGTGGCGCGGGCCGGTCATCCGCCGCCCGCGCTGGTGCGTCCGGATGGCTCGGTGGAGTTCCTCGACCTGCCCGCCGGGCCCCCGCTGGGTCTGGGCGGGCTGCCGTTCGAGACCGCCGAGATGCAACTGGCCGAGGGCAGCCATCTCGTCCTCTATACCGACGGGCTCATCGAGGACCGCCGCCGGGAGATCGACACCGGTCTGGAGATGCTGCGCAATGCCCTGTCCCACACCGGCCGGACGCCCGAGGAGATCTGCACCGAGGTGCTGGACGCGCTGCTGCCCAGCAACCCGAGCGATGACATCGCCCTGATCGCCGCCCGCACCCGGGTCGTCGGCGGCGACCGGGTGGCCTCCTGGGATGTGCCGTCCGACCCCGCCGCCGTGGCCGGGGTGCGCGCCGAGGTGATGCGGAAGCTGGCGGAGTGGGGGCTGGACGAGGCGTCGTTCACCGCCGAACTGGTGCTCAGCGAACTGATCACCAACGCCATCCGCTACGCCACCGGCCCGATCCGGATGCAGTTGCTCCGCGACAAGGCCCTGATCTGCGAGGTCTCCGACACCAGCAGCACCTCCCCGCATCTGCGGTACGCGGCGACGACGGACGAGGGCGGCCGGGGGCTCTTCCTGGTCGCCCAGTTCGCCGAGCGCTGGGGCACCCGCTACACCTCGGACGGCAAGGTCATCTGGGCCGAGCTGGCGATTCCGTGAAGCTTCGGGGGCGAAACGCTTCCCGGTCCGTGACGTTTCCGGGGCCATGACGCCTGCGAGCGATGGCAGCGGCATATGCGTCCGGAAGGTGACGCTTCTTGACGCTCCGATTTGACGGACCGTCATGCTCCATGTGACGAGCGGGACCGGTCAAAGTGACGTGACTCTACTAACATGTGGCGCCCACGGCTTGATGTCCGCGTGGTCCAGCCAAAAACCCTCAACGCGCCCATGAGGACCTGATAGATGTCAGCACACATATCCAGCCATCCGCACAAAGGGCCTTCGGTGACACGTGGGGCCCTGACCGTGCCCCTGCTGGCAGCCGTCGTCGCCGGTGGAGCGGGAGCGTGGGTGACCACCGCCGTGCCGTCCGCCCAGCGCGCCTCCGTCGCGGTTTTCTGCGGCGTGGCCGCCGTGCTGCTGGGGGTGGCGCTCGCCGTCGCCACCAACCGCTCGCGGACCATCGGCCGACTCCAGGAGCGGGTCACGGAGCTGGAGACCACGGCCGCCGCCAAGGAGATCGAGGCCACCCGGCTCGCCGAGGAAACGATTCCGTCCGCGGTCCGGAGACTGCGCGAGGGCGGCTCGGTGGATACCGTGATCACCCGCATGGAGCGCCCCACCAGCAGGGCCCATCAGTTGCTGCTGCGGGCGCTGCTGCGCGAGATCGGCGACGGTGAGCGGATGCGCGCCTCCGCGATGGCCGCGTGCGCCAACGCCGCCGGCCGCGTCCAGGCGCTGGCCACCAGCATGCTGGCCGATCTGCGGGAGATGGAGAACCGCCACGACGAGACCGTCCTCGGCGATCTGCTGAAGCTGGACCACACCACCGCCCAGGCGGGCCGGATCGCGGACAGCATCGCGGTGCTGACCGGTGCCCGCTCCGGGCGCCGCTGGACCAAGCCGATCGTCATGGAGTCCGTGCTGCGTGGCGCGATCGGCCGGATCAGCGCCTTCCAGCGGGTACGGGTCCACTCCGCCAGCAACGCCGCGGTGGCCGGTTACGCGGCCGAGGGCGTCATGCACGCTCTCGCCGAACTGATGGACAACGCCGCCAGCTTCTCGCCGCCCACCGAGGAGGTGCATGTGTATGTCGAGGAGACGCACGCGGGCGTCGTGGTGACCATCGAGGACGGCGGGCTCGTGATGGGTCCGGCCGCCCTGGACCGCGCCCAGAAGTCCGTCTCCTCCGAGAGCCTGGATCTGATGAGCCTGTCCGGCACCCGGCTGGGCCTGGCGGTCGTCGGCTGTCTGGCCCGTAAGCACGGGCTGACCGTCTCCTTCCGGCCGTCCGCGCGGGGCGGCACCGGTGTGGTCGTCCTGATCCCGCAGCAGTTGATCACGCACGTCAACCAGGACGCGGTCGTCGTGGACGCGCCGGGCACCGTGCGCTCCGGGGTCCCCCGGCAGGCGTCCGCCCAGGCCGTCGCGTCCACGGCCACCACCACCGCGGCGCCCGCGGCGGCGGCCCCCGCAC
>NZ_JAHLEM010000805.1 GCF_018883605.1 Streptomyces niphimycinicus | reverse complement strand
CCGGCACGGCGCGGACCGGCACGGCGCGGACCGGCACGGCGCGGACCGGCACGGCGCGGTCCGGCGCCACAAGATCGGACACCACATGGCTATTGAACGGGGCTCCGCCGGGGAAGGCGGAGCCCCGTTCAGCCTTCGACGAACCCTCCGTCGCAATATTGCGCACCGCTTATTCTCCTGATAGTCGCCGCGTACGGGGCGAGTTGCCCGTTTCGGACCGCACCCGGTGCGGCGAGACCTCCCCGGCCCCGGCCGTCAAGTGATAGGCGCGATACCAGAACGGGCTTCCGAATCCGTCGATCTTGCGTCTAGACTGCTGACGTCCGAGTGGGGGGACTGGCGGCACTCAGGGGGCATAAATGGGCGTAATTGAGTGTGCCCGCGCACACCTGGCATCCATCGAACCGATGATGCCGACGCGGGTGTCGCATCGGCCAGGGCCCCATTGCGGGCCGGCTTGGATTCCATGCGCGGAAATTCCCTGCCCGCGCCGATCCCCTGGTCCCCTGAGCGTCTGAGTCTTCGCGCCCGTCGCGGCGCGTTCGACCTATCGACCGGCGCGTTCGACCTATCGACCATGGGGCAGCGGTCACATCCCGCCTTCTGCCTTCATGGTGCCGTACACGGCACGGACGGCAATCCAACTTTTCCAGAGAAGCAAGGGTTTCCGTGTGCCTGTTTTCTTCTCCTTAATCAACGGATTTCGACATTTCGACGTGGAGGAGTCAGTCGCATGACCACACCCACGCTCAGCCCCGGCCGCTTGGACGCGGATACCGTCCGCAAGTCGGTGGACGTCGTACTCGAAGACTTTCTGACGGCCAAGGCCCACACCACTCCGCAACACCATCTGCCGTATCTCTCCGGACTGCTCAAGGATTTCCTGTCCGGCGGAAAGCGCATACGGCCGCTGTTGTGTGTCACCGGCTGGCAGGCCGTCGGCGGCGGTGAGGACACCGACACGGTGTTCCGGGTGGCCGCCTGCCTGGAGATGTTCCACGCCTTCGCGCTGATCCACGACGACGTCATGGACGACAGCGACACCCGCCGCGGCCGGCCGACCATCCATCGCACCCTCGCCGCGCTGTGCGCCGCCGACCGCAGGCCGGACCAGATCGAGCGGTTCGGGGTCAGCGGGGCGGTGCTGCTCGGCGACCTCGCGCTCACCTGGTCGGACGAGCTGCTGCACTCGGCCGGCCTCACCCCCGCCCAGTTCGAGGCCGTACTGCCGCTGCTGTCGGAGATGCGCACGGAGGTGATGCTGGGCCAGTACCTCGATCTCCAGGCCACCGGGGAGCTGACGGACGACGTCGAGGCCACCCTCACCGTCAACCGGTACAAGACCGCCAAGTACACCATCGAGCGTCCGCTGCATGTCGGAGCCGCCATCGCGGGCGCCGCCCCGGAGGCCATGGAGGCGTTCACCGCCTACGCCCTGCCGCTCGGCGAGGCGTTCCAGCTCCGCGACGATCTGCTGGGCGTGTACGGCGACCCGGAGTCCACCGGCAAGTCCCAGCTCGACGATCTGCGGGCCGGGAAGAACACCACCCTGATCGCGCTCGCCCTGCGCGCCTCCGACAGCGCCCAGGCGGCGCGGTTGCGCAGCCTCATCGGCAATCCGCTGCTGGACGAGTCGGACGCCGTGACCATTCAGGAGATCTTCGCCGCCACCACCGCCCGGGAGGCCGTCGAGCAGATGATCGACGACCGCCGGACACAGGCCCTGCGGGCCCTCGACGACGCCCCATTCACCGCGGACGCGGTCAACGCGCTGAAGCTGATCGCCCGCATGGCCACTGTGAGGAACTCATGACGACGGGACTTTCCGCGGCCGGGGCCCAGGACATCAGCCGGAGCAGCGTCCGCCCGTACCTGGAGGAGTGCACCGGCCGCTTCCAGGAGATGTTCGACCGCCATGTCGTCACCCGGCCCACCAAGGTCGAATTGACCGACGCCGAACTGCGCGAGGTCATCGACGACTGCAACGCGGCGGTGGCACCGCTCGGTAAATCCGTTTCCGATGAGCGCTGGATCTCCTATATGGGGGTGGTGCTCTGGTCTCAAAGCCCCCGTCATATCAAGGACATGGAGGCGTTCAAGGCCGTCTGCGTCCTGAACTGCGTGACGTTCGTGTGGGACGACATGGATCCCGCCCTGCACGACTTCGATCTCTTCCTGCCGAAGCTGCGCGCGATCTGCGAGAAGTACTACGGCCCCGAGGACGCGGAGGTCGCGTACGAGGCCGCGCGTGCCTTCGTCACCAGCGACCACATGTTCCGCGACTCGCCGATCAAGGCGGCGCTGTGCACCACGTCCCCGGAGCAGTATTTCCGTTTCCGGGTCACGGACATCGGTGTCGACTTCTGGATGAAGATGTCGTATCCGATCTACCGGCATCCGGAGTTCACCGAACACGCCAGGACAAGCCTGGCCGCACGGATGACCACCCGCGGACTCACCATCGTCAACGACTTCTACTCCTATGACCGCGAGGTCTCACTGGGTCAGATCACCAACTGTTTCCGGCTCTGCGATGTGAGTGACGAGACGACGTTCAAGGAGTTCTTCCAGGCGCGGCTCGATGACATGATCGAGGACATTGAGTGCATCAAGGTGTTCGACCAACTGACGCAGGACGTCTTCCTCGATCTGATCTACGGCAACTTCGTCTGGACCATCAGCAACAAGCGCTACAAGACGGCCGTCAACGACGTCAACTCTCGTATTCAGTAAGGGAATGGGAACCGTGACTGCCGCGAAGGGCTCCGCACAGCCGGAGCACTCCTGGACCACCGGCACGGCGCCCGGCTCGGTGCCGCTGCTGGGGCACACTCTGGCGCTCTGGCGCCGTCCGCTGGAGTTCCTGGCCTCCCTGCCCGCCCACGGCGATCTGGTGGAGGTCAGACTGGGGCCCAGCCGCGCCTATCTGGCCTGCCATCCCGAGCTGGTCCGCCAGGTGCTGCTCAATCCCCGTGTGTTCGACAAGGGCGGGGTCTTCGACAAGGCGCGGCAGTTGCTCGGGAACAGCCTCTCGGTCTCCCGGGGCGAGGACCACCGCACTCAGCGGCGGATGATCCAGCCCGCGTTCCACCCCCCGAAGATCGCCGACTACACCGCCGCGGTCGCCGATGACACCCGCGCCGCGATCGGCTCCTGGGAGCCGGGGCGGACCCTGGACCTCGGCGACACCATGCACGCGCTGCTGATGCGGGTCGCCGCGCGGACGCTGTTCTCCACGGGGATCGGCGAGGCGACGATCGACGAGGCCCGCCACTGTCTGCGCATCGTCTCGCACGGCATCTACAAGCGCACCATGGCGCCTTTGGGGATCATGGAGAAGCTCCCCACCCCGGGCAACCGCCGCTATGACCGGGCCAACGCCCGGCTGCGGAGAATCGTGGACGAGATGATCCGCGACCGCCGGCGCTCCGGCGCCGACCTCGGCGATCTGCTCTCCACGCTGCTGCGCGCCGAACACCCCGAGACCGGCGAGGGGCTGGACGACGGCGAGGTCCTCGACCAGGTGGTCACCTTCCTGGTCGCCGGGAGCGAGACCACGGCCTCGACGCTCGCCTTCGTCTTCCATCTCCTGGGCGCCCACCCGGAGGTGGAGAAGCGGGTGCACGCCGAGATCGACGAAGCCCTGGGGGGCCGTTCGCCCACCTTCGAGGACCTGCCGTCCCTGGAGTACACCCGCGGGGTGATCACCGAGTCGCTGCGGCTGTATCCGCCGTCCTGGATGGCGATGCGGGTCACGGCGGCCGAGACGGACCTCGGCGGCCGCACCATCCCGGCGGGCACGATGATCCTCTACAGCGCCCAGGCGCTGCACCACAACCCCGGGCTGTTCCCCGACCCCGAGCGGTTCGACCCGGAGCGCTGGCTCCCCGACCGCGCCAAGGAGGTGCCGCGCGGGGCGCTGCTCCCGTTCGGCGCGGGCAGCCACAAGTGCATCGGGGACGTCCTGGCGCTGACCGAGACCGCCCTCATCGTGGCGACGATCGCGAGCCGGTGGCGTCTTCGCCCGGTGCCCGGGACGACGTTGCGCCCCGAGCCGAAGGCGACGCTCGAACCCGGCCCGCTGCCGATGGTGTGCGAGCCACGCTGACGACGTCCGGTCCGGGGTGCGCCACGGACCGGACGCCCCGTACCTTCCGTACCCCACCTCGCGAGCGAAGGACATCTTCCGATGAGGACCGCGCAGCACCCGGCGACGCGCCACTGGCGGCACGCCCTCGCCCCCGGCGGACTTCCGCTGGCCGGCCACGCCCTGCTGATGGGCCGCAAACCGCTTCAGTTCCTGGCCTCCCTGCCCGCCTACGGCGATCTGGTCGAGCTCCGGCTGGGGCCCCGGCCCGTGTTTCTGCCCTGCCATCCGGAGCTGGTCCAGCAGGTGCTGGTGAACGCGCGGACCTACGACACCGGCGGGCCGGTCAAGGAGAAGGCGAAGCCCATCCTGGGCAACGGCCTGATCACCTCCGACTGGGCGGACCACAGACGGCAGCGCCGGCTGGTGCAGCCCGCCTTCCAGGCCGCCCGGATCGCCAAGTACGCCGAGGTGATGGAGCGGGAGTGCGAGGCCGGGTCGACGGCCTGGACGGCCCGCAGACCCATCGACGTCAGCCATGAGATGCTCGCGCTCACCGCGCGGGTGACGGCCCGTGCGCTCTTCTCGACCGATATGGCGCCGCATGCCGTGGCCGAGATCCAGCACTGTCTGCCCATCGTCGTGGAGGGCGCCTACCGGCAGGCGATCGACCCCACCGGGCTGCTGGCCAGGCTCCCGCTCGCGGCGAACCGGCGCTTCGACGACGCGCTCACCCGGCTCAACCAGCTCATCGACCGCATGATCGAGGACTATAAGCGGGCGGACGACGGCGACCGCGGCGATGTGCTCTCCGCGCTCTTCGCCGCGCAGGACGACGAGACCGGCGGCACGATGTCGGACCAGGAGATCCACGACCAGGTCATGACCCTGCTGCTGGCCGGGATCGAGACCACCGCCTCCGCGCTGACCTGGGCCTGGTTCCTGCTCGGCCGCAATCCCCGGGCCGAGGCCGCGCTGCACGCCGAGGTCGACGAGGTGCTGGGCGGACGGGCCCCGCGCTACGCCGACGTTCCCCGGCTCGCCTACACCCAGCGGGTGTTCAGCGAGGCGTTGCGGCTCTTCCCGCCCGCGTGGCTGTTCACCCGGACCACCACCGAGGCCACCGAACTCGGCGGGCGGCGGCTGCCCCCGGCGTCGGACGTGCTGATCAGCCCGTATGTGCTGCACCGCGATCCGGCTCGCTTCCCCGACCCGGAGTCCTTCGACCCCGACCGCTGGCTTCCCGAGCGGGCCAAGGACGTGGCGCGCGGCTCGTATCTGCCGTTCGGCGGTGGGAGCCGGAAGTGCATCGGCGATGTCTTCGGCATGACGGAGGCGACGCTGGCCCTGGCCGCGATCGCGGGCCGCTGGCGGATGCGCCCGATTCCGCGGACGAAGATCCGGCCGAGGCCGCAGATGAGCCTCACCGCCGGTCCGCTGCGCATGATTCCGGAACCGCGCTGAACGCTCCGCCCCTCGGGCCCCGTAGTTCAGGTGTCGGGAGTGGGCGTGAACCGTACCGGCGGCCGGCGCGGTCGAATCGGGGACAGTTCCCCGTACCTTCGATGATCTCAACACCTAACCGGAGAGATTCCCCCGGTTAGTGTTAGGGTTTCGGGCCATGGGCAGCCGTGTGGAGAAAGAGACACCGTTGCGCCGAGACGCACGGCGCAACCGCGAGATGCTGATAACTGCCGCCCGGGAGATCTACACGGATCAGGGTGTGGACGCCCCGCTCGACGACATCGCCCGTCGGGCCGGAGTCGGCAGCGCCACTCTCTACCGGCGGTTCGCCGGCCGGGCGGAACTCATCGAGGCGGTATTCGGCGATTCCCTGCGGGACATCCTGCGGGCCGCCGAGGAGGCCCGCTCGGCGCCGGACGCCTGGATCGGCCTGACAGCCTATCTGGAGCGCATATTCGGACTGCTCGCCGCCGACCGGGGCACCAACGACCTGATGACCACCGGCATCCAGGGCGTCCCCTCGCTCGACGCGCTCCGCAGGGAGAACCACAAGACGCTCGACGTCCTTCTGCGCCGCGCCCAGGAGCAGGGCGCGGTCCGGAAGGACGCCACCGCGGAGGACCTGCTGTTCCTGCTGGCCGCGCTCGGCCGCGCGGTCCCCGGCTCGACCGTCGCCGCGCCGCTGGCCTGGCGCCGCTATCTGGCCCTGCTGCTCGACGGACTGCGCCCCGAGGGGGCCCACCCGCTCCCGGCCCCCTCGCTCACCGGGGAGCAGCTCGGCGCCGCCATGCTCCAGCTCGGCAAGGCGCGACGGCCGCGTACGGGGCGGGCCGACTAGGGGGCATTCGGGGCAGGAGGGACCAATCCGGCGCATGTCGGTCGGGGTCGCGCCGACTCGGGGCTTCCTGGGCGGGGCAGGTCACCACAGTGGCCGGGTGAAGTGTGTCGCCCGCCTACATATCCGAGCCGAACTGCGCATTTCTACGGTGTGGCAACACAAAAACGTCCCCGCACCCCGCTCGGAAGTGGTGACCCATGACCACCCCGGATTCTCCGGCCTCCGCTCCCCCGACCCCGCCCGGCGCACTGCGCCGAATCGTCGCCGCGAGCCTGATCGGCACCACCATCGAGTGGTACGACTTCTTCCTCTACGGCTCTGCCGCCGCGCTCGTCTTCAACAAGCTCTTCTTCCCGGACTCCGATCCGCTCGTCGGCACCCTGCTGTCGTTCCTGACCTACGCGGTCGGCTTCGCCGCCCGGCCGGTCGGCGCCCTGGTCTTCGGCCACTACGGCGACCGGCTCGGCCGTAAGAAGCTGCTGATCCTGAGTCTGCTGCTGATGGGCGGCGCGACCTGCGCCATCGGGCTGCTGCCCACCCACGCCACGGTCGGTTCGGCGGCCCCCGTACTGCTGACCGCGCTGCGTCTGATCCAGGGGTTCGCGCTCGGCGGCGAATGGGGCGGGGCGGTGCTGCTGGTGTCGGAGCACGGGGACCCGCGGCGGCGCGGGTTCTGGGCGTCCTGGCCGCAGACCGGCGCCCCGGCCGGGCAGTTGCTGGCCACGGGGGTGCTCTCCGCGCTCACCGCCCTGCTCTCCGACGACGCCTTCGAGGCATGGGGGTGGCGGGTGCCGTTCCTGCTCTCGGGGGTGCTGGTAGTGGTGGGCTTGTGGATTCGTCTCTCTGTCGATGAATCGCCGGTGTTCAAGGCGGCGCAGGCCCGCGCCAAGGCCCGTAAGGCGGCCGCGGACGAGGCGGCCACCGAGAAGATGCCGCTGGTGGCGGTCCTGCGCCACCACTGGCGGGATGTGCTGATCGCCATGGGCGCGCGGATGGCCGAGAACATCAGCTACTACGTCATCACCGCCTTCGTCCTCGTCTACGCGACCTCCGACCATGTGGGCCTCGGCAAGCAGACCGCCCTCAACGCCGTCCTGATCGCCTCGGCCGTGCACTTCGCGGTCATCCCGGCATGGGGCGCGCTGTCGGACCGGATCGGGCGCCGCCCGGTGTATCTCCTGGGCGCGGTGGGCGTGGGCGCGTGGGCCTTCCCCTTCTTCCTCCTCATCGACACCAAGGGCTTCCCGGCGCTGCTGCTCGCGGTGACGGTCGGGCTGATCTTCCACGGCGCGATGTACGCGCCCCAGGCGGCCTTCTTCTCCGAGATGTTCGCGACCCGGATGCGGTATTCGGGAGCGTCGATCGGGGCGCAGTTCTCGTCCGTCGCGGCCGGTGCGCCCGCCCCGCTGATCGCCACCGCGCTGCTGGCCGACTACGACAGCGCCACCCCGATCGCGCTCTATGTGATCGCGGCGGCCCTGCTCACCCTGGTGGCCGTGGGCGTCGCCAAGGAGACCCGGGACCGCGATCTGGCCGCCGTCGAACCGACCTCGGCCCCGTCCCCGCGGCCGGCAGCGGAGGCGGAGGCGGAGGCGGCGGAGCGCACGGCCCGTTCGGCCTCGGCTCAGTAGCCCACGGCCCGTTCGGCCTCGCGGCTCAGTAGCCCATGGCCGAGGCCAGGCGGTGCAGCCGCAGGGCGAGCTGGATCTCCAGGGAGCGGGCGGGTGACTGCCAGTCGGGGCCGAGCAGCCGCCCGACCCGCTCCAGCCGCTGCGCCACCGTGTTGACGTGCACATGGAGGGCGTCCTTCGTACGGGCGGGGCTCATCCCGCCCGCGAAGTACGCGTCGAGGGTGCGGATCAACTCGGTGCCGCGCCGCTCGTCGTAGTCGATGACCGCGCCCACGGTGCGGGCCACGAAGTCCTGGACGCCGGTGCCGTCCGGGGCGTCCTCGCGAGTACCGGCCAGCAGCAGACCGAGAAAGCCGAAGTCCTCGGCGGCGGCGCCCTGTCCGGCCCGGCCCAGCACCCGCAGGGCGGCCAGACAGCGCCGCGCCTCGGCATAGCCCGCGGCGACCTCCCCGGGCCGTGCGGCGGGCGCGGGGACGGGTGTGGAGGCGCC
>NZ_JAHLEM010000804.1 GCF_018883605.1 Streptomyces niphimycinicus | reverse complement strand
GCGGCGCGACCCCGACCGCCGCCGCCTCCGAGCCCGCGGGCGGCGGAGCCGATCAGGGCTCCGGGGCCGAGCAGGGCGGGGGAGCCGAGCAGGGCGGCGGGGCCGACGCGGGCTCCGGCCAGACGATCAGTTGCCCGGACGTCGCCTCGAAGATCAGCGGCGTACCGGCCGCCGCTCAGGCCGAGGTGGACCGCAATGTCGCGCTGCTCCAGACGCAGCTCGACGAGGCCAACAAGCGGCTCGGCACGAGCCGGGGCGAGGGCGGCCCCAACTTCGTGCGGAACGCCATCCTGGGCCCGCTGAAGGACAAGCGGGCCTCGACGATCGACCGCATCGAACTCTCCTTCTCCCGCCAGGGCTCGACCGCCCCCTCCGGTCTCGACGCCCTGGCGGGCTGCTCGCTCACATCCGGCTGAGCCGACGGCGTAAGGCCCGGCCCGAGGCGAGCGTCTGCCGGTGGGCCGTACCCTTCTCTGCGGAGTACGGCCCACCGGCTTTTCGCATGGGCTCCCCCAGGGTTGGACGGCCGGGTGTCAAAGGCGCGTCAAGACGGCGCCGACGACCGTAAGGGAGCCGTCAAGGAACGGTCGGCCCGGCCGGGGACGGGGTTTGCTCTAAAAGCATCGCCCGCTGGCAGCCCGCCATGAGCTCAGGCGCCGTCCAACAGGGAAAATAGGGGTATGGGACGCGGAAAGTTGCGGATCTACCTCGGTGCGGCACCGGGCGTGGGCAAGACGTACGCGATGCTGTCCGAGGGGCATCGCCGGGTCGAGCGGGGCGCGGACCTCGTGGTCGGCTTCGTTGAGCACCACGGCCGTCGCCGTACCCAGGTGATGATGCACGGGCTCGAGGAGGTGCCCCGCCGGGAGCTGGAGTACCGGGGGAGCACCTTCACCGAGATGGACGTGGACGCGGTGCTGGCGCGCCGCCCCGCCATCGCGCTCGTCGACGAGCTGGCCCACAGCAACGTCCCCGGCTCCCGCAACGAAAAGCGCTGGCAGGACGTCGAGGAGCTGCTGCGCGCTGGCATCGACGTGGTCTCCACCGTCAACATCCAGCACCTGGAGTCGCTGGGCGACGTCGTGGAGTCGATCACGGGGGTGCGCCAGCGGGAGACCCTCCCGGACGAGGTGGTGCGCCGGGCCGACCAGATCGAGCTGGTCGACATGTCGCCCCAGGCGCTGCGCCGCCGTATGGCGCACGGCAACATCTACGCGCCCGACAAGGTCGACGCCGCGCTCTCGAACTACTTCCGGCCCGGGAACCTGACCGCGCTGCGCGAGCTGGCCCTGCTGTGGACCGCCGACCGGGTCGACGAATACCTCCAGCAGTACCGCGACGAGCACTCCATCCGCTCCACCTGGCAGGCGCGTGAGCGCATCGTCGTCGGGCTGACCGGCGGCCCGGAGGGACGGACCCTGATCCGCCGCGCCGCTCGGATGGCGGCCAAGGGCTCCGGCAGCGAGATCCTCGCCGTCTACATCGCCCGCAGCGACGGCCTGACCTCGGCCTCCCCCAAGGAGCTGGCGGTCCAGCGCACCCTGGTGGAGGACCTCGGCGGGACCTTCCACCACGTCATAGGGGAGGACATCCCGGGGGCGCTGCTGGAGTTCGCCCGCGGTGTCAACGCGACCCAGATCGTGCTCGGCTCCAGCCGCCGCAAGACCTGGCAGTACGTCTTCGGACCCGGGGTGGGCACCATGGTCGCCCGTGACTCCGGGCCCGACCTGGACGTCCACATCGTCACGCATGACGAGGTCGCCAAGGGCCGCGGGCTGCCGGTGGCGCGCGGCGCCCGGCTCGGCCGCTCCCGGCTGATCGCGGGCTGGGTGGTCGGGGTGGCCGGACCGGCCCTGCTCACCCTGCTGCTCACCGGCACCGGCGCCACCCTCGCCTCCGAGGCCGGGCCCGGCTTCGCCAACGAGGTGCTGCTCTTCCTGTTCCTCAATGTGCTGGCCGCCCTGCTGGGCGGCATGGTGCCCGCCCTCGCCTCGGCGGCCGTCGGGTCGCTGCTGCTCAACTACTACTTCACCCCGCCGACCCACACCCTGACCATCGCCGACCCCGATAACATCGTCGCCATAGCGATCTTCGTGGCGGTCGCCGTCTGTGTGGCCTCTGTGGTCGACCTCGCCGCCCGCCGCACCCACCAGGCCGCCCGGCTGCGGGCCGAGTCCGAGATACTGTCGTTCCTCGCGGGCAGCGTGCTGCGCGGCGAGACCAGCCTGGAGGCGCTGCTGGAGCGGGTCCGCGAGACGTTCGCCATGGACTCGGTGGCACTGCTGGAGCGGGAGAGCGATGTCGCCCCGTGGACCTGTGCGGGCAGCGTCGGCAGCCACGAGGGCACCCCGGCGCCCGAACGGCCCGAGGACGCGGAGGTGGACATGCCGGTCGGCGACCATATGGCGCTCGCGCTCTCCGGCCGGGTCCTGCCCGCCGAGGACCGCCGGGTGCTCGCCGCCTTCGCCGCCCAGGCCGCCGTCGTCCTCGACCGGCAGCGGCTGGCCCAGCAGGCCGGGCAGGCCCGTGAGCTGGCCGAGGGGAACCGCATCCGCACCGCGCTGCTCGCCGCCGTCAGTCACGATCTGCGCACTCCGCTCGCGGCCATCAAGGCGGCCGTGAGCTCCCTGCGCTCCGATGACGTCGCCTGGTCGGAGGAGGACGAGGCCGAGCTGCTGGAGGGCATCGAGGACGGCGCCGACCGGCTGGACCACCTGGTGGGCAACCTCCTGGACATGTCCCGGCTCCAGACCGGCACCGTCACCCCGCTCATCCGGGAGATCGACCTGGACGAGGTGGTGCCGATGGCGCTCGTCGGCGTCCCCATGGCCAAGGTCACCCTCGACATCCCCGAGGAGCTGCCGATGGTCGCGGTCGACCCCGGGCTGCTGGAGCGCGGCGTCGCCAACATCGTGGAGAACGCGGTGAAGTACAGCCCGCCGGACCGCCCCGTGCTGGTCTCCGCGAGCGCCCTCGGCGACCGGGTGGAGCTGCGGGTGGCCGACGGCGGCCCGGGCGTGCCGGACAGCGAGAAGGACCGCATCTTCGAGCCCTTCCAGCGGTACGGGGACGCCCCGCGCGGCGCCGGGGTCGGCCTCGGGCTGGCCGTCGCCCGCGGCTTCGCCGAGGCCATGGGCGGCCGGCTGACCGCCGAGGACACCCCCGGCGGCGGGATGACGATGGTGCTCACGCTGGGTGTCGCCGCCGGCCGCCCGCCGGCCGACCCCGGCCTCCCGGTCCAGGTCGGCTCCACGTCAGAGACAACGACACGGAAAGGCAGGCCCGTCACATGAACCGGGTGCTTGTGGTCGACGACGAGCCGCAGATCGTACGCGCCCTCGTGATCAACCTGAAGGCGCGCAAGTACGAGGTCGACGCCGCCGCGGACGGCGCCACCGCGCTCCGGCTCGCCGCCGCCCGCCATCCCGATGTGATCGTGCTCGACCTCGGCCTGCCCGATATGGACGGGGTGGAGGTGATCAAGGGGCTCCGGGGCTGGACCCGGGTGCCGATCCTGGTGCTCTCCGCCCGTCAGACCTCGGACGAGAAGGTCGAGGCCCTGGACGCGGGGGCGGATGACTACGTCACCAAGCCGTTCGGCATGGACGAGCTGCTCGCCCGGCTGCGCGCGGCCGTCCGCCGTGCCGAGCCCGCCGGGCAGCCGGACGACTCGGTGGTGGTGGAGACCGACGCGTTCACTGTCGACCTGGCCGCCAAGAAGGCCCATCGCGACGGCCGCGATGTGCGGCTGACCCCCACCGAATGGCATCTGCTGGAGGTCCTGGTGCGCAACGCCGGCCGCCTGGTCAGCCAGAAGCAGTTGCTCCAGGAGGTCTGGGGCCCTTCGTACGGCACCGAGAGTAACTATCTGCGGGTCTATATGGCGCAGTTGCGCCGCAAGCTGGAGGCCGACCCCTCGCATCCGCGGCACTTCGTCACCGAGCCGGGGATGGGCTATCGGTTCGAGCGGTGAGTGGGGCGGGCGATGAGTGCGGGGACGGCGTTTCGGCGTCGGCGCACCGGTACGCTGGCCCTATGAGTTCCGTACCCCACCCCTCCGACGGGGCCGACAGGGGAGTCAAGTCCGACAAACCGGTCGGCCGGTTCCGGCGGATGCTGGACCGGCTGTCGAGCTCCCAGGAGGAACTGCACTCCGCCGAGCTCCAGCAGGACGCGGAGGCCGCGGGCTGCACCAAGATCGGCGACTGCGGCGACCGTCAGATCGTCAAGGTGACGGGCACGCTGCGCACGGTGACGCTCAGGCCACGGGCCGGAGTGCCCGCTCTGGAGGCGGAGCTCTTCGACGGCACCGCCGCGCTGGACGTGGTGTGGCTGGGCCGACGCTCCATCATCGGGATAGAACCGGGGCGCAAGCTGATCGCCTCGGGCCGGATCTCCATGAGCCATGGGCGCCGGGTGCTGTTCAATCCGAAGTACGAACTCCGACCGCTCGGACAGGAGTAGCCGGTGACGCCAGACGACAAGACGACCCCGACCGGGCATCGAAGCGCCGCCGCCGACAGCAGGGCGGCGGCGGACACCGCGCTCCTGGAGGCGTTCGGCGGGGTGCGGGGCATGGTGGACACCACCGTCCCCGGTCTGGTCTTCGTTCTGCTGTACACGATCAACCGCGACATCCATCTCGCCGCGATCTCCGCGCTCGGCGTCACCGTGCTGCTCGCGGTCGCCCGGCTGGTGCGCAAGGAGACGCTGAAGCACGCCTTCAGCGGGGTGTTCGGGGTCGCGTTCGGCACGATCTTCGCGATGATGTCCGGCGACGCGAAGAACTTCTATCTGCCGGGCATGCTCTACACCCTGGGCCTGGCGATCGCCTACATTCTCTCGGCGATCTTCCGTTTTCCGCTGATCGGGGTGCTGCTCGGGCCGATGCTGAAGGAGAACCTCTCCTGGCGCACCCGTAACCCCGGCCGGTTCCGCGCCTACACCCGGTCCACCTGGGCGTGGGGGCTGATTCTGCTGGCCAAGTCGGCGGTGCTGTTCCCGCTCTACTGGTGGGGGGACGCCACCCAGCTCGGCTGGGTCAAGGTCGCGCTCGGCATTCCGCCGTTCCTGCTCTGTGTCTATCTGACCTGGATCTTCCTCGCGAAGGCTCCGCCGCCGATCGATGTGATCGCGGAGATGGAGGCGGAGGAGAAGGCCGAGCGGGAGCGGAAGTCCCAGGTCGGCGCGGCCGCCGCCGATCCGGTGCTCTCGGAGTGGACCGACCAGATCGTGTCCGAGGCGCGTACCGAATCGGCCGACCGGCAGCCGCCGCCCCGGCACTGAAGCCACTGAGACCGCGGCGTCCTGGCGCTGGACGGACAGCAACTGCTCGAGCTGCTCCTCGCGCGCCTGGGCCGCGACGAACAGCAGCTCGTCACCGGCCTCCAGCACATCGTCCTTGTTCGGGGTCAGCACGCGGGTGCCGCGGATGATGGTGACCAGCGTGGTGTCCTCCGGCCACTCCACATCGCCGACCCGGGTGCCCACCAGCGCCGCCTCCGGCGGCAGCGTCAGCTCCACCAGGTTGGCGTCGCCATGGCTGAAGCGGAGCAGCCGCACCAGATCGCCGACGCTCACCGCCTCCTCGACCAGCGCCGACATCAGACGCGGGGTGGAGACGGCGACATCCACGCCCCATGCCTCGTTGAACAGCCACTCGTTCTTGGGGTTGTTGACCCGGGCGACCACCCGGGGCACCCCGTACTCGGTCTTGGCGAGCAGCGAGACGACCAGATTGACCTTGTCGTCACCGGTGGCCGCGATGACCACATTGCAGCGCTGGAGGGCCGCCTCGTCCAGCGAGGTGATCTCGCACGCGTCGGCCAGCAGCCACTCGGCCTGCGGCACCCGCTCCACCGAGATGGCGGTCGGCGCCTTGTCGATGAGGAGCACCTCGTGCCCGTTCTCCAGCAGCTCGCTCGCGATGGAACGCCCCACGGCGCCCGCACCCGCAATGGCAACCCTCACGGTGCCTCCTCGTTCGCTTCTCCGCCCGCACGGCGCAGAGGTGCGGCCTTCGCTGTCCCGTGCGGCCCGGCGGCCGTGCGTGCGGCGCTCACCGATTCGCCTCCTCAGGGCCCTTCTCGAAGGCTGCCTCGACCTTCTCCACCTCGTCGGTGCGCATCATCACATGCACCAGGTCGCCCTCCTGTAGGACCGTCCCGGAGGTCGGCAGCATCGCCTCGCCGAGCCGGGTGAGGAACGCGACCCGCACTCCGGTCTCCTCCTGGAGCACGCTGACCTTGTGGCCCACCCATGAGGGGGAGATGTGCACCTCGGCGAGCTGCACCCCGCCGCTGGGATCCCGCCAATGCGGCTCCGCACCGGACGGCAGCAGCCGCCGCAGCATCTGGTCGGCGGTCCAGCGCACCGTGGCCACGGTCGGGATGCCGAGGCGCTGGTAGACCTCGGCGCGGCGGGGGTCGTAGATACGGGCCGCCACGTTCTCCACCCCGAACATCTCGCGGGCCACCCGGGCCGCGATGATGTTGGAGTTGTCACCGCTGCTCACCGCGGCGAAGGCCCCGGCCTCCTCGATGCCCGCCTCGCGCAGGGTGTCCTGGTCGAAGCCGACGCCGGTCACCCGGCGCCCGCCGAAGCCCGCCCCCAGGCGGCGGAAGGCGGTGGGGTCCTGGTCGACGACCGCGACCGTGTGCCCCTGTTGCTCCAGGGTCTGGGCGAGGGCCGCGCCCACTCGGCCACAGCCCATGATCACGATATGCATGCGTCTTACCCCGCACTCCAGATGACCGTGCCGACCTGCGCAAACACCCTGCTCACATCTTCCTTCCAGGACCTACGGGGCGACAGCGGGGCGGGACCCCGATGCCGGTGCCCGGGAACGACGGGAGTCGGCCGCCGCGGCACCTGTACCCAACCGTATCCGCACCGGCGGCCCGCTCCCTCGTCCGCGCGCGACGGCCGGGAGATGAACATGGTGACGTATGACATAGCGGGAAAGTTCCCGTGATGATGGGCGATGGGGGGAGGCGGCCGGAGGTGATCGCAGAAGCGCAGGGAAGGAACTGGACCGGGAAGAGCAACGATCATTTCCGGTTGCGGACGCGGAGTGAAAAGGCTGTTGGTGATCAGCCTCGACCACTACGGTGGGCCCGGGTTACGGCGCTTCATCGGTGGTCGCGACCCTTCATCTTTGCCTGAAATCCCGGATCTTCACCGAAACCACATGACAAATGCCGAGCGATTGCCGCTGGTTCGAACTTTGTCACGGGCGTCGGACACTAGGTCACGACATGGCTAAGATGATCGCCGTATTCCGTTTCCGGACGGGACATCAGGGCTCTGAGTCGTTCCTTCCGCGCCCGCGTTCTTCTGCACGAGGTTCCTGATGACTGATCACATAACGGAGGCGGTGAGCTGGTGTCTGGCCGCCGCGCTTCTCGTCGTCCTGGTGCTTCTGATCCGCCAGCGGCAGATCACCGCCGGAGTCCGCAGGCGAAACGCCACTCTCGAGGACAGCCTGCGCTCCCGTGACGAGGAGGTGCAGCACCTCGTCGACGTACGGCTCCCCTCGATCGCCGATGTGCTGAGCCAGCCCGGCCCGCTGCCGGGCCTGCGGGACGAGAAACTGGCCGGTACGGCCTTCGCGCAGAGCCTGCACGCCGTCATGGAACAGTTCACCCGCGCGGTGGACAAGGCACAGACGCGCGCCGACGCCTCCGCCAAGGCGGCGCTCAAGGCGTCCATGCGAGCCGTCCAGGGGCTCGCCAACGAGCAGCAGGTGTCCATCTCCGAGATGCAGGAGCGGCACGACAACCCCGATGTGCTGCGGGATCTGCTGGAGATCGACCACGCCAACGCCCAGTTCGGCCGGCGCGCCCAGGCCATCGCCGTGCTCTGCGGTTCCTGGCCCGGCCGTCAGCGGCTGGCCTCCTCGCTGACCGATGTCGTCCGCGGTTCCAAGTCGCGGATCCGCGACTACCAGCGGGTGCAGGTGCACGCGCTGATCGACGTCGCCGTGGTGAGCCGGTCCGTGGAGCCCGTCGTGCTCGCGGTCGCCGAGTTGCTGGACAACGCCGCCCGCCACTCGCAGCCCAACACCTCGGTCGAGGTCAGCCTCCAGCCGGTGCACAACGGGGCCTGCATCGTGATCGACGACGCCGGTGTGGGCATGGACGGCCTGGAGGTCCAGCGGGGCGCCGCCCTGCTCTCCGGCCAGCGCGCCGTGGACGTCTCCCGGCTCGGCGACCCACCGCAGTTCGGCTTCGCCGTGGTGGGCCTGCTGGCCGCGCGGTACGGCTTCAGCGTCTCGGTGGACACCCGGTCCCCGTACGGCGGTGTGCGCGCCGTGCTGTTCCTCCCGAGCGAGCTGCTCACCCATATCGACCCCGACGGACGGCAGGCCGGCGCGGCGCAGGACCCCGAGGGCGCCGAGCCGCTGCACACCCTGCCCTCCCGCCGCACCCACGCCCCCCGAAGAGCGCGGCAGGCACCTGCCGCTCCGGCCGAGGCCCAGACCCCGCCCCGGGCCCAGGTGCCGCCCCAGGCCCC
>NZ_JAHLEM010000803.1 GCF_018883605.1 Streptomyces niphimycinicus | reverse complement strand
CGCCGCGTCCGCGGGTGCGGGCTCCGCCCCGGCGGCGGGCTCGGGTGCGCGGAAGAGCACCGCCGTCCACTGGAGGTAGTAATAGAGCGCCACGACCACGTTGAGCGCCATCACCACCGCGAGCCAGCCCAGCCCCGCGTCCACGGCCGCCGAGAAGACGGTCACCTTGGCGAAGAGCCCGATGACGCCCGGGGGCAGCCCGGCCAGGCACAGCAGGAAGAAGCCGAGCGCCAGGGCGGCGGCCGGGCGGGCCGCGTACAACCCGCGGTAGTCGGTGAGGCGGTTGGCCGGGCTGGTACGGGCCACCAGGGCGGCCACCGCGAAGGCACCGAGGTTCACGGCCGCATACATCAGGGCGTACGCGACGGTGGAGCCGATGGCGCGGGAGGCGTCCTCGGCGGAGTCGGCGTAGCCGGCCGCGGCGATCGGGACCAGCAGATAGCCCGCCTGGGCGACGGAGGACCAGGCGAGCAGGCGTACGGCGCTGAAGGCGCGCTCCGGGCGCTGGCGCAGCGCCGCGGCGTTCCCCGCGGTCATGGTGAGGGCGGCCAGGACGGCGACGGCCGGGCCCCACACATCGGCGTAGGAGGGGAAGGCGAGGACGGTCACCAGGATGAGGCCGGAGAACCCGACCGCCTTACCGACGACGGACAGATACGCCGCGACGGGCACGGGCGCGCCGACGTAGGTGTCGGGCACCCAGAAGTGGAAGGGCACGGCGGCGGTTTTGAACGCGAAGCCCACCAGGGTGAGCACGACCCCCGCCTGGGCGAGCGTGTCGAGCCGCGGGTCGACATGGGTGAGGGCGTCGGCGATCCGGGTCAGGTGGAGGCTGCCGGTGGCGGCGTAGACGAAGCTGACGCCGAGCAGCATCACGGCGGTCGCGGTGACCGAGGAGAGGAAGAACTTCAGCGCGGCCTCGGAGGACAGGCGGTCGCCGCGGCGCAGGCCCACCAGGGCGAAGGCCGGGAGCGAGGCCACTTCGAGGGCGATGACCAGGGTCGCCAGATCGCGGGAGGCGGGCAGCAGGGCGGCCCCGGCGGCGGAGGACAGCAGCAGGAACCAGAACTCGCCCGCGGGGAGTTTGAGATCGTCGAGGGCGCTGAAGGACAGCAGCCCGGTGAGCAGCGCCCCGCCGAGCACGAGGAACTGGATGACGAGGGCGAAGGTGTCGGCCGTGTAGCTGCACGCGTGGGCGCCGGTGGTCAGGCAGAAGGTGGAGCGGTCGCCGTCCAGCAGCGGCAGCAGGGCGAGTGCGGCCAGGGCCAGTCCCGCTATCGCTCCCCAGCCCAGCAGATGCTTCCTGTGCTCGGGCAGGAAGAGATCCGCGACGAGGACGGCGAGGCCGGCCAGGGCCGCGATGGTGGGCGGCGCGACGGCG
>NZ_JAHLEM010000802.1 GCF_018883605.1 Streptomyces niphimycinicus | reverse complement strand
GCAGCAGGGCGAGTGCGGCCAGGGCCAGTCCCGCTATCGCTCCCCAGCCCAGCAGATGCTTCCTGTGCTCGGGCAGGAAGAGATCCGCGACGAGGACGGCGAGGCCGGCCAGGGCCGCGATGGTGGGCGGCGCGACGGCGAGCCAGTCGACGGACTGGACGAGGCTGGTGGCCAGGCTCGTGGCGTTCGCAGTCATCGGTTGCCTCCCGCGAGGAGCTGCTGCACGGCCGGGTCGGTGAGGCCGAGGAGGGCCGCGGGCCACAGTCCGGCGAGGACGGTGAGGACCACCAGGGGGCTCCAGGCGGCGAATTCATGGCCGTGGACGTCGGCGAGGGCGGGCCGCTCGGGCTCGGTCCCGACGCGGGGCCCGATCGGGTGGTCGCCCATGCAGACGCGCCGTACGACGATGAGCATGTAGGCGGCGGTGAGCAGGGTGCCGAAGCCGGCGAGCGCCATATAGGTGAGATACGCCGGGCGGCTGAGCCCGTCGGCGGGGTCGAAGGCGCCGAACATGGCGAGCATCTCGCCCCAGAACCCGGCGAGTCCGGGCAGCCCCAGGGAGGCCACGGCGCCGAAGGCGAGCAGTCCGCCCAGGCGCGGCGCCCTGCCGTACAGGGCGGCGCCGCTGGTGCCCGCGAGCTGGTCGAGGTCGGTGGTGCCGGAGCGGTCCTTGAGGGCGCCGACGAGGAAGAAGAGCAGCCCGGTGATCAGGCCGTGGGCGATGTTGGCGAAGAGCGCGCCGTTCACACCGGTGGGGGTGAGGGTCGCGATGCCCAGCAGTACGAAGCCCATATGGCCGACGGAGGAGTAGGCGATCAGGCGCTTGAGGTCGCCCTTGGCGCCGGTGCGGGCGAGGGCGAGGCAGGCGAGGGATCCGTAGATGATGCCGACCACGGCGAACGCGGCGAGGTAGGGCGCGTAGGTGTGGGCCGCCCCGGGGGTCATCGGAAGCACGATGCGGACCAGCCCGTAGGTGCCCATCTTGAGCAGCACGCCCGCCAGCAGCACCGAGCCGACGGTGGGGGCGGCGGTGTGGGCGTCGGGCAGCCAACTGTGCAGCGGCCATATGGGGGCCTTGACGGCGAGTCCGACGATGATGGCGAGGGCCGCGGTCAACTGGGTGGTGTGGCTGAGCCCGGAGCCCTTGTCGGTGGCGAGTGCCACCATGTCGAAGGTGCCGCTCTTCAGCCCGACGAGGAGGAGGCCGAGCAGCATGACGACGGAGCCGAGCAGTGTGTAGAGGATGAACCGCCAGGCGGCCCGCTCGCGTTCGCCGCTGCCCCACCGGTTGATGAGGAAGTACATCGGGATGAGGACCATCTCGAACGCCAGGAAGAACAGCATCAGGTCCAGCACCGCGAAGCTGGCCAGGGTGCCGGACTCAAGGAGCAGCAGCAGCGCGACGAAGGCCCTGGGGGACGGCCCGGCGGGCCGGTTGAAGTAGGCGTAGAGCGCGCTGAGGAAGGTCAGCAGCGCGGTCAGCACGAGCAGCGGCAGCGAGACGCCGTCCACGCCGAGGTGGATGCGGATGTCCAGCGCCGGGATCCAGCCGATGTCCGTCTGGGCCTGCATCCTGGCCGGGTGGTCGTGGTCGAACCCGGCGGCCAGGGCGATGGCGGCGGCGAGCACCACTGCGGTGACGGTCACGCCGTGGCGCAGTACGGCCTGGTCGGGTCCGCGGCCGCGCAGCCCGGGCGGGGCCGGGAGCAGGGCGGCGGCGCTGCCGAGCAGGGGGAGCACGACCAGGGCGGCGAGGAGGAGTTGCTGGACGGTGTGGTTCACGGGTCAGGCTCCCGCTGCGACGAGGACGGCGGCCACGGCCAGGACGAGGGAGCCCGCGAGCAGCGCGCCGAGATAGGTCTGCACATTGCCGGTCTGGGCGCGGCGGACGGCCGCGCCGAGCAGCCGGGGCGCACCGCCCGCGCCGCGTACGTACGTCTCGACGACCTCGCGGTCGAGGAAGCGGACGAGCCGGGCGGCGGCGGCCACCGGCCGGACGAACAGGGCGCTGTAGACGGCGTCGAGGTGGAAGCCGACGGCCGCGTGGCGGTGCAGCGGGCCCAGGAGCAGCCGCCCCGGGTCGGCGGGGTCGCTGGCGCCCGCGATGGAGCCGTAGGCCGCCTCGTGGGTGGCGATGGCCTCGGCCTCGGAGACGGCGTCGGCGGCTTCGGGGTGGGCGGCCACCGCGCCGAGCGGGACGCGGGCGGCCCGGGCCGAGCTGTGCCGCCAGGCGCCGTACATGACGAGGGCGCCGACCAGGGCCAGCCCGGTGCCGAGGACGGAGGTGGTGAGGGTCGGAGTGAGCGTCTCGCCGTCGAACCAGTCGGGCAGCGTGCCGTAGGCGAGGCCGAGGGCGGCCGTGGGGATGAACAGCACCCATAGGACGGCGTTCATGGCCACCGGCTGCTTGCCGTGGTCGGGGACGGGCTCGCCCCGGCCGTGGAAGGCGAGCAGCCACAGCCGGGCCGCGTATCCGGCGGTGAGGAGCGCGGTGAGGAGACCGGCGAGGAGCACGGTCCAGCCGACGCCCTCGGGGACGCCGGGGGTGTGGCCGGTCGCGGCGTGCTCGGCGGTGCCGAGGACGGCCTCCTTGGAGAAGAAGCCCGCGAAGGGCGGGATGGCGGCGAGCGCGAGCAGCGCGACCGTCATCGTCCAGAAGGCGTCGGGGATGCGCTGGGCGAGACCGCTCATCCGGGACATGGCGGCGAGGGAGTTGCTGCCCGCGGCGTGGATCACCACGCCCGCGCCGAGGAAGAGCAGCGCCTTGAACGCGCCGTGGGTGATGAGGTGGAAGACGGCGGCGCCGCGGTCGTCGACGGCCAGCGCGCCCGTCATATAGCCGAGTTGGCCGACGGTCGAGTAGGCGAGGACGCGTTTGATGTCGTCCTGGGCGAGCGCGGCGAGCGCCGAGCCGACCATCGTCACGGCCGCCATGGCGGCCAGTACGGCGAGCGCGGCGGCGGAGGAGGCGAAGACGGGCAGCAGCCGGGCCACGACGAAGACACCGGCGGCGACCATGGTGGCCGCGTGGATCAGCGCGGAGACCGGGGTGGGGCCGGCCATCGCGTCCGGCAGCCAGGTGTGCAGCGGGAACTGCGCGGACTTGCCCGCGACCCCGGCCAGCAGCAGCAGCGCGATCAGGGTGGGGTGGTCCAGCGGCACCCCGGCGGTCTCGGAGGTCAGCCGGGTGTGGATCTCGCTGATCCGGAACGTGCCGGTGTCGCCCGCGAGCGCGAAGATGCCGATCAGGAACGGGACGTCGCCGAGCTTGGTGACCAGGAACGCCTTCAGGGACGCCGAGCGCGCGGCCGCGGTCTCCCAGTAGTGGCCCACCAGGAAGTACGAGCAGATGCCCATGATCTCCCAGCCGACGAGCAGCACGATCAGGTCGTCGGAGTAGACGACCAGGAGCATCGCGGCGGTGAAGAGGGAGACGAGCGCGGCGTAGGAGGGGTAGCGGGGGTCGTCCCGCAGATAGCCGGTCGAGTAGATCTGCACACAGCAGGCGACGACGGCGACGAGGACCGCGACCAGGGCGGCGAAGCCGTCGACCTGGAGAGCGAGGTCGATGGGGACCGAGCCGGTGTCGGCGAGCCGGGTCGCGGCGGTGAGCGGGGCCGTACCGCCGCCCGCTCCGCCGCCCTGCCGTACGGCGACGAGCACGGCGAGCCCGGCCGCGGCGAGGGTCGGCAGCACCGCGAGGGGGCGGACGAAACCGGGGGCGCGGCGGCCGAGCAAGAGCCCGGCGACGGCGCCGAGGAAGGGCAGGAGGGGGACGAGAACGGCGGCGGTCGTGGTCGTCACGCGGTCTGCCTCCGGGCGCGTCGTGCCTGGTCGGCGTCGTTGTCAGTGGGGGCTGCCATGCTGTCGTCCATCGGGTCCTGGCCGTCTGACGGGGGGTCGGCCAGGTCCCGGAGCTTGTCGACGTCGGCGGTGCCGCGGTTGCGGTGGACGAGGAGGACGATGGCGAGGCCGATGCCGATCTCGGCGGCGGCGATGGCGATGGTGAAGAGGGTCAGGGCCTGGCCCGCGTGCAGGGTGTCGCGGAGCCAGACATCGAAGGCGACGAGGTTGAGGTTGACGGCGTTGAGCATCAGCTCGACCGACATCAGCACCAGGATCGCGTTGCGGCGGGCGAGGACGCCGTACAGGCCGGTGCAGAAGAGGAGGACGGCGAGCACGGCGGGGTAGGCGAGGTGCATCAGCGCTTCTCCTTGCCGCTCTGGGCGTCCCGCGGTTCGGCGGTCTTACGGGACAGGACGATCGCGCCGACGAGCGCGGCGAGGAGCAGCACGGACAGCGCCTCGAACGGCAGCACCCAGTGCCGGAAGAGGCTCTCACCGGAGGCGGCGGTGGAGCCCTGGACGCCCTTGTCCAGCTCGATCCAGGTGGTCCGGAAGGCGTCCACGACCACCCATACCAGGAGGCCCGCGGCGGCCACGGCCACCGCGAGCGCGGCCGGGCGGTTGCCCGAATCGGCGTCCGGGGAGGGGCCGATGGGCGCCTTGGTGAGCATCAGCCCGAAGAGGAGGAGGACGACGACGGAGCCTACGTAGATCAGCACCTGCACCCAGGCGATGAACTCCGCCGTGAGCAGGAGGTACTCCACGGCGATGCCGCCGAGCGCCACCACCAGCCAGAGGGCGGCGTGCACCAGTTGCTTGGTGGTGACGGTGAGGACGGCCGCGCCGAGGGTCGCGATGCCCACCAGCAGGAAGGCGATCTCGACACCGGTCGGCGACAGGAACCCGTGGCCGGTGGCGGCCAGGTGGAGCGCGGGGCTCACGTGGCGGCTCCGTTTCCGTCGGTGCCGCTGCCGGCGCTGGGCCCGTCGCTCGCGTTGGGCCCGTTGGGCCCGTCGCTCGTGTTGGTCCCGTTGGGCCCGTCGCTGGTGTCGGAGGCGCGCTCCGTCTCGGCCTGCGCGGCCTCGGCGGCGGCCGCGGCCTGCGCGGCCTCCGCAGCCGCGAGCTTGTCGGCGGCCTTACGGGCGGCGCCGATCTCCTTGGGCTCCTCCGCGCGCGGGTCGAGCGCGGGCGGCGCGGGCACCGTCCACATCCACTCGCGGAGCTTGTCCCGCTCATGGGTGAGATCGCGGATGTCCTCCTCCGCGTACTCGAACTCCGGCGACCAGAAGAGCGCGTCGAAAGGACACACCTCGATGCAGATACCGCAGTACATGCACAGGGCGAAGTCGATCGCGAACCGGTCCAGCACATTGCGGCTGCGCTCGCGCCCGCCCGGGGCGGCCGGGGGGACGGTCTCCTTGTGCGAGTCGATATAGATGCACCAGTCCGGGCATTCGCGGGCGCACAGCATGCAGACCGTGCAGTTCTCCTCGAACAGCCCGATCACCCCGCGGGTACGGGGCGGCAGCTCGGGCTGCGCGTCCGGATACTGCGCGGTGTGCGACTTCCGGGTCATCGTGCGGAGCGTGACGGCCAGGCCCTTGGCCAGGCCGGATCCGGGGATGCCCATCAGGAGATCACCACCTTGACGACGCCGGTGAGGGCGATCTGGGCCAGTGAGAGCGGAATGAGGCAGGTCCAGGCGAACCGCTGGAGCTGGTCCTCGCGCAGCCGCGGATAGCTGACCCGCAGCCAGATCACGACGAAGGCGAGGACGGCCGTCTTCAGCAGCGTCCACAGCCAGCCGAGGCCGTCGGCGAACGGACCGTGCCAGCCGCCGAGGAAGAGGACGGTGGTCAGCCCGCACAGGATGACGATGCCCGCGTACTCGGCGAGCAGGAAGAGCGCGAACCGCAGCCCGGTGTACTCGGTGTACGCACCGAAGATGATCTCGGAGTCGGCGATCGGCGCGTCGAACGGCGGGCGCTGAAGCTCGGCGAGACCGGCGGTGAAGAACACCACCCCGCCGACGATCTGCCACGGCACCCACCACCACTCGAACGCCTCGAGGATGCCGGGCAGCGAGACCGTGCCCGCCGCCATCGCCACGGAGGCGGCGGTGAGCAGCATCGGCAGCTCGTACGCCATGAGCTGGGCAGCCGTACGCAACCCCCCGAGGAGGGAGAACTTGTTCGCCGAGGCCCAGCCCGCCATCAGCGAACCCAGCACCCCGACGCCCATCACGGCGAGCACGAAGAAGATGCCCGCGTCCACGACCTGGCCCACGGCCCCCTCGGCGGGGCCGACCGGGATCGCGACGAGGACGAGCAGGTACGGCAGCAGGGCGACGGCGGGCGCGAGCTGGAAGATCCGCCGGTCGGCACCGTTGGGTACGACGTCTTCCTTCTGCGCGAACTTCACCCCGTCCGCGACCAGTTGGGCCCACCCGTGGAATCCGCCCGCGTACATCGGCCCGAGGCGGCCCTGCATATGGGCCATGACCTTGTGCTCGGTCTGCCCCACGAGCAGGGGCAGTACGAGAAAGGCGAGCAGGAGGGCGAGCAGTCGCAGCGCGACGTCGAGGACGTCGTTCACGCGGTGCCTCCTGGCTGATCGTCGGAGTTGGTCTCGGGGGCGTCGGGCGTGCCGGAGGCGGGGCCCGGTTTCTCGCCGCCGCGTTCGGCCCCGTCTCCCCCGGCCTCCGATGCCTCCGGCGCTGCCTCCGGCCCGCGCGGGGTCTCGGCGTCCTCCTCCCGCGCGGGACGCGCGTGATGCCAGGGAGCGTCGGACGATCGCGTCCGCGGCGCGGGGCGTTCGGCCGCCGGGGGCTGGGTGTCCGCTGTCGGCTCCGTACCCGCCGGGCGCTGGCTCGCGGAGCCCTCGCTCACACTGCGCGAGCGTCGGGGCGGGCGTTCGGCCGCCGGGGGCTGGGTGTCCGCCGTCGGCTCCGTACCGGCCGGGCGCTGGCTCGCGGAGCCCTCGCTCACACTGCGCGAGCGTCGGGGCGGGCGTTCGGCCGCCGGGGGCTGGGTGTCCGCCGTCGGCTCCGTACCGGCCGGGCGCTGGCTCGCGGAGCCCTCGCTCACACTGCGCGAGCGTCGGGGCGGGCGTTCGGCCGCCGGGGGCTGGGTGTCCGCCGTCGGCTCCGTACCGGCCGGGCGCTGGCTCGCGGAGCCCTCGCTCACACTGCGCGAGCGTCGGGGCGGGCGTTCGGCCGCCGGGGGCTGGGTGTCCGCCGTCGGCTCCGTACCGGCCGGGCGCTGGCTCGCGGAGCCCTCGCTCACACTGC
>NZ_JAHLEM010000801.1 GCF_018883605.1 Streptomyces niphimycinicus | reverse complement strand
CGCCACACAGCCGCTGAGCCCGGCCCGCCGTTCGTACGGGCCGAGGGCGGCGGCGGCTCGCGCCCCCCGGGCCTCGGCCCACCGGGCGCCCTCCACGACGAGGGCCGCCGCACCGTCCAGCAGCTCATCGGCGGACCGGCCGAGCAGATCCTCCACGACGGCGTTGTGCGTCTCCACTCCGATCACCACCGCACGCCGGACCCGGCCCGCCGCGACCAGCGTGGCGCCCCAGTGGACGGCGTCCAGGCCGGATGTCGCCCCGTTGCACAGCATCAGGTTGGGGCCGCGCAGTCCGTGGCGGATGGCCACCCACGAGGCGATCACATTGCTGGAGGCGTTCGGCAGGCTCATGGGGCTGAGATCAACGGCCGACCGCTCGGCGATGGCGGCGGCGGTGAGGCAGGCGGTGTCGAGGTTGCCCAGGTTGGAGCTGGCGACCACGCCCACGGTGTCGCCGGGCACCGTCACCTCCTCGCCGTCGGAGGCGATCAGTTGGGCGTTCCGGAGCGCGTCGAGCGCGGCGCACAGCGCCAGCCGGGTGGCCCGGTCCTTGTAGCGGTGGCCCCGGCGGCCGATCCGGGCGGCGGTGTCGAACGGTTCGGCGGCGGGTCCGGTGACGGGGCAGGCGGTGCGGCGCAGCAGTGCCTCGGGGGTGTCGGCGCCCGGGAGGGCCAGGCCGACGCCGGTGACGACGACTTCGCCGGTGCCTCGCGTCATCGGCCGGCCCTCTCCACGATGGCGACCGCGTTGACACCGCCGAAGCCGAACGCGTCGATCTGCGCGACCCGCAGATCCCCGCCGTCCCGCGCCTCCTCCCGGACGAACCGGAACGCCTCGGCCTCGGGCAGCGGTTCGGCCAGGCCCAGGGTGGGCGGCACCCGGCCCGACGCCAGGGACTCCAGCGCGACGATCAGGCTGAGCAGACCTGAGCCGCCCGAGGTGTGGCCGGTCATGGACTTGATGGCGGTCATCAGGGGCCCGCGCACCTCATGGCCGAAGACCTCGGCGATGGCGGCGGCCTCGGCGGCGTCGTTGAGCTGGGTGCCGGTGCCGTGCAGCAGCACCAGGTCGATATCGCCGGGTTTGACGCCGGCCCGCCACTGCGCCTCGTGCACCGCCCGCGCGATGCCGCGGGGGTCGGGCGCGGTCACATGGCGCGCGTCGCAGTTCATGCTGACGGCGCGCACCCGGCCGAGCGCGCCGGTGCCCGCGCCGGGCTCCTCCCGGCGCAGCACCACGGCCGCCGCGCCGTCGCCCATCAGCACCCCGCGGCGGTCCCGGTCGAACGGCCGGACGCGGTCGGGGGGTTCGCTGTTGACCCGGTCCAGCAGCCCGTACATCGACTCGGTGAGGGTGTCCACACCGGCCACCACCACGGTGTCCTCGGCCCCCGTGGTCAGCAGGTCGGCGGCGAGTGCGAGCGCGTAGAGGGAGGCCGAGCAGGCCCCGGAGAAGGTGTGGGTGCGCACCGCGCCGAAACGTGTCCGCAAGGCGGTGCCGAAGTGCAGCCGACCGACGTCGAAGGGCGTGCCGTCGCGCCAGGCGAGTTCGGCGGAACGCAGTTCCCGCAGCCCGGTGCCGACGAGGACGGGCACCTCGCTGAGGTCCTCGCCGAGCCCGGCCTGGGCCGCGGCCTCGCCGACCGCGCGCAGCAGCCAGTCGGTGGCGCGGCCCGGGAGGTCGGTGCCGGGCGCGGGGCGGTCGTCGATCTCGTAGGCGTGGCGGGTCCGGTACCGCTCCGGGTCGAAGCCGCGCAGTTCGCCGAGTCCGCTGATGCCGGCGCACAGAGCCTGGAAGACCTCGTCGACGCCCTCGCCCACGCTCGCCACGGCCCCGGCGCCGGTCACCAGCGGACTCATGACCAGTCCGCTCGGCTCTTGCCGAAGATGACGACGGCGTTGTTGCCGCCGAAGGCCAGGCCGTTGTTCTGGACCACCTTCAGATCGGCGTCCACGGCCTGGTTGGGCACACAGTCCAGACCGCATTCCGGGTCGGTCTCTTGGTGGTTGATGGTCGGCGGGATGAAGCCCTCGGTGAGCGCGAGGGCGCAGGCGATCGAGGCCAGGGCCCCGGCGGCGCCCATGGAATGGCCGATCATCGACTTGATGGAGACCGTGCGCGGCGGGGCGGCGTCCCCGAACACCTGGCGGATGGCGCGGGCCTCGGTGATGTCATTGGCCTTGGTGCCGGTGCCGTGCGCGGAGATGAAGTCGACCTCTTCCGGCTTGACGTGGGCGTTGTCCAGGGCCAGCCGCATACAGCGGGCCACGCTGTCCTGGTTGGGGGCCACCGGGTGGTCCGCGTCGCAGTTGAGTCCGTAGCCGAGGACCTCGGCGTAGATACGGGCGCCCCGGGCCAGCGCCGACTCCAGGCTCTCCAGCACCAGGATGCCCGCGCCCTCGCCGGTGAGGATGCCCTTGCGGTCCTTGTCGAAGGGCTGGCAGCGCTCGGGGGCGATGGTGCCCAGGCGGTAGAAGCCGGTGAAGGTCTTACGGCACAGGGCGTCGGCGCCGCCGCACAGCGCGAGGTCCACGTCCCCGGCGCGGATGGCGTCGAAGCCGTAGCCGATCGCGTAGTTCCCGGCGGCGCACGCGGTGGGGAGGGTGACCGCCTCGGCCCGGGTGAGGCCGAACTCCTGGGCGATCGCGCTCGAAAGCCGTCCGGCGGGCACCCGCCGGGCGAGGGTGGGATCCATCCGCTCGGGCCCCAGATCCACTTCCTCCTCGACCAGATGGTCCAGGTCCCTGGACTCGCCGTCGGTCGTGCCGACGGAGATCAGACAGGGGATGTCGCGCAGCGCGCTCTTGGACTCGGCGAATCCGGCGTCGGCCACCGCCATACGGGCCGCCGCGACCGAGAACCGGCTCGCCCGGCCCAGCGTCCGCACATCGAGATTTCGAATCCACCGGTCCGGCTCGAAATCCTTGACCTCACACGCCGTAGAGCGGTCGAAGCCCTCCGTGTCGAACGCAGTGATGGGGCCCGCCGCGCTCTTTCCGGCGCGCAGTCCGGCGAGGAATTCCGCCGCGCCGATGCCGATCCCGGACACCGCCCCGAGACCGGTGACGACGACCCTGCGACCCGGCTCACCACGCATTTCGCCCTGCCTTCCGAGAGACCGCCCGGATCCGGCGGTCACCAGCCCGCCGCGTCGGAGACAACCTCGTAGACGCCTTGAAGGTTTACCATCCGGCTGAGTTCGGACTGGTCTATGACGATATTGAAGGTCTTCTCCAAAGCCGCGAGTATTTCAATGGCACGCAGTGAATCCGCGTCGTGCTCTTCTTTGAAGAGACTGGTCTCAGTGACCTCGTCGGGGTCGATCTCAAGAATATCGGTGACGATTTCCTTGATGGTTTCACGACGCTCTTCGACGATGGCGGTCATTACCGCGCACCTCCATTTTCGGGCATGGGCAAAGCGACGAAGCTTCCGCTGACGCTAGGCGCCGGTCCGGGAGGGGACAACCCCAGAGTCCACTAGCTGTCACATGCCGGGTGAACACCAGCATTCGACTGGTCCGGGTGTCATAAAGCTGCACATGGCAGCCGGTTACCGCCGGGTCGGAACTTGGAATCGACAGGAAGCTGCCAGGTCACCGGCGGACAGAAGCGTGCCAATATCGTTCAAACCGCCAACAACCCGGCTGCTGCCCGGGGTGTGGTCCGCCCCTACTCGGGGTCGGACTCCATCAGCCCGGCGCGCACGGCGCGCACTCCGGCCTGGAACCGCGATTCGACCTGTAGGTCCCGCATGATGTCGGCCACATAGCGACGGTAGGTACGCACCGAAAGGCCGAGTTTGCGAGCCGCGGCGTCGTCCTTGTAGCCCTCCGCCATCAGCTTCAGCACCTCGCGCAGCACCCGGCCGCGCGCACCGCCCTCGAACGACAGGGGCCGCATCGGGCGCTGGGCCGTGTCCCACCTGCCGCACAGCAGTTGATGCAGCATATCGGCCACGGTCGAGTTCTGGATCATCGAGGCGCGGGAGCCGCCGGGCTCGCCCGGCGAGGCGTCGGGCGCGATGACCGCGGCGCCGTCCACGACCACCAGCTCCTGCCGCACCCCCTCGCAGACACGCACCTCCAGGTGCGCCACGGTCCCCACCGAGCGCTGCCACGCCGCGCCCCGGATGACGGCCGGCGGGCAGAGCATCCGGGTTCTGACCCCCTTGCCCGCGAGTTGGGCGAGTGTCTGTCCGACCAGCCGGGCGTGGTCCTCGCCCGTCACCTCGGGCAGGCTCCAGATCACATCCCGCTCGGCGCGCAGCACCAACCGCGCCACCCAGCCGGCCACGGCCTCCCCGGCCACCGGCAGTTCGGCGGACGCCGAGGCCAGCGCGGAGCGGCGGTGGTGGTGCACCGCGGACTCCAGCAGGCGTAACGCCTGGCCCAGAGTCTCCTCCAGGTTGTCCGACCCCATGTCCGGCTCCGTTCGAACCGCTCTCCCCGCGCCCACCTCCGCGTCAAATCCGTCAATAGGCACTCGCCCATTTGGTTGATTTCCGAAATGGCTCAAAGGACACCCCCGTTCCCTTTCCGGGAACAGTAACGAGCCCCCTGGCACACGGCAAGGAAGATCGTTCCTTATGGGACACTTCCCGCCGGGAAATACCCTCGCGTTCCGGCCACGACACCTCCCCGTGTCGGCAAGGGGCTGCGCCCCCGCTCGGCGGATTGGTAACTTCCTCTAGAGCCAGCACGCCATCCCTTGCCATACGACGCGGACCCCCCACACCTCCCCTCGGGTCCCGAAAGGCGCCGCCCCCATGGCTGCACAGAACACCGCGACCACCGATGCCGCGCAGGCCGGTTCCGCCCACTCCCCCACCGGCCGCCAATGGCTCGCGCTCTCGGTGCTCGTCCTGTCCCAACTCGCGGTGTGGCTGGACAACACCGTGCTCAACGTGGCCCTCAAAACCCTCGCCGATCCCGACGAAGGGCTCGGGGCGAGCCCCAATCAGCTCCAGTGGAGCATCAGCTCCTACACCCTGGTCTTCGCGGTGCTGCTGTTCACCGGCGGGGTGCTCGCCGACCGCTACGGCCACCGCCGCTTACTGCTGACCGGCATGGTCCTCTTCGGCGCGGCCTCCGCCTGGGCCGCCTACTCCGGCTCGGCCACCGAACTCATCGTGGCCCGCGGCGCCATGGGCATCGGCAGCGCCCTGATCATGCCCGCGACCCTCGCCCTGATCGCCCAGGTCTTCGACGAACGGCACCGGGCGACTGCCATCGCGATCTGGTCGGGTTCCAGTGGAATCGCGATCGCGACCGGGCCGATGCTCAGCGGAGCGCTGCTCGACCACTTCTGGTGGGGGTCGGTCTTCCTGGTCAATGTGCCGATCGTGGTGCTCTGCGTGGCCGGTTCGTTCGTCTTTCTGCCCGGTGTGGTCACCCGGGTACGGCAGAAGTTCGACCCGCTGGGCGTGCTGCTCTCCACCGCCGGGCTCTTCGCCATCGTCTGGGGCGTCATCGAGGGCGGCCACCGCAACGACTGGACCGATCCGGCCATCGTCGCCTCGCTGGCCGGGGGCGTGCTGCTGGTCGTGGTCTTCGTCCTCGTCGAACTGCGCGTCGCCAACCCCAGCTTCGACGTCCGGCTCTTCCGCGACATCCGCTTCACCGGCGCCAGCGTCGCCGTCATGCTCACCTTCTTCGGGCTCAACGGCTCGATGTACTACACCAGCTTCTATCTGCAAGGCGTCCAAGGCCAGACGCCGCTGGAGTGCGGGCTGTCGATCGCCCCGGTCGCCCTCGGCGTGCTGCTGGGCGCCCCGCTCTCGGCCAAGCTGGTACGGAACCACGGGGTGCGCCCGGTGGTCACCGCGGCCATGCTGATCGCCACCACCGGCTTCGTCGCCTACGTCTTCCTGGACGAGACCAGCGGACTGCCGCTGTTCTGGGTCTTCCTCATCCTCCAGGGCCTGGGCATGGGCGCCGCCGTCGCCCCCACCACCGAGGCGATCATGGCCATCCTCCCCGCCGACCGGACCGGCGCGGGCTCCGCCGTCAACAACTCGCTGCGACAGATCGGCGGGGTCCTCGGAGTGGCGGTCCTCGGCTCCGTCCTGGTCAGCGTCTACCGCGACCGGGTCACCCCCCGGCTGAGCGGGCTGCCCTCCGGTGACGCGGCCGCCGCCGGGGAGTCGCCCGAGGCCACCCGGCTGCTCGGCGCGAAGATGCGGCTGCCCCGGCTGTCGGACATCGCCGACGAGGGGTTCGTCCACGCCATGCATGTGGCCTCCGTCGTCGGCGCTGCCGCCGCCGCGGCCGGAGCAGTGATCATCTGGTGGGCGTTCCGCCGGACGTCTTCCGGTACGCGATCCAGCATGTGATCGTTCTTCTTGCCACCCCTGTCGCCCCGGCATAGCCTCCCGGCACAACATCCGTAATGCGGAAGGCAGTTCACATGCGTACAACTGTCATCACGGCGGCAGGCCAGGTGGAGATCCGAGAGATACCTGTCCCCGACATCGGTGACGGGGAGGTGCTGGTACGCATCGCGGCCTGCGGTATCTGCACCATGGAGGCCAATCTCTACGCGGGCCGGATGACGGTCTACCCGGCCGCCGCCGGACATGAGATCTCCGGCTGGGTCGAGCGGATCGGCGCCAAGGCCGCCACGCTGGAGGACATGCCCGCCGTCGGCTCCCTCGTCACCCTCGACGGACTGCCGCGCTGCGGGGCCTGCCGAAGCTGCCGGCGCGGCCAGACCGCCATCTGTGTCGCACTCCAGGGGCATAAGCGGGAGGACGGCGCGATCACCATGGGCGCGGGGCTCGCCGAGTACATCGCGCTGCCCGCCTCACGGGTGTGGCCGGCCGGCGACACCGACCCCGCCGTCGCCGCCATGGGCGAACCGCTGGCCTGTGTGGTCCACTCGCTGCGCCGCGGCGGCTTCCGCGCCGGGGACCGGGTCACCGTCATCGGCGCCGGCTATATGGGCCACCTCCACCTCGCCGTCGCCGCGCAACTTCAGGCCCGCGGCGTCGCGGTGGTCGAACGGGACGAGCAGCGGCTGGCCGCCATCGCGGCGGCGGGCGCCGACGCGGCCGTCACCCCCGAGGACATCGGCGGGCTGCCCCCGGCGGACGTGGTCGTCGTGACCATCGCGTCCAAGGAGGCCATCGCCGCCGCCCTCGCCGCGGTCGCCGACGGCGGCACCATCGTCCTCTACGGCGGCGGCCCCGGCGGCCCGCCCGCCGAACTGCCCGGCTACGAGGTGCACCGCCGCCAGTTGACCGTCACCGGCTCCTTCAGCCATGAGCCGGACGACTGGCGCGCCGCCGCCGAACTGCTGCGCGGCGGGCGGCTGTCCGCGCGGCTGGAGACGCTGGTCACCGCGCGCTACCCGCTGGACGAGGTCGAGAAGGCGCTCAAGCAGGCCGCCGAAACCCCCGTCTACCGCGTGGTCGTCACGCCGTAACGGCTCCGCGCCGGGCGCATCCCCAGCGGAGTCACCAGTCACCAGTCACCAGTCACCAGTCACCAACAGAAAGGATTCACCCCCGTGTCCCTGCGCGTAGGCGTGCAACTCCACCCCCAGCACACCGGAATCGCCGAGCTGCGCACCGCGTGGCGCGAGGCCGACGCCCTCGGGGTCGACTCGCTGTGGACCTGGGACCACTTCCTGCCGCACACCGGCGACCCCGCCGGGCGCCACTACGAGTGCTGGTCGCTGCTGTCCGCGATGGCGGTCGAGACCCAGCGGGCCACCATCGGGCCGCTGGTGAGCTGTACCGCGTTCCGCAATCCGGATCTGCTGGCGGACATGGCCCGCACCGTCGACCAGCTCAGCGGCGGGCGGCTGGTGCTGGGGCTGGGCGCGGGCTGGTTCGAGGCCGAGCACACCGAGTACGGGCTGCCGTTCCCCGGACCGGCCGGGCGCATGGACGCCTTCGCCGCGTCCGTCACCGCCGTCAAGGAGCGGCTGGCCAAGCTCAACCCCGGCCCCGCGGGCCCGCTTCCGCTGCTGATCGGCGGCGCCGGGCGGCGGCGCACCCTGGAGCTGGTGGCCCGCGAGGCCGACTGGTGGAACTGGTACGGCTGGGCCTCCGAGGACCCGGTCGCCGACTTCCGTGAGCTGAACGGCGTCCTGGACCAGTGGTGCGAGCGGGTCGGCCGGGACCCGGGCCGGGTGGCCCGCACGGTGATGGTCAATCCGGACCAACTGCCGCTGGTCGAGGAGTTCGCCGAGGCCGGGGCCGTCCATGTGGTGCTCTCCCTCCCGGCCCCGTACGACCTGCGCAAGGCCGAGGAGCTGCTCAAGGTGCGCGCCGCGCTCACCTCGTGACGGCCCCGCGCGCGACGGCGCCCCGCACGCCCCTGGGGCGCCGCTTCGGCCTGCTCATGGGCGCACTGCTGCTCTCCAGCCTGGGCAACGGGCTGTGCTTCCCGTTCACCTCGATCTACGTCAGCCAGTTGCTGGGGCTCGGCGGCCGGGCGGCGGGCGGCTACTTCATCGCGATGGCCGCGGCCAGCTTCGCCGCCGCCCTGGTCGGCGGGCCGCTGGCCGACCGGG
>NZ_JAHLEM010000800.1 GCF_018883605.1 Streptomyces niphimycinicus | reverse complement strand
GCACCGCCCGGCTTCGGCCCGCCGCCCCCGCCGTACGACCACGAGCCGACGCCGCCCACGTTCATGGGCACACCCACGCCGCCGTACGAGCCGGGAGCGGCGCCCGCGGACCACGAACCGGCCGTCCCGGCCCCCGGGCCCGTGCCGCTGCCCGCGGTGCCGCCGATGCCCACCTGGTCGCCGATGGCCCTGCCGTCGCCCGCCCCGCTCCCCGCCCCCGGCGGCGCCTCTCCGGGCCACCGCCGCGCCGTCACCTACGGGCTGGCGGGAGCGCTCTTCGTGGCCCTGGTGGCCGCGGGCATACCGCTTGCGATGTCGTGGATGAAGGGCTCCGCCAAGGACGACTCCGGGCACAACACCTCGAAGTCGTCCAGCACCCCGAAGCCGGGGCCCACCTCCGGGTACAACGTCGCCGCCAAGGGGGGCGTCGTCAACGCCTCGACCAAGCCGGGCGGAACGCTGAAGTTCATCAGCAAGAGCGACGCGGATTCATGGGACCCTCAGCGCAGCTATGTGGGCTTCGTTTGGAACTTCTCGCGCTACTACGCCCGCCAACTGGTCACCTACGCCCCCAAGCCCGGTAAGGACGGCACCGAACTGGTCCCGGACCTCGCGGAGAAGAAGGCCGAGGTGACCGACGGCGGCAGGACGTACACCTACACCCTGCGCAAGGGGATCACCTGGGAGGACGGCTCCCCGATCACGCCACAGGACATCAAATACGGCATCGAGCGGATCTGGGACCAGGACAAAATCTTCGGTGGCCCGGTCTTCATCCAGGAGGCGCTCGATCCCGGCCACACCTACAAGGGGCCGTACAAGGACACGTCCGAGGACAAGCTCGGCCTGACGGCCATCGAGACCCCGGGCCCCAGGACCATCGTCTTCAAACTGCCGAAGGCCAACGGCGACTTCGAGCGCATGCTGGCGACACCGTCGGCATCACCGGTGAAGAAGTCGAAGGACACCAAGGACAAGTACCAGGAGAGGCCATTCTCCTCGGGGCCGTACAAATTCGGGCCTTACCGGCCGGGCACATCGCTGGAACTGGTCCGTAACACCAAGTGGAATCGGTCGTCCGATCCGATCCGCACCGCCCTTCCCAACCAGATCACGGTGAATATTCGCGGCGACGAGCAGACGAACGCGAAAGCCCTGTTCTCGGGCGCCTATGACCTGGATCTGCAATCCTACGGACTCACCAAACCTGCCCTCACCCAGGCCACGAGCAGTTCCGGCCTCAGCGCCCGGCTGGACAGCCCGTCCAACGGGTTACTTCTGTTCGCGGCCCTCCCCCGCTCCGTCAAACCCCTGGACAACGTCCACTGCCGTAAGGCGGTCCTCTACGCGGCGGACAGGGAGAACGTGCGGACCGCCGCGGGCGGTCCGCAGACCGGCGATATCGCGCCCCATATGCTCCCGCCCGCCATCGGGGGCTCCGACTCCTCCTACGACCCGTACGGGACGGTCAAGAGCAAGGGCAAGCCGGACACCGACAAGGCGAAGGCCGAGCTGAAGGCGTGCGGAGAGTCCAAGGGATTCCGGACCACCATCGCGGTGCGCAACAATCGCCCCGTCGACGTGGATGTCGCCGTGTCGCTCCAGGCATCGCTGCGGAAAGTCGGCATCACCACCGAGATCGATCAGATCGACGCCAACCATTTCAGCGATACGATAAGCGCGCCCGCGACGGTGAAGAAAAAGGGATACGGCATCGTCCTGTACCGGTGGGGTGCCGACTTCCTCACCGGGCAGAACTTCCTACAGCCGCTCGCCGACAGCCGTTTCATCGAGTCCACCGGCAACTTCAATGTCGCGGAGATGGCCGACCCCACGGTCGACGACCTCTTCGACACGGCGATCGCCGAACAGGATCCGGCGAAGGCCGGGAGCGACTACGCGCAGATCAATCGGAGGATCTCCGACTCCGCCGCCTATCTGCCCCTCCTGTTCCAGAGGAGCGTGATCTGGCGCGGCTCCCGGCTGACCAACGTCTATACGAGCGATTCCTGGGAGGGCGGCTACGACTATGTCTCGCTGGGCGTCTCCAAGTGACCGAAGGCCCTGCGCACCGCCACGTTCGTGGTGGTGATGCCGCCGTCCACGGGGAGGGTGGTGCCGGTGATCCAGGCGGCGTCGGATGAGGCGAGGAAGGTGATGGCGGCGGCGATGTCGGCGGGTTCGCCGACCCGGCCGAGCGGGTAGACCTCGGCGGCGCGGCGCAGGGTGTCCTCCCGGCCGTCCCAGCCGGGGGTGCGGATCGTGCCGGGGGCCACGAGGTTGACGCGGACGCCCCGCCGGGCGGCGTGGGCGGCCAGGGTACGGGTGAGGCTGCCCAGGCCCGCCTTGGCTGCGCTGTAGGCGTGGTTACCGAAGTCCTGGAGGCCGTTGACCGAGCCGACGTTGACGATCGCGCCCCGGCCGTCCGCGGCGGCCAGATGCGGCAGCGCGGCGCGGGAGCAGCGGAAGGCGCCGCCGAGGGTGACATCGATGTCCTGCTGCCATTCGTCGTCCAACTGGTCCTCGAACAGCGGGGGGTCGACGTGGCATGAGTGGGCGCTGTTGACCAGGACGTCCAGCCTTCCGAAGCTCCTTACGGCGTGCGCCACGGCCGCTTCGGCGTCCGCCCGCCCGGCCACATCGCAGCCCAGCGACTCGGCCTCGCCGCCGTCGGCCCGTATGGACGCGGCGGCCTTGGCGGCCCGTTCGCCGTCCAGGTCGGTGATCAGCACCCGGGCGCCCTCGTCGGCGAAGCGGCGGGCGGTGACCTCCGCGATCCCGCGTCCCGCGCCGGTGAGCATGACCGCGTAGCCCTCGAATCTCCGCACCGTGTGCCCCTTCTCGTCGGCTCTCGGACCGCGGCCGCCCCACGGTGACGTGTCCGCCGGTGATCCTGCCCGCCCCCGGCATGATCCTCACCCGCGGGACGTTGCACCATAAGAAGAAACACAGCACACACGCGCGGGTCGGCATGGCGGGAGTCGGATCAGTGGTGGACGTCCAGGGCACGGTGGCCGACGGTTTCGAACCGGTCCGGGACGCCTTCGCGGCGAACTTCACCCGGCATGGCGAGCGGGGTGCGGCCATGGTGCTCTACCGGGAGGGCGAGAAGGTCGTCGATCTGTGGGGCGGCGCGAAGACCCCAGACGCGAAGACCCCGGACACGAGGGCCCCGGACACGGAGGCCCCCGACACGAAGGCCCCCGACGACGACGGCGCGAGCGGCCCCGGGGCTTCCGGCGGCGGCCCCGAGCCCTGGACCCAGGACACCGCCCAGGTCGTCCGGTCGGTCACCAAGGGCGTCGCCGCCGCCGTGCCGCTGCTGCTGCATCAGCGCGGCCAACTGGATCTGGACGGCCGGGTCAGCACCTACTGGCCGGAGTTCAAGGAAGCCGGCAAGGAGCGGGTGCTGGTGCGGCATCTGCTCGCGCACCGCACCGGCGTGCCCGTGCTCGACACCCCGCTGACCCCCGCCGAGGCCGTCGACGGCATATCCGGGCCGCGGGCCGTCGCCGCCCAGCGCCCCGTATGGGAGCCCGGTACGGCCCACGGCTACCACGCTCATACGTATAGCTGGCTGGTGGGCGAGCTGGTGCGCCGGGTCACCGGGCGGACCATCGGGCGCTGGATCGCCGAGGAGATCGCCCGCCCGCTGGGGCTCGACCTGTGGCTCGGGCTGCCCGAGGCACAGCGGGGCCGGGTCGGCCGGATCGCGGCGGTGGAGGCCCTGGCCGCGCCCGCCGCCCACGGTCCGCGGCTGCGCCCCAAGCGGTCGGTCGCCGAGGCGTATCGGGACCCCGAGTCGCTGACCCGGCGGGCGTTCGCGGCGATCACCCCGGTGCCGGACGAGAACGACCCCGGCTATCTCGCCGCCGAGCTGCCCGCCTCGAGCGGGGTGGCCACCGCCGAGGCGCTGGCCCGCTTCTACGCGGCGCTGATCGGCCCGCTGCCCTCGGCCCGTACGGCCCGCTCGGGAGGCAGGCTGTTCGCCCCGGCGACGCTCACGATGGCCCGTACGGAGGAGTCCGCGGGGCCGGACCGGGTCCTGGTCGTCGGCACCCGATACGGCCTCGGCTACATGCTGCACGGCCCCGCCTGCCCGCTGCTGGGGCCGGGCTCCTTCGGCCACCCGGGGCGCGGTGGCTCGCTCGCCTTCGCCGACCCGGAGGCGCGCATCGGCTTTGCCTACGTCACCAACGGTATGCGGCGCGGTGTCACGGCGGATCCGCGTGCGCAGGCGCTGGTGCGCGCGGTGCGGACCAGCCTGGCGGCGCTGGAGGCGTAACGGCCCGAGGGGGCCGCGGGTGCGGCGGGGCGGCGCGACGGAGGGGCGATACCGCGCGCCCCGGCCCCCTCCCTTGCGGCCCCATGCGGTACGAAGCCGTACCGGGGCAGCGCGACGTCCCCTGCCGAGCGGTCAGGGGACGCAGAAGCTGATGACTCGTCAGCGTTCGTCAGACGCCGTGGAACTCTCCACCCCTGACAGCCGATATGAACGATGCCCAGGACGACGGGGGGAAGACCAACGCCGGACCCCTGGGGTTCTTGCTGTCGCGAACGGGGACGACGGCAGGGATGCCGTCAGCCACCTCAACGCATGTGCCCCCGTTGCTGTCGCTATACGTACTCTTGCGCCACACCACACCGGGCAGGGCGCTTGCGTTGCGGATCATGGTTGAAGTTCCTTCATGGTGGTGGCGAGCAGGTCGATTGAGGCTGCGGGTGACAGGGCCTGCGCCCTGAGCAGATCATAGGCGCGCAGGGCTGCCCTGACATGCTCAGGATCGGGCAGTAGCTGGCCTTGAGCGAACCCGTCCGCAAAGACGACTTCGGGGCCTTCCTCAAGGGTCAGAACGTGGAACGAGCCGACACCCGCGTGCGGTCCGGCGGAGTAGGGGACCACCTGGACAACGGTGGTCGGAGTCTCGGATGCCTCAATGACCCGGGCCAACTGGTCATGCATCACGCGGGGTACCCCGGCAGGGCGACGAAGTACGTTCTCATCAAGGATGATCCACAGCTCAGGCGGGTTCTCCCGCGTCAGGATGTCTTGCCGTGTCAGCCGCGCCGCTAGCAGGTCGTCGACGTTGCTCAGGCGTCCGGCTTCCAACGCGGCCCGCGCATAGTCCTCGGTCTGCAACAGGCCAGGAATCACGCGTAATTCGAACGACCGAATGATCTGGGCTTGCGCCTCAAGCTCAACGTAGGGCCGGAACCACGAGGGATACGCGTACTTCATAATCAGCGGCCAGAGACGGCCGAACAACCCCCCTGTGTTCAGCACCTCATCGACACGAGCCGCGAACTCTCCGGACGGGACCCGCTGCGCTGCCTCCAGCTTCGCCAAAAGCGACGGAGTCACGAACACGGACTTCGCCAGAGCACGCTGGGTCATACCGGCTTCCTCACGTGCCCGACGTAACTCGCAGGCGGCAAACGCCAGCACAGACGACGACGGATCGAGTTTCTCCGCTGCACCCATGTGCCCACCCTCCATTGACAAGCCGCGAAGTCAACGCCACCGCCCTCTGATTGTGGCACCAGAGGGCAATGCTTTGCGTACAAAGAGTGATGACCGGTCACACGGTCTGAGCAACGTCTGACCCCGGCGACCGTGCTACCGGCCCCGGGGCGTGGCCACCAGCTTTCGAGGAGCTGATCGCATGCACGACCTTATCCGGTGCGCACTCGTATGGGTGAGGGCAGTTCTGGCCTTACGGCCGCCCGGCCGTCACCGTGCCGTCCGGAACCTCCCCGCGTCGTATCCGACGCCTTCCCGGCCCGTGGCGGGAGCCGTGGTCGTCCCGGCCGGTGGGCCCGGACCGGTGCCCCCGCGCCCTTGCCCCGACTCGCCGACCCTGGAACTGCACACCGTTCCCCGCCTGCCACGGGGCAGCGAGCTGCCCGCCCTGGTGCGTCCCTACGCGGTGGCCGATGAGCGGCGGCAGCGAGAGCGGTCGAAGAGCGTCCCCCGGGTGGAGTTGATCTGTGCTCCGCACGGGATGGTGGTAATCCGGTGACCGCCACCGGCCATGCCGCGCCCGCCCCGGCCCCCGGCTGCGTCCTGTGCGCCACCCCCGGCACCTTCGGGCCCCGTAACCCCGCCGAGCCGCGTTCGGGCCTGTGCCCCGCGTGTATCGCGGCCGGGAAGCCCACCCGCGACGGCCTCGAACAGGCCGTCGTGATCGTGGCCGGACAGACCCTCGCGGGGGCGGAAGCCCTCGACCTGGCCACCGCCCCGCCGGAGGAACTGTCCTACCACCTCGGCGCGGTGAAGCGCAGCCTACGCAGCGTGCTCCAGCTCCTGGCCCCGGTCGAGAGGGAGGGCCGGTGAACGCCCACAAGGCCCGGAGCGGGGGCGAGGGGCCGAGGATGACGATGCGTGTCTACACGATCGCGCGCGACGGGATGGTGACCGCGCGGCGCGCGTTGGTGGCCGTGCTGGTCGGGGAGGACGTCAACCCCTACGCGTTGGGGCAGGCGTGGCCGCCCTGCCAGTGTCCCCGCCACCGGGAGGAGAACGCCGCCCACCGCTTCCGGCGTACCTGAGACGGCCGTCTGCACGCCGCGTCCGCGCGCGGGTGGGCGGACCGCCCCGTCACCTCACCGGCCCCGTCACCTCACCGGCGCCGTCACCGAGCGGGGGTCGAAGCCGAAGGGGAGCTCCAGCCGGTGCTCACGCATCAGCTCCTCGTCGCACAGCAGCTCCTGCGTCCCGCCGTCCGCCGCGATCACCCCGCCGCTGAGCACCACCGAGCGCGGGCACAGTTCCAGCGCGTACGGCAGATCGTGGGTGACCATCAGCACGGTCACCTCCAGGGACCGCAGGATGTCGGCGAGTTCGCGGCGCGAGGCCGGGTCGAGGTTGGACGAGGGCTCGTCCAGGACCAGGATCTCCGGCTCCATGGCCAGCACGGTCGCCACGGCCACCCGCCGCCGCTGCCCGAAGGAGAGGTGATGGGGCGGCCGGTCGGCGAACTCCGCCATCCCGACCCGCTCCAGGGCGTGGCGCACCCGCTCCTCCAGCTCCGGGCCGCGCAGTCCGGCCGCGGCCGGGCCGAAGGCCACGTCCTCGCGCACGGTCGGCATGAAGAGCTGGTCGTCCGGGTCCTGGAAGACGATGCCCACCCGGCGGCGGATCTCGGCCAGATGCGCCTTGGCCACGGGCAGGCCAGCGACCGTGACGGTCCCGGCGCCCGCCGTAAGGATGCCGTTGAGGTGCAGTACGAGCGTGGTCTTGCCCGCGCCGTTGGGGCCGAGCAGCGCGACCCGCTCACCGCGGGCCACGGTCAGATCGACGCCGAAGAGGGCCTGATGGCCGTCGGGGTACGCATAGGCCAGACCGGCCACCTGGAGGGACGGCGGGGTGGTGGCGGGGTCGGTCAAGGGAGCATCCATCCGGTCAGGCAGACCGCGAGCGCGGTCAGCGGGAGGGCGGCGGCGTGCATCCACTGGGCACGGGACGCCGTCACATCGTCGATCACCGGCATGGTGCCCGTATAGCCCCGGCTGACCATCGCCAGGTGGACCCGTTCGCCCCGTTCGTAGGAGCGGATGAACAGGGCCCCGGCCGAGGAGGCGAGCACCCCCCAGTGGCGCACCCCGCGCGCCTCGAACCCGCGTGACTGGCGGGCGATCCGCATCCGGCGCATCTCATCGGAGATGACATCCCCGTAGCGGATCATGAACGAGGCGATCTGGACCAGCAGCGAGGGCATCCGCAGCCGCTGGAGCCCCAGCAGCAGGGCGCGCAGCTCGGTCGTGGAGGCCAGGAGGACGGAGGCGGCGACGCCGAGGGTGCCCTTGGCGAGGATGTTCCAGGCGCTCCACAGCCCGGACTCGCTGAGCGACATCCCCAGCACCGCCACCCGCGGGCCCTCCGCGATGAACGGCATCAGCACGGCGAAGGCCACGAACGGGATCTCGATCAGCAGCCGCCGCAGCAGATACCCGGCCGGTATCCGGGCCGCCGCCGCCACTGCGGCCAGCAGCAGCGCGTACGCCCCGAAGGCCCAGACGGCCTCGCGGGGCGTGGAGACGACGACCAGGACGAAGCAGAAGACTGCCGCGATCTTGCAGTGCGGGGGGAGGGCGTGGACGGGCGACCGGCCCTCCCGGTAGAGCTTGTGCGCATGTCCCGCGCCCACCGTCAGCCCCGCTCGCTCTCGGCCGTCGCCCGGCGCCGCCGTACGACGATGAAGACCCCGGAGCCGACGGCGAGCGTGGCCCCCACCCCGATCACCCCGGCGAGCCCGCCGGAGAGCCGGGCGTCGGAGATGTCCCTGACGCCGTAGTCGGCGAGCGGGGAGTCCTTGGCGGCGTGGTCCTCCGCCTTCGCGTCGATCCCCTTGTCATGGGCGACCTTCTCCAGCCCGTCGGGGCTGGCGGAGGCGTAGAAGCTCACGACCCCGGCGCACAGCAGCGCGGCCGCGAGCCCGGCCAGCCATACGCGCCGCGTCGACCGCTGCGGCAGGGCGGCGGGCTCGCGGGTCGCGGAGGTCTCGGGGGTCTCGGGGGTCTCGGGGGTCTCGGGG
>NZ_JAHLEM010000080.1 GCF_018883605.1 Streptomyces niphimycinicus | reverse complement strand
TGGGTGCCGTGGCCGTTGCCGTCGTCGGCGCTGTCGTCGTTGTCGACCGCGTCGAAGCCGGACGTGGCCCGGCCGCCGAAGTCCTTGTGGCTGGTGCGGACACCGGTGTCGATGACGTAGGCGGTGACGCCCTCACCCGCGCTGTCCGGGTAGTTGTACGCCTTGTCGCCCTCGGTGTCCTCCTGGTCGATCCGGTCCAGGCCCCACGACGGCGGGTTCTCCTGGGTGCCCTTGATCGTGTAGCGGTGGTTCTGGACCACCTTGGCGACCGACGGGTCGGCGGCCAGCCGCTTGGCCTCGGTGTCGCTCAGCCCGCTGGCCGAGAAGCCGTTGATGGCGGAGTCGTAGGTGCGGCTCAGCTTGCCGCCGTACTGCTCGGCGAGGTCCTTGCCCTCGGCGGCGGCCTTGACGGTCTTTCCGCCCTTGAGCATGACGATGTAGCTGCCGTCCACCGCGCTCTTCGACTGGGTGCCGTAGACGGTGCCCTCGGCGGGCTTCGCGGTGGTGGCCCCGGCCGGAACGGCCACGAAGACACCGGCGGTGACGGCGGTCGCGGCGGCTACGGCGAGGCCGAGTCGACGCGCGTTGCGCTGCTTGTGAACTGCCATGACGAGGGTTCCTCCTCGTGCGGTTGTGGGGGGGTAATCCGCACCCGGATCGCGTCCGATCCCGTAAATGCGGCAGATCCGGAGTGTGTTGGGGCCACTCCGGTTCTGACAAAACCCTGACTGATGAGTACGGGTCAATTCAAGATCCCCACGGATGTGTGACATAGGCAACGTTCTGCACTTCGACCGCTTTCCGACCTCAAGGTCAACGCGCTTTAGGTGTAAGGGGCTTGGATCAGGGAGGGTAGGGCTGTCCCCCCTTCTTCGGATGGAGGGAACCACCGGAGGGTTCACCGGTCAGCAGGATGGGTCGGCCCGCCGCCCCGGCCTAGCGTCATCCATGAGTGGCGGGGACGTTCCGCCACCAGGGCATAAGGGGATGTCGTGGCGGACACAGGCCGCTTGGAGAGGCCGCGCGGGATAGCCGCTCGCGCGGGCAGTTGGAGCGCCCGTCACCGATGGGCGGCGGTCGGGGGCTGGGTGCTGCTGGTCATCCTCGCCCTGGCCGTCGGCTCGATGACCGGCCGGGTGGATGTGACGGACAGCGAGCAGGTTCCCGGCGAGTCCGGGCGCGTCTCGACGATTCTCGACGAGGCGGGCATTGACTCCGCGGCCGGGGAAACCGTCCTGATCCAGGCGAAGGGCGGCGGACTCACCGCGAACGACCCGGCCTTCCACAAGGCGGTCGACGCGGTCATCGGCGGCGTACGGGACACCGGCCAGGTGACCGCCCTCCGCTCCCCGTACGAGACGAAGACCATCTCCGCCGACCGGCGCTCCGCGCTGGTGCAGTTCGAGATGCGCGGCGACCCGGAGAAGGCGTCCGAGCACATCCAGCCGGTCCTGGACGCGGTGGACAAGGCCAAGGACCGCCACCAGGACCTGCGGATCGAGGAGTTCGGCGACGCCAGCGGCCAGAAGGCGTTCGACGACGCGTTCGGCGACGACTTCACCCAGGCCGAGTTCTCCGCGCTGCCGGTGGCCCTGGGGATTCTGCTGATCGTCTTCGGTGCGCTGGTGGCCGCCCTGCTGCCGGTCGTGCTCGCGATGACGGCGTTTCTGGCCACCACCGGTCTGGTGGCCGTGGTCAGCCACTGGGTGCATATGAGCGACACCGCCAACTCCGTGATGCTGCTGGTGGGGCTGGCCGTCGGCGTCGACTACTGCCTGTTCTACCTGCGCCGGGAGCGTGAGGAGCGCGCCGCCGGACGGGACGCGCAGAGCGCGCTGCGGATCGCGGCGGCCACCTCCGGCCGCGCCGTCCTGGTCTCCGGTGTCACGGTGATCGTGGCGATGGCGGGCATGCTCTTCACCGGGATCGCCGAGTTCAAGGCGATGGGGCTCGCCACCTTGATGGTGGTGGCGGTGGCGATGGTCGGCTCGGTGACGGTGCTGCCCGCGCTGCTCTCGCTGCTCGGTGAGCGGGTGGAGAAGGGCCGGATACCGTTCCTGGCCCGCGCCAAGCGGCGCGGCGGCGGCGAGAGCCGGGTCTGGCGCGCCGTCCTCGGCCCGGTGCTGCGCCGCCCCAAGCTGTCGCTGGCCCTCGCCAGTGGCGCGCTGATCGCGCTGGCCGTCCCCGCCTTGGGGATGAACACCGCGAACCTCACCCTGGACCAGGAGTTCGGCGACCGGCTGCCGGTCGTCACCGCGTACAACCACATCGACGAGGCGTTCCCGGGCGGATCCGACCCGGCCAAGGTCGTGGTGAAGGCGGACGACATCGACGCGGCTCCGGTACGCGACGCCCTGGCCCGGTTCCGTACCGAGGCCGTGGCGAAAGGCGCCTCCAAGGGCCCGGTCGAGGTGACCGTCCACCGGGAGCAGAACGTGGCCGTGGTGGAGGTCCCGCTGATCGGCGGCTCGGACGAGGGCAAGGCCGAGAAGAGCCTGAACGTACTGCGGGACGAGGTGCGCCCGGCGACGCTCGGCGCGGTGGACGGGCTGGACGCCCCCATCGGCGGTTCGACCGCCTCCTCCAAGGACTTCAACGACAAGCTCGGCTCGGCCGTCCCCCCGGTCTTCGCCTTCGTGGTGGTCTTCGCCTTCCTGCTGATGCTGATGTCCTTCCGGTCGCTCACCATCGCGGTGACCTCCATCGTGCTCAACCTGCTGTCGGTGGGCGCCGCGTACGGCATCCTCACCGCGGTCTTCCAGCACGGCTGGGGCGCGGGGCTGGTGGGCGCGGAGGGCGTGGGCGCGATCGTCTCGTGGCTGCCGCTGTTCCTCTTCGTGATCCTGTTCGGGCTGAGCATGGACTACCACGTCTTCGTGGTCTCCCGGATCCGCGAGGCGCGCCTGGCCGGGCGCAACACCAAGGACGCGGTGGTGCACGGTGTCGTGACCACGGCGGGCGTGGTCACCAGCGCCGCCGTCATCATGGTCGCGGTGTTCTCCATCTTCGGCACGCTGTCGATGCAGTCCATGAAGCAGATGGGCGTGGGCCTCGCGGCCGCGGTCCTCATCGACGCCACCGTCATCCGGGGAGTGCTCCTCCCGGCCGCGATGCTGCTGCTGGGCGAGCGCAACTGGTACCTGCCGAAGTGGCTGCGGTGGCTCCCGGACCTCGCCCACGACGAGCCCGCCCCGGCCCAGCGGCCCACCGTCCTGGTAGGTGCCCACGCGAGGGCGGGCGCGGACGACCGGCCCCGGCACGCCAGGGTCTGACCGCTCCAGGCGCTCGCGCAACCGCACAACCGCGCAACCGCGCAACCGGTCACATGGTCCTCGGACCGTGTGGCCGGTTCGGCGTCTTGAGGAGTCGGGAGCGGAAAAGGCGTTGCGGCTGGGCGTACCCGGTCCTTACGGTGCGGGGATACGGCGGAGATCCGCATACGCGACGTTCGCGTACGCGCGCACGGGGGGAGCGACCGATGGGCGGAAGTCCCGGCATCGGCGTGTTCACCCGCGTCAACACCCGCGGCTGTGCCCGGGTGGCGTGTGCGCGCTTCTCGCCTTTGCTCACCCGCCGCCCGCGGCGCGGCCCCGGTGCCCTGGCCGGCCCGGACGCGCCCGGTGTCTCCATGAGTCTGTGAGCGGCCCGATCCGCTGACTCGCCCGGTTTCCGATCGTCTCTCGCGGTGAGCCGATTCCTCCCCGTGAGCCGATTCCTCGCGGTGAGCCGACTCCTCGCAGTGAGCCGACTCCTCGCGGTGAGCCGATCCCTTACCCCCACGCGCCCCCGGCCAGGGCCCCCGCCAGTCCAGGAATCACTCGTTCCGGGACGGGCGGCAGGGCCCGTTCCGCGCTGCTGCCGCCCGCCCGGCTCCGAAAGGACCGTGGCCGTGGCCCGCAATCGACACCAACCCCCTGTCCCCCGCCGCACCGAACGCGACCGCGCGAGGCGCGCGTACGGGCAGAACTTCCTCATCGACCCGGGCGCCGTCGCCCGCGTCGTACGCGCCGCCCGCCCCGGGCCCGGCGATCTCCTGGTGGAGGTCGGCGCGGGCAAGGGGGTGCTCACCGAGGCACTGGCACCGCGCTGCCGTGAGCTGATCAGCTATGAGATCGACCGGCATCTGATCCCGGGGCTGCGGGAGCGGCTCGCCCGGTATCCGCGGGTCCGGGTGGTGCATCAGGACTTCCTGACCGCCGCGCCGCCGAGTGAGCCGTTCGCCCTGGTCGGCAATGTGCCCTACGCCCGTACCGCCGAGATCGTGGCCTGGGCGCTGCGGGCGATGCCCCGTCTGACTTCCGCGACGCTGCTCACACAGGCGGAGTACGCCCGCAAGCGCACCGGGGACTACGGCCGCTGGTCCCTGCTGACCGTACGGTCCTGGCCGGAGGTCGAGTGGCGGCTGTGCGGGCGGGTGGCGCGCGCCGCCTTCCGGCCGGTGCCCGCGGTCGACGGCGGGATCCTGCGGCTGACCCGGCGGCCATGCCCGCTGCTCACCGACCCGGCGGCCCGGTCCGCCTACACGGAACTGGTCGAACTGGGCTTCACCGGGCTCGGTGGCTCGCTCCACGCGTCACTGCGCCGGTTCTGCCCCGCCCGCGCACTCGACCGGGCGTTCCGGGCGGCCGGGTTGGAGCGGGACGTGGTGGTGGCATACGTGGCGCCGGAGCAGTGGCTGGTCCTCGCTCAGGAGTTGACCGAGGTGGTGGCCGGAACGCGATCGGGCGTCTCGAAGGAGTCGATGGTGCGGGTGAAGTCCCGGGTGGACAACAGCAACTTGTAGATGATGGCCAGCTCGAAGACGAGCAGCAGCGCACCCGATACGACGGTCGTCGCCACCACCGCGTCGATGGCCGGGCCGATGATGAACACGCCCATCTGGAACTCGATGCCGCTGATGAGATGAGCGCGGATGCGGTGGCGCAGCAGGAAGTTCCGGCACCGGACCCACCACGGGAAGCGGCGCCGGAACTCCTGGTGCAGATCGACGACGGCGGGGCGGCCGCGCTGGGCCACCGTCGCCTCCAGGGGCGCCGTCGCCTCCAAGGGTGCCGTCGCCTCCGGGGGTGCCGTGTCAGCCACCGCGGTCTCCAAGGGAGCCGTGTCAGCCGCCGTGGTCTCCAGGGGCGCCACCGGCTCCAACGGAGCCACCGTGTCGCGGTCCGTCTCCAGATCGGCCTCGGGGTTCTCCCGCAGCAGGTCCTCCATGAAGGCCAGCTCGGCCTGGTTCTCGGCCTTGCGGGCCGCCCGCATCCGGGCCTTGATCTGCTTGCGCATCCCATGCCGGATCTTGAAGATCTCCAGCGAGTCGATGTAGCGCAGCGAGTCCAGGGACGCGACGGCCAGCGCCAGCCACAGATACAGGACGTCGTCGGTGCGCGCGTACTGGCCGCCCATCAGGGCGACCGAGCAGACCAGCACCCGGATCCGGTCGAAGACGAAGTCCAGCCAGGCCCCGAAGACCGAGCCGGTGCCGGTCAGCCGGGCCAGCTTGCCGTCCATGCAGTCGAAGATGAAGCTCACGTGGTAGAGCACGGCCCCGAGAAGCAGCCATCTCCAGTCGCCCTGAGCGAAGCACGCGGCGGAGCCGAGGCCCACCAGGAACGCACCCCAGGTGAGCTGGTTGGGGGTGGCCCGGGTGTGCCTGGCGATCCAGCGGACCAGCGGTGTGGCCACCGGGTCCACGAGCATGACGGTCCACCACGCGTCTCGCTTCTTCTCGGTGATCCGGCGGACCTCGGCGAGCGGCGGTATGTCTCGGGGCATGAGCAATCTCTCTGGCGTTCGAAAGGAGTTCACCTGAAGGTAAGACGCCGTTAAGAGAAGAGACAAGATCGGGCAAGGGCAACCTTTGCCGAGGGGTAACGGTCTGCTGGGGGGACCGGGTCCATGGCACGGCCAGGTGCGCCGGACGGCGAGACGTGCCGGCCGGGCTGAGCCTGGACATGACCGTGGGCATCCGCCGACGCCGAGCAGGCCCGCGCCGGCCTGCGCCGGGCGCCGGGCGCTGGAGGCCGTTCACCCGACATCTGAAGTGAGGCCGGGCCGTCAGGCCGGCAGCAGGCGGTGGGCGGTGTCGGCCTGCCGGTTCCCGCCGCCCTGGTCCTTCAGACGGCGTTGATCCGAGCCGGGTTCTCGGGGAGCCGCCAGTTGCCGCCGCGGTCCCCCTTCGAAAAGCGCGCGGCGAGGTCGGGGAGGCGGAGGAAGCAGGCCAGTGCGGTGGTGGCCTGGAAGGCATCGATCGCACGCTGGGTCATCGGCATGCCCAGGCGAAGAAGGCGCGGATTCACTTCGCCCTGGATCTCGTTGACGAAGGGCCGCAGCACGCTGTTGTAGTTCGCCAGTGCGGTCGGCAGGTCGCCCGGGTGCCGGTTGATTTCACCGGCCAGGACGTAGGCGCCGACCAGGCCGCCGGAGATGCCCATACCGCTGTAGGGGGAGGCGCAGTGCGCGGCGTCGCCGGCCAGGACCACACGGCCCCTGGACCAGGTGTCGGTGCGCACCTGGACGACCTCCTGGGAGTAGAAGAACGGGCTCGTCTTCATGCCCTCGATGAAGCGTTCGGTCTGCCACCCGGCGTCGCGGAACCTGCCGGCCCAGAACTCCTGCCGGCGCTCGACGGGCGCGCGGTGGATTGCCGAGGCTTCCTCGGACTCCTCCCGCATCACGAAGTACGCCTGGGTCTCGGTCGGGTTGTGGCTGCGACGCATGATCTGGCGGCCACCCGGGACCATGCAGGTGTCCCGGATGTTGCTGTCGGAGGCGATGCGCGGGACGAACCAGTAGGCCATGTGGACACCGACACGCCAGTACGGGTCGAAACCCTCGGGGAGGATCGCCCGCCGGATGCGTGATCCCTGCCCGTCCGCGCCGACCAGGAGGTCGAATTCGGCGGAGGACCCGTCGGAGAAGTGCGCGACGACCCTGTGTGCGTCCTGCTCGAAGCCGTCCACGCTCTTGCCGAAGACGTATTCGGTGTCGTCCTTCGTCGCGTCGTTCAGGATGCGCACCAGGTCACCGCGCATGATCTCGTACTCGGAGGTGAGGGACTGGCGGCCCCGCCCGGAGGTATTGGCCATGATCGTCGCCCTGGCCTTGCCGCGGCCGTCGATGAACGCGACGCCGGCCTCGTCCACGAGCTTGCCGCGGACGGCGTCGAGAAGCCCCATCCGCTCGACGGCCTCGATGCCCTGCCCCCGGAGGTCGACCTGGGCCCCGGTGGCCCGCAGCGCCGGGAAGCGCTCGACGACGGTCACCTGGTGGCCGCCCCGGACGAGCCAGAAGGCCAGAGCCTGACCCGCGACCCCGCCACCGGCGACGAGGACCCGCAGGGAGCGCGCTTCCGAACTTGCTGTCATGCCCACGCCCTAAAATCTATCGGTGAATGATTCTTTTCCAGCGTCATCTATCAGCGATAGATTGTCAACGTGACCAAGATGAACCGTGAGACCGTCATCGCCGAGGCGCTCGGACTGCTCGACGAGGTCGGCCTGGACGCCGTCAGTACGAGGCGGCTGGCGAAGCGACTGGGCGTCGAGCAGCCGTCGCTCTACTGGTATTTCCGCACCAAGAGGGAGCTGCTCGCGGCCATGGCGGAGGCGGCGATGGCGCCCCATGCGACGGCACCGCTGCCGACGCCCGACGACGATTGGCGCGCCTGGTTCCTGGACAACACCCGCAGCTTCAGACGGACCCTGCTGATGCGCCGGGACGGCGCACGGCTCCACGCCGGCAGCACCCCCACCGGCGACCTCGATCGGATCCGCCGCAAGATGGGCTTCCTCGTCGCTTCCGGCGTGCCCGAGAGGGACGCGCAAATGGCGATGCTGGCCGCCAGTCGCTTCACAGTCGGCAGCGTCCTGGAAGAACAGGCGGACACCGGCCCCGGCGGCAGCACGGATCTACCGGCCGATATGCCGCCGATCGATCACGATTCGGCGTTCGAGGCGGGCCTGACCCTCATCCTGGACGGCTTGGCACACCGAGCCGGGGTGCAGGGCACGCCTGTCGGCGAATGATCGCTTGACGACGGACAGGGCCCATTCCTCCGCGCGGAAGGGGCCCCATGGCCAACCTGCCGGCCCTCGCGTCCTACCGCCGGCGGCGGCTCCTATCGCTGGTAGCGGGCGAGCACCAGATTGCCGTCCTCGACCAGCCGCTTCCGTAGCTCCGCCATCCCGATCGCCCCGCTGTAGTACTCCTGGAGCGCCGGGGTGGCCACCTTGTCCTTCCACTCCGGATAGCCGCGCACGGACTGGGCGGGCGCCGGGCGCAGCCGTCCGGCCAGGGCGGCGCCGGTGGCCCAGCCGTGCCGGCGGGTGTGCAGGGCGGGGTCGCGCAGCGCGGTCAGGCCCGTGGGGAGCATCCAGTCGCCACGGGCGAGCCGCACCATATGCGGTGGGCGCAGGAAGAAGTCGATGAAGCGGGCCGCCTCCCGCTGGTACGGGCTGTCGGCGGCGATGGACAGCGTCTGGGGGCTGACCCCCTGCCGCTGGTCGCCGCCGGGCCCGGCCGGGGACGGCAGTACGGTCCAGGCGAAGCCCTTGGGCGCCTGCTGCACGATCTGCTGACGGTAGGAGAAGCCGAGGGGCACCATCGCGTACTTCCCGCCGAAGAAGCCGGGGAGGGTGTCGGAGCCACCCATGCCGAGGGTGGTCCGCGCAGCGCTGCGGTCGCCGCCCAACTGGTCGTGGATGACGCGCGGCACCCGCTGGTCGGCGGCGTCGAACCGGACGGTGACCTTGCCGTCCGCGCCCCGGTGGAAGACCTTGCCGCCGGTGGAGAGGGAGAGGTTGAGGGTCGCGGAGACGGGCTCCTTGAGCGGCCAGGCCACGCCGTACGTCCCGTCGCCGGTCAGCTCCCCTGCGGCGGCCTCGAACTCGGCCCAGCTCCAGGGCCGTTCGGGGGTGGGGATCCGCACCCGGGACCGCTCCAGCAGGGCGCGGTTGGCGATGAGCACGCGCGGCTCCTGGAGGAACGGCACACCGTGGATGCCGCCGGCGAAGGTGGCGGTCTGCCAGGTCCGGGGCGGGATCTCGTCCTTGAGCCGCTGGGGCAGCAGGTCGGTGAGATCGGCGAGATAGCCGCCGTAGGCGAAGTCGGCGAGGTCGTCGGTGGCGTCGTGGATGATGTCGGGCGCCTCGCCGCCCTCGAAGGAGGTGAGCAGTTGGTCGTGGACGCTGTCCCAACTGCCCTGGACGTAGTCGACCCGGATGTCGGGATGGGCCGCGTTCCATTCGGCCACGAGCTGCTTGTTGGCCTCGATGGATTCCTGCTGCCAGGCAAGGGACTGGAAGCGGAGGGTGATCCGGCCGTCCGCCGCCCGCCGCCGTCCGGGCACGCAGGCGGAGAGCAGGGGCCCGGCGGCGGACAGCGTTCCGGCGGCGGACGCGGCCAGCAGCGTTCGGCGGCGCATCAGTGCTTCACCGCCCCGGCCAGGGTGCCGCTGGTGATCCGGCGCTGGATGACCGCGAACAGCACGAGCGAGGGCAGCGTCGCCAGCAGTGAGGCGGCGGCGAGCGGGCCGAGGTCGGCGACGCCCTCGGTGCCGATGAAGTGGGTGAGGATGACCGGCATCGTCTGTTTCTGCGGGGACTTGAGCAGGACGAGCGCGAAGAAGAACTCGTTCCAGGCGGTGATGAAGGCGAAGAGGGCGGTGGCCACGATGCCGGGGGCCAGCAGCGGCATGGTGACCGAGATCAGCGTCCGCGCCCTGCTCGCGCCGTCCACGGCCGCGGCCTCCTCCAGCTCACGCGGTACGGCCCGGGCGTACCCGGCCAGCATCCACAGGGCGAACGGCAGGGACCACACCACGTACACCATGATCAGCCCGGAGAGGGAGTCGATCAGGCGGACCTCCTTGAGCACCAGGAACAGCGGGATGATCACCAGGACGAAGGGGAACGCCTGGCTGACCACGATCCAGCCGGTGGCCGCCCGGGACAGCGGGGAGCGGTGGTGCCGGGCCATCACATAGGCCATCGGGGTGGCGATGACGACGGTGATGGCCGCGGCGGCGAGGGAGGCGATCAGGCTGTTCCCGGCGGACCGCAGCAGCGGCTGCTCGTCGAACGCCTGGCGGAAGTTGTCGAGGGTGGGGTGGTCGGGGATCCAGCCGGGGTGGAGGCTCGCCAGCTCACGCGGCGGTTTGAAGGCGGTGGAGACCAGCCACAGCAGGGGGAAGGCGAGGAAGACCAGATAGCCGAGGAGGGCGAGGTACTGGCCGGTGCGGGCCGCGCGGCGCCGGGCGGTGGGGCGGCGGCGCACGGGGCTGGGGTGGAGACTCCTGGCGGTGGGGCGGCGGCGCACCGCGCCGGGGCGGAGACTCCTGGCGGTGGGGCGGGGGCTCATGCGTCGTCGTCTCCCTTCAGCCGGGCGACGAGATGGACGGCCAGCAGGATGGAGACCACCGCCACCAGCACACAGCCCATCGCCGCCGCATAGCCGAACTGGCCGTAGCGGAAAGCTTCTTCATAGGCGAAGAGCATCGGCAGCCGGGTGCGGCCGCCGGGCCCGCCGCCCGTCAGGACGTAGACCAGGGCGAAGGAGTTGACGTTCCAGATGAAGCTGAGGGCGCTGATGGCGAGGGCGATGGGCCTGATGGCGGGCCAGGTGACGGTGCGGAAACGGCGCCAGGCACCGGCGCCGTCCATGGCCGCGGCCTCGTGCAGTTCGCGCGGCACGTTGGAGAGACCGGCCAGCAGGGTGACCGTGACCTGCGGAAGCCGTGCCCAGATGCCGACCACGACGACGGCGGGCAGGGCGGTGGACAGGCTGCCGAGCCAGTCGCGGTGGATGCCGAGGGTCTCGTTGAGCAGCCCCGCGTCGGGGTGGTAGACCAGCCGCCACATGATGCCGACCACGACCTCCGGCATCGCCCAGGGAACGATCGCGAGCGCCCGCGACAGCCAGCGGAACCGTAAGTTCTGATTGAGCAGCAGGGCGAGACCGAGCGCGAGCAGGAACTGCGGTACGGAGACGGCGACCGCCCACACCAGGCCGATCCGGAAGGACTCCCAGAAGAGGGTGTCGCGCAGCAGGTCCTGGAAGTTGAGCAGCCCGATCCACTGGGTGGGGTCGGTGCGGCCCGCCTGGGAGTCGGTGAAGGCGAGCACGATGCCGTAGAGCAGCGGGCCGACGCTGAGCAGCAGGATCGGGATCAGCGCGGGCAGCACCAGGAACCACGCCCGGTGGCCGCTCGCCGCGCGGCCCGGGCCCTTGACGCGGGCGGCGCCGGACCGGGGCGAGGCCGAGCCCTGGTCCGAGCGCGCCGAGGCGGCGGTCACGGGTATCACGGCAGGGCCTCCTTCGGACGCGGTGGGAGGGCGGTCCGGTGGGAGAGCCCACGTCATCGTGCGGAGGGCGGGCGGTGCAGTCAAGCGGTTCACCTGCGGCAGCCGATGCGAGACTTGAGCGGGGGGACTGTGGGACGACCGGGACGGCCGGGACGACTGGGACGCCCAGGACGACTGGGACGACTGGGATGGCCGGGACCGCTGGGACGCCCGGAACGACCGGGCCGACCGGGATGCCCGGGCCCGCCCGGGACGTGGGCGGGCGGGACGACGAGGAGTGAGGGGTGTGGCGATGGCGGATGTCGCCTTGACGGAGGAACGGGCGCGGGCGGTGCTCTCGGCCGCGCTGCCGCCCTACCGGGCCGGTACGGCGCAGGCCCGGCTGCTCGCCCTCGGCGAGAACGCCGTCTTCGCCGTCGACAGCCTCTCCCTGGTGGTCCGGATCAGCCGCGATCTGGAGGTGTGGGACCGGGCCGTCCGGGAGCTGCGAATCGCCGACTGGCTCGCCCGGGAGGGTCTGCCCGCGGTACGTCCCGACCGGCGCTTCGGCCCCGAGCAGCCACTTCCGTTCGCGGGCCACCTCGTCACGTACTGGCAGCGGCTTCCCGATCCCGTACGCCCCGCCGGGCCGCGCGACCTCGCGGAGCTGCTGCGCATGGTGCACGCGCTGCCCGACCCGCCCGCGGGTCCACCCGCCGGTCCATCCGCCGATCCGCCCGCCGGTCCGGCACCGCTCCCGCTGCCGCGCCGCGATCTGCTGGGCGGGATCGAGCGCTGGCTGCGGCTGGCCGGGGACGCGATCGACCCGGCGGACGCGGCGTATCTGCGCGCCCGCCGGGACGACTTCGCGACCGCCGTCGAGGAACTGACCCCACGGCTCACCCCTGGCCCGATCCACGGCGACGCGCTGCCGCGCAATGTGCAGATCGGCCCGGACGGCCCGGTGCTGGTGGACCTGGAGACCTTCTCGCACGATCTGCGCGAGCACGATCTGGTGGTGATGGCGCTGTCCCGGGACCGCTATGGGCTCGGGGCGGAGGCGTACGACGCGTTCGCGGCGGAGTACGGCTGGGACGTCCGCGAGTGGCCCGGCTGCGAGGTGCTGCGCGGCGCGCGGGAGACCGCGAGCTGCGCCTGGGTCGCCCAGCACGCCCCGGCCAACCCGGCGGCACACGCCGAATTCATCCGCCGAATCGCCTCCCTACGGGAGGATGACCCGACGGTGCGCTGGCACACGTTCTGAACGAACGGCTCCGGCTCAGGAGCAACGCCGCGCCGCGGCACGCTGCTACGGGTGTCCGGCGGGCCTTTCCCCTCCCCGCCGGGCAGGCGCCGCCACCCCGCTACCCCCATCACCGCTACCCCATCACCGCGCCGGCCTCCCGCAGGGGCCAGCCGCCGTCCACGACCGCGTCGGGAGTGCCCTTGCGGCGCAGCCAGGACTGGAAGTCGGCCGCCCAGCCCGCGTACCACCCCACCTGCTTGCGGTGGAGATCCCACAGCTCGAGCCCGGCGACCTCGCGGTGGCGCTCGGCCAGCGCGCGGGCGACCCGCACCGCCGCCAGCGCGTCCGCACCGGCGTCATGGGCGCGGTCGTGCACCACCCCGTACTCCCCGCAGACGGCCTCCAGCGTGCGCTTGCCCTTGCGATAGCGGTCGACGGCGCGGTCTATCGTGTACGGATCCACCACCGGGCCCGTCTCCGCGCCCTCCAGCCGCTCGCTCAGCGGGCGCAGCCCGTGCCGCCCCAACTCGGCGGCGAGCAGGCTGAGATCGAACGCCTTATCCACGCACGACCGTGTCTCACGGTCTCCCTCGTCGTTGATCGGCCAGGGGGTGCGATCAGATGGAGATCTTCTTCACCGACCCGGGAGCGTTGGAAGCGGCCGGAGTCACCAATGCACAGAGAGCACTGGAAAAGCACGGGCTGCATGCCGGTGCGCCGTTCGTCCTCAGTGATGACGGCAGCTACGACGTACACCTGAACCGCTTCCTGTGGTCCTTGCCCACCCTCGGGGTGAGGTCGGTGAACTCGTGGCGGGCGTACGCTTCGATCTGCTGACGTGGGGGCGGTTCCTCCACGAACATCGCGGCAAGACCGTCTGGCAAGCCGACCGTGACGACGTGACGGCCTTCCACCGGGCCCGGCGGGTCTCTCCCGACCCGACACAGGTTCTCTCAGCCTCGACCTGGAACCGGGGCGTCGCCGCCTTGGACAAGTTCTACACATGGGCCGTGGACGAGGCCCTGATCGAGCGGACGCCGTTCAAGTACTACGAGAGCTCACGGCGCACCGGCTCCGGACAGCAGGTGCGAGTCCGCAACAACCGTGCAGCAGAGAAGGCCGCCAAGCGCGGAAACGTGAAGTTCCTGTCTGTCGCCCGTTACGCGGCCTTCCGCGATGTCGGATTGCGCGGACAACTGCCGACCACTGCCGCCGATTTGTCCTTCCATGGCCGTAACTCGGAGCGGAACGTCGTCATGGCGGAGCTACTGGTCACCACAGGCTTGCGTATCGAGGAGGCCGCATCGCTCTGCTGGCCGGAACTCCCCACTCTGGACAGCCAGAGGGGTATGAAGAGTGTGCCGTTCGACCTGGCGCCGCCGACCGCCAAACGTGACAAGGGACGCAGGGTCCTGCTGCCGAACCGTGTCCTCTGTGCGGTGGCCGACTACGTAGAGATCGAGCGTTCCCTGATGCTCGACCGCTGGCGCGCCCGAGGCTGCCCACTGCCGGCCGGTGCGGTGCTCGGAAGTCAAGCCGACCGGCGGGGCGTGCGGATGCCCTCGAAGGACGGCCGGCTCCGAAAAGTTCCCTGGTCACGTGTGCCGCCAGCGGTCCGCTCCCGGCTCTACCTTGTTGACGAGCAGGGCCATCCCGTCGGGCCGGCGTGCGTATGGCTGGGCCAGGAAGCTCGGCCTGTGTCCCTGTCGGCCTGGGAGTCCGTCTTCGTGCGGGCCTCGGAGAGATGCCGTACGTACGACATCGACGTCGCCGCCACACCCCATGTGCTCAGGCACACCTTCGCCGTGCATCTACTGTCTGCGCTGATCCATGAACAGATCGGCTCGGTTGAGAGGCATGAGGTGGCCGACGGCGTGTACCGCCGGATCATTGGCGACCCGCTCGATCACTTGCGCCGCCTGCTGGGGCACTCCTCGATCACCACGACGTACATCTACCTCGACTGCACCGACCAGGCTCAGGCATTGATCGATGGTGCGGTGGACGCCTGGACGTCCGAGGTCGCGGACACGGCGACTCAGGTGTCACAGGCACAGGGAGCGAGCGCATGGTAACCCGGGGACGACGTCGGGCTCGGTTGAACGCCCCCGTGCTCCAGACCGTTGACCAGACTCCAACCACGCTCGGACTCCTGAAGATCGAGGTCACGTTCCCGGACGACCGGATGGCTGTCGTGGACTGGACCCACGAGCCGCAGCAGCGGTTGCTGCGCGCACTGGGTGCCGAGCTGGCGGTGTCATGCACCGTAGGCCAGGGGACTGGATCCCCACATACTCTCCGGAATCGCGCACGCTCTTGCGTGGAATGGGCACGCTGGCTGGACTCCACGGAAGGCGTGGAACTGCGAGTGAATGCCCTCCTCCCGCGTCACCTCGACGGGTTCGAGAGCCACCTTCGAGAGAGGCATCCGGAGTCTTCCAGGACGCCGTACTCACGTATCGCCGACATCGTTTGGATCTTGCGCCGCCTCAGCGACAAGGAATCCGGGTTGTCTGCAGCCATGCTCCGGCGGCTCTCCCATACCTCTGCCGGTCCGGTGGGCTCGTACACACCTCGTGACGCCTATTCACCGCACATCGTCGAGCAGTTGCGCACTGCTGCACGTTCCGATGTCGACGATGCAGTTCGACGCCTGACGCTTGACGGGCCGGCACTCCTGGCGCAGGGGCAGGATCCACGGATGGCGGGTTGGAACTCCGACGCCAATGTGCTGTGGGAGATCTACCGGAGCCAAGGAACCTTCACCCGGCAGCAGCTGGCCCAACTGGTCGGCACGGCGCTGGCTGATGCGCACACTCCCGGCCGTCTCGCACCGTTGGTGTATCCGACCAGCCGCGACCTGTTCGCCCTGCTCCTCCTGTTCTGCCTCGAAAGCGGCATGGAGGTGGAAGCGGCCAGAGAGTTGGCCTCCGACCGCTTGAAGAATCCCAACCGGGGCTACGTACAGGTCGAATACCTCAAGCGGCGTCGGCACGGCCAGGAGTGGAACACGATGCGGGTGCGGGACGGCTCGCCCAACTCGCCCGGCGGGCTATTGCGCTTGGCCCTGCGGATCACTGCCCCTGTCAGAGAGGCAACGGGCTCGTCGGCGCTGTGGCAGTTCCGGACGAAGGACGGGATTCTGTCCGCCGGCTTCAGCGCTGGATCTGCGTCGAGCGTGGCGCGGAGCTTCGTGTCGACACACCGGCTCACTGACGGGGGGAAACCCGTCGACTTGCGCCTTTCCCGGCTTCGCAAGACGTACAAGGCAGCTGTCTACAAGGTAACCGGCGGGAGGATGTCGGCGTTCGTGCTGGGGCATTCACCGGACATCGCCGCAGCGCACTACGCAGACGTCCCCTCATTGCGCAATCTGCACGAACAGGCCGTGGCAGACGGCCTGCAGGACGCACTCGATGACGCCCAGACTCCCGTGGTGCTGACGCCAGATGAGGAAGAGAGGCTTACGCAAAATCCTGCGGACGCATGGGAGTCACTCGGCGTTTCCGCCGAGGAGCTGCCGCCACTTCTGTCCGGCGAATCCGACCTGTGGTTGTCGTCCTGTCGCAGCTTCTTCGACTCGCCTTTCGGCATCAAGGGCAAGGCATGTCCCGTCTCCTTCTTCTCTTGTCTGGGGTGCAGCAACGCCGTGATCACCCGAAGGAAGCTCCCAGCCATCCTGGCCTTCCTCAACCACATTGAGGCTGAACGGGCCAAGACGCCCGCAGCGGAGTGGGCAGCGCGCTTTGGCAAGGTTCACCATCAGATTCTGCAACTGATCGTCCCGCGGTTCAGCAAGGGCGACGTGCTCAGCGCCAAGGCAATCGCCGAGTCTTCCGAGCCTCTGCTGTTCCTGCCCCACAACCTACTGGGAGGCCACTGATGCCCGCCCAGCCACTACCACTTGGCCATGACGCCAAGCGCCCTGCCGACACGGCACCGGTTCTGTCCGGACGTCCTCTCGCCGCCGATCCATCCCTCATGCCGCAATTCGGGGACTGTTTCTGGGATCTCGCGGTCGCCGGGCACGCGGGGAACCGCTACGCCAGCGAGTTCTTCATCGACTTCGAGTCACTCGGTGATGCCACCCGGCGCGAGGCCGCGCGCGAGTTTCTCTTCTGGAGACTCAACACACACCCGGTTCGTGGTGCGCTTCCTTCCATCTCGACAGTGGCGGCGGAGTGGTGGAATCTCCGATGTTTCTTCCGGTTTCTCGACACCGAACACGCTGGGATTCGCCTGGACACCGTGACACAGCCGGTTCTCGATTCCTATCTGCTTCACTGCCACGGCGAAGAACTGATGCCGAGCAGTCTGCGCCATCGCCTCCAGGTCATCCCACGCCTCCACCTCGCGGCAGAGGGCATGCCATCGGACGCGTTGGAGATCAATCCGTGGAACGGCCGCCCCCTCTCCCGCATCATCGGCGGCCCGGCGGTGAGCAGACACGAAAACCAGACTCCCCGGATCCCGCCCAGGGTCATCGCCCCGCTGGTACAGGCCGCCCTGTTCTACGTACGTACCGCAGCACCGGACATCATCAGTGCGCGCCGAATTGACGGAACTACAGGCCTCTGTCAGCGAGATCCACGGGCTGTCTCTCGCACGGCTGAACCGCTATCTCGACAGTCTTGCGGCAGGCGGGCGCGGGGTCCCGGTTCTGGACGGCACCGGTCTCCAACCGCACCTGGCCGGTTCACCCGCCTACACGTACATCATGCGCAAGTCGGGGGCGGGGCGGGATATAGCCGGCGGCTCCTACGATGACCACATCGTCAGGGCACTGGAGCGGCTCGGACCTGAGCCTGGCGGCATGGACACACCCATCACTCCGCATCCGCAGACCGGGCGCCCCTGGCGGGACAGGTTCAGTCCTCCCGCAGTCCCCCATGAGGAACGGCTCCTGCGAGCCGCCTGCTACATCCTCATCGCCTATCTGTCCGGAATGCGCGACTCCGAGGTCAAGGAACTCCGAGACGGCTGTCACTTCACCGAACGGAGTACGGACGGCGTCGTCGTCAGGCACAAAGTGCGATCGCAACTCGTCAAGGGCGGGCGAGGGGCGCCGGAGAGCTGGGTGGTCATCGAGCCCGTCGCGCAGGCCATCGAAGTCCTGGAATGCCTGCCCCACCGTGACCTGCTGTTCTGCCGACCGGTCGCTGGTCGCCCGTACTCAACGATCTCCGCCAACCGGATGAATGAGAACCTCAACGCGTTCCGGGCACACTGCGCGGACATCGGCTTTCCAGTACCCGATGTCGACGGAGAGCCGTGGAATCTCACAACGCGCCAGTTCCGCAGAACCGTGGCATGGCACATCGCTCACCGTCCGTACGGAACCGTCGCGGGGATGGTTCAGTACAAGCACCTCTCCGTAGCTATGTTCGAGGGCTACGCAGGGACTTCGCCCTCCGGTTTCCGTGCGGAAGTCGCCGCCGAAGAGGCCCTGGCCCGCTTGGCCGACATCGTGGAACGCTACGACGACTACAAGGCCGGGGTGCGCTCGACCGCTCCAGGGGGTGCATGGACCGACAACGAGTTTGCCCGCGTACAGGAGGAATTGCAGGACTTTCCCGGCAGAGTGGTCGATGAGCGGCGCCTCCACGCCATGCTCAAGACCTCGGCGCACACTCTGCACGTCGGGACTCTGAACGACTGCTACTACCAACCCGAAACCGCCCTGTGCCGAACCGCAGGCACTGAGGACCGGCCCTTGCTCAACAATTGCCGTCCCGAGCGTTGTGCGAACTCGACCATCACGACCCGTCATCGCCCAGCGTGGGAAGCGGCACGCAGCGACACCGAGCGTGCGTTGACCTTCGTCGGGCTCTCCGATCTCCAGCGCACGGCTCTGCGAGGGCACACGAGCGACATCATCAGAGTGATCGAGGGAATCGACCGTGCCCACAGCTGAACCCATCGAAGCAGCCCTCAAGGCAGCGTCCGAGCGTCTGCTCCGCGGAGAGCCCACCCGTAGTGACGGTTCCCTCACCGTCGCCTCACTCGCCGTTGAAGCCGACGTCAGCAGAGCCAGCGCCTACCGCTACCCCCGTGTTCTGGCGGAGTTCCGAAACCTCGTAGCCGAACGAGAAGACGCAGCCGCACCCTCAGCGTCCCTCCGGCAGGAGGTCCAGTCTCTGAAAGCAGCCGAGCGTGGGCTTCGCCAGGAGCACGCGCGCGAGGTGCGGGAGCTCCGGTCCTCCATCAACGTCCTCGCACAGCAGGTTCAGTTCCTCACGCTCGAGAACCAGCGCCTCTCTCAAGCCTCAAGCCACCATGACCGGGTTACCCGCATCGACCGACGTTGAGCCAGCTCAGAACCATCTACAGCACATGTTGTAAAGGAATCTTTCTAAAGATACCTTTACAACATGTCGAACAGTCAGAAGGACGAGCCACCAAGGGCCCCTGCTCGCACGACCCAGCTCACCGACCCTCACGCTCTGCGCGCCTACGCCCATCCCACCCGCATGCGCCTCGTCGGCCTGCTCCGTACCGAAGGCCCCTTCACCGCGACCCGCGCGGCCGAACTCACTGGCGAATCCGTCGCCAGTTGCTCGTACCACCTGCGGATGCTCGCAAAGTACGGGCTGGTCGAGGTCGCGCCGGGTGGCCAGGGCCGCGAGAAACCCTGGCGGGCCACTGCACGCTTCACTCAGTGGCCCAACTACTCCGAGGACCCTGCCGTCGCAGAGGCCAGCAGGGCACTGGAAACTGCGGTCGCCGAACGCTACTTCGAGCTGATCACCCGCGCCATCGAAGAGCGCCACGATCTACCGCGCGAGTGGCAGGAAGCCGAGCACATCGGCGACCAAGTGCTCTACCTGACGGCGGAGGAGCTCGCCGACCTCGGCGAAAAACTCGACCGTCTACTGCGCCCCTACGAGGACCGGCAGGGCGACCCGGCCGCCCGCCCCCAGGGCGTACGGCTCGTCCAGATCGTCCGGGCCGCCTTTCCCTTGCCGCAACGGCCCGCAGGCAACGAGGAGACTTCCATCGCTCCGGACAGCACGGGCGGCCCGCGATGACGGCCTCGGGCCGCTTATCCGCGAAGGTCCCCGACCTCCTGCGCAAGCGCTCCTTCCGCCGTTACTGGACTGGCCAGAGCATCTCCCTGGTCGGCGACCAGATATCCCAGATCGCCCTCCCTCTCGTCGCCGTCCTCGCCCTCCACGCCGACGCCGCCCAGATGGGCTGGCTCGCCACGGCCCAGCTCATGCCCGCCCTGCTGCTCTCGCTTCCCGCGGGCGCCTGGGCCGACAGCAGAGCGCACCGCCGCCGCGTCATGATCGCCACGGACCTGGCGCGGGCCATGCTCATCGCGTCGGTTCCCATCGCGTACGCCCTGGACGCACTCACCTTCACGCAGCTCTACGCGGTCGCCTTGGGGATCGGCGCGCTGACCGTCCTCTTCGATGTCTGCAACACCATCCTGTTCGTCTCGCTCATCCCCGCCGAGCGCTATATCGAGGGCAACTCCCTCGTCAACGGAAGCCGGGCCATGTCCTTCGTCGCGGGTCCTAGCGCCGGCGGTCTCCTCGTCCAGTTGCTCTCCGCACCGCTCGCGCTACTCGCTGACGCGGTGACCTATCTGGCCTCCGCCTGCTGCCTGGCCCGTATAACCCCCGTCGAACCGTCGGCCGTGCCACCCGCGAAAGGGCACTTCACCGCAGGCCTGCGGTGGATTTTCCGCTCGCGCGTCATGCGCGCCACGTTCGCCGGATCCGCCACGGTTCAGTTCTTCAATTTCATTTTTCACACGCTCTTCGTGCTCTACGCCACCACCGAACTCGGCCTGAGCGCAGGCGTGCTGGGGTCGGTCCTCGGAGTCGGCGCGATCGGCGGACTGGTCGGTGCCGCCCTCACTGGCCGTCTCGTGCGCCGCGTCGGCGTCGGGCCCGCCGTCGTCATCGGCTTCGCGGCCTTCCCAGTCCCGCTGCTGCTCGTACCCCTCGCGGACGGGCCGGACCCGCTCGTCCTCAGCCTCCTCTTCCTCGCCGAATTTGGTTCGTGCGTGGGCGCGATGATCGTCGACATCTCGCTGGGCTCACTTCAAACGGCCCTCATTCCCCACGCCCTGCGCGCCCGCGTCAACGGGGCCTACCGCGCCCTCACCCACGGCGTGCGCCCGCTGGGCGCGCTCGCGGGAGGAGCACTCGGCACGGCTATCGGGCTACGCCCGACACTGTGGATCGCAACGGCCGGGGCCGTGATGTGCCTGGTCTGGGTGCTGCCTTCGCAGGTCCCACGTATCCGCGAATTGCCCGACTCTCCGCCGGAGCCAGCACCCGGCGCACCGTCGGCATCGGCGTCCGCATCCTCGCCCTCGTCCGGCTAGCCTCGCGTCAGAGGACCAAGTTCCTCGCGACTGAAAGGGATCACCGGCCATGCCGACTCCACGTAGGCGGTCGCATCCGACGTACGACGCAGATACCTCTGGAGAGAGGCAGCCTGCTCGGCCGCCGCACGGACTTGAAGATCATGGAGATCCGCGAGAGGCAGCGATCCTATGGACGAGTACTTCTCACCCAGTCTGCGTGCCGTCCGAGCGGCAGCCGCTGCGTCCGCTGCCGCGTTATGCGCATCATCCAGCGGCACCCCGTAGTGGGCACAGAGTGCCTGAAGATTGCGCCGCCCCTTCCGATACTGGTCTGCGTGCTTGTCCAGCACCAAGGGATCGATGACCGGAGACGGCGTCGCTTCCAGCCGCTCTGTGAGCGGAGTGACGTTGTGCCGTCGGCATTCACGGTCCAGAAGGGAGAGGTCGTACCGCGCGTTCATGACTACCAACGCCGTCCCAGAGCGGAGAACTTCGGTAATGGCCTGCGTGATCTCTGTGATTACGGAAGCAGTCGGGGCTCCATGCCTGCGGGCATGCTCAGTCGTGATGCCGTGAATCGCTATGGCTTGCGCAGGGATCAGAATTCCCGGGTCGACCAGCCACGTCCGCTCCTCCGCTGGGTTCCCGTCCGGATCCAGCCTGACGAGTGCTCCGGTGACGATGCGGTCGGTCTCAATGTCGGTGCCCGTGGTCTCCAGATCGAAGGCCACCATCGAATCGCTGGTCCAGCTCATCACAGCACTCCGGTGGGGCAGCTGGGCGCCAGCGCGCGGTCGACCGGTTCAAGGCACAGCAGATCCCTGGCACGCCCTGCGAGACGAGACACTTGAGACGCGTGTGGAGTGCGTGGATAAAACGCCGCGTTGTACGCCACCACCGGCGCACCCGCGCGCCAGTGGGCCACCAGCACCTCGGCGACCTCCTCGACCACCTCACGCGCGGACCGGCCCTCCGCCGCCGCCCGCTCATTGGTGATCCCGTGCACCGCCACGGCGCCGTCGGGGATGGGCACTTGGGGGTCGGCCAGCCACTCGCGCCGCCCTATCGGCTCCCCGTCCCTCACCTCGACCACCGCCGCCGTCACAATCCGTGCCGTCCGCGGATCGGTGCCCGTCGTCTCCAGATCGAATCCGATCAGCAGCCCCCGATGCCAGCCCATGACCGCCCCTCCCTTTGTCGTACTTCCCCCAGGTGTGCACCACCTTCCCACGCACCACTGACAACGACCGGTGAGCCACGGCAAGGCAAGTCCTCAGACGAAGGCAAGTCCTCAGACGTCTGAGGACTCTGTGTTAGAGTCCCGCCGTCCTCGGAAGATCGTTCAGGAAGGCGCGTGCGCGGTGGCGGAGACGGCACGGTTGCGGCACGGGCCCGTGGTGCCACGGGTCGAGAGCGCCCTGCGCACGATGCTCGCGGAGGGCCGCTGGCGGCCCGGTGAGCGGCTGCCCAACGAGGTGGCGCTCGCCGCCGAACTGGGCGTGGGCCGCTCCTCGGTCCGGGAGGCCGTGCGGCTGCTGGCCCATGACGGGCTGGTGGAGGTGCGCCACGGCTCGGGCACCTACGCGGCCGAGCCCCTGGCCCCCGCCGCGGACGGCGATATGCGGCGGCTGCTGCGCCGGGCCCGGCTGCGGGAGGTGTACGAGGTGCGCCGAGCCCTCGAAGTAGAGGCCGCCCGGCTGGCCGCCGGGCGGCTGCGCCCCGAGGACATCGGGCGGCTGCGGGACCGTCTCGCGCTGCGCGAGGAGCGGACCGGAGGCGATCCGGGCGCCTTCGTGGACGCCGATCTGGCCTTCCACCGGGCCGTGGTGGAGCTGTCCGGGAACGCCGTGCTGCTCGGCCTGTTCACCTCCGTCCTGCCGGTGCTGCGCGCCGCGCTGGTGGAAATGGTCATCTGTGAGACGGCACTGCCCGATGTGTCGTGCGCCCACGCCGAGCTGCTGGACGGGCTGGCGCGCGGGGACGCCGACGCCGCGATCGCGGCCACGGTCTCCCATCTCGAGGCCGTCATGGAACTCTTCGACAGCGAAAAGGAGGTGGCGGCGCCGTGACCGCCCCGGCCGTCCCCGTACTCAGGCTCAGCGATGTGGATGTGGTGCGCGACGGCACCCCGCTGCTGCGCTCGGTCTCGCTCACCGTCCACCAGGGGGAGCACTGGGCGCTGCTCGGCTCCAATGGCGCGGGCAAATCCACCCTGCTCAGCCTCGCGGGCGCACTGGTGCACCCGACGCACGGCACGGTGGAGGTCCTCGGCCGCACGCTGGGGCGGGTGGATCTGCGGGAGCTGCGGTCGTTCGTGGGCCATGTCGATCCCCGGCATCCGCTGCGCTCCCCGCTGCGGGTGCGGGACGTGGTGCTCACCGGGCTGACCAACACCGTGGAGCCGGTCCCCCGCCGCCACACCACCCCCGAGCAGCGGGAGCGGGCCGACCGGCTGCTGACCACCCTCGGCATGGGCGGGAAGCTGGACGCGCGCTGGCCGACCCTGTCGCAGGGCCAGCGCGGCCGGGTGCTGATCGCCCGGGCGCTGATGCCCCTCCCCCGGCTGCTGCTGCTCGACGAACCGGCCACCGGTCTGGACCTGGCCGCCCGTGAGCAGTTGCTGGAGAGCCTGGACACCCTGCGCCGGGAACACCCCGGACTGGCCACCGTTCTGGTGACCCACCATCTGGAGGAGCTGCCCGCCAGCACCACCCACGCGATGCTGCTGCGCACCGGGGAGTGCCTGGCGTCGGGCGCGGTGGACGAGGTGGTGACCACCGACCACATCACCAAGTGCTTCGACCACCCGGTGCACATCAGCCGCACCGACGGCCGCTGGGCCGCCCGTGCCCTGCGGGCGCGGTACCAGGACAACGGCTCGTATCAGGGCACCGGCTCCTCAGGGGTGTCCGACGGATCGTGACGCCTGCGGCGGGCTGTTCCCCTCCCCGCCCCTTCCCACAACTGGGGCTCCGCCCCAGACCCCGCTCCTCAAACTCCCCCAGCTACCGCTGGGAGGTGCCCCCTGGAGGGGCTGGAAGGCGGGGCTCCGCCCCCGCCCGGGGTCCAGGGGCGAAGCCCCGGCCACGCGGCGGAGCCGATCCGCCGGGCGCCCCGAGGGGCAGGGCACCGGTTCGTCCCGGTCAGGACACCGGCCGGGAGTCCGCCCAGACGCTTTCGAACTCCTCGCGGTAGGTGCCGAAGAGCCCGCCCTCGCCTTCCTGACCCCCGCCCTCGCGGACGACGTCGCTGCCCCGCCCGCCGCCGCGCAGCACCAGGACCGGGGCCTCCATGCCCCGGGCCTTGCGCAGATACGGCTGGACGACCGCGAGGCCGTCCGCGCCGTCGCCGTTGACCAGGTAGGCGGTGAAGCGGGGGGTCTCGTCGAAGACCTGGATCTCGAACGCGTCCGGGTCCCGCAGCCGGGCGCGCACCCGCCGCATATGGAGGATGTTCATCTCCACCGAGCGGCTCATCTCGCCCTTCTTCAGGCCGAGTTCGCGCTCCCGCCGCCGTACCGCGCTGCTCGCCGGGTTGAGGAAGAGCAGCCGGGCCCGGCAGCCGGATTCGGCCAGCCGGACCAGCCGGCGGCCCGAGTAGTTCTGGACCAGGAGGTTGAGCCCGATGCCGACGGCGTCGAGGCGGCGGGCGTTGCCGAAGAGGTCCTCGGCGGGAAGCTGGCGCTGTAGCCGTACCCGGTCGGGATGGACGCCCACGACATCGGCGTAGCGGTCGCCGACGAGGTCCTCGACGGCGTCGATGGGCAGCCGGTCGGCGGAGGGGGAGCCGGTGCCGCTGCCGAGGATCTCCAGCAGCCGGGCGGAGGCGCGCTCGGCCTGGGCGAGGACGGTCACGGACAGGGCGCGGTTGCGGGAGACCACATTGCGGGCGACCTCCAGCTCGTCCAGGGCCAGCTCGACCTCGCGGCGGTCGTCGAGGTACGGCTCGAAGCAGGGCCAGTGCTGGACGAGGAGTTCCCGCAACTGCGGGAGGGTCAGAAAGCTGACGACATTGTCGTCGGCGGGGTCGAGCAGATAGCCCTTGCGCCGGCTCACCTCCCGGACCGCGACCGCCCGCTGCACCCACTCCTGCCCGGCGGGGCCGGCGGCGGCGATGACCCAGTCCTCGCCGTGGACCGGTGCGTAGATGGGCCGCAGTACGGCGTTGACGACCGCGCGCAGCCGCTGTTCCACGAGGTTGAGCCAGATATAGGCCCGCCCGGCCCGGCGTGCGCGTGTGCGCACCTCGCTCCAGGCGTCGGCGCCCCAGTCCAGTTCCGCTCCGATCTCCATCGGCCGCACCAGGGACACCGCGCCGGGAGGTGCGTCGGTGGAGCCGTCACCCCCGGGACCTCCGTCACCGGGGGGCAGCTCCAGCCCGCCCGAGCTCACCTGTGCACCGCCTTCCGCCCCCATCCAACGATCACCGCAGACTACTGCGCTGGCGGGGGCGGTGCGACACTCAGGTCCTGCCTATCGGGTCAACGTCCCTCTTCTGTATGGCCGTTGTGTCCGGACAGTGCAGGAGGCGTGAGGGGATTCATAGCGGTGACGTCGCGCGGGGAGAGCTGGAAGCCCTGCCAGTGCAGCGGCATGGGCTCCTGGTCCTCATCCCGGGCGATGTGATGGAACCCGATGTTGACCCATGCGATCGGGTGTTTGAGGGTCTGGCCATTGACCCACTTGTCGACGCTCTTGCCCGCCCCGGCGCCGCAATTGCGCAGATTGTTGCTGGCGAACTGCTCACACTTCTTGTACTCGGTGAAGTAGACGTCGTGTTTGGTGTAACTACGGCCCTGGTACTTGGTGGTGTGGCCGGGGACGATCTCATAGCTCCGCGGATGGCCGTCCTTGTTCTTGCCCACCGAGCTGACCACGCGCCACCACCGGGCCGCCGCCGCGTCGCCCGCCAGCTCCTTGGTGACCTTGGTGCGGGTGGTCTTGGTCTTCGGGATCCGCCCCGAGGTCGCGGTGGTCTTCGAGTCGTACTGCTCGATCTTGTTCTTGGACGAGCCGTCGAGCCCGAAGTTCAGCCGCCAGAAGACATTGTGGGCATGGCTGGTGGCGTAGTCCTTGGCGCCCTTGCCGATGGGCCAGCCGCGGCCGTCGCCCGCGTCGTAGTCCATCGGGGAGAGCGTGCCGGTGGCGCCGACCTGCATGGTCATGGTGCCGTCACCGGCGAACCGCCACTCGGTGATGTACTCGTACCAGCCGACCTGGTTGACGGTGTAGACCAGCAGGTCCTTGCCCTGGAGCTGGTAGACCTTGTTGTCCTCGCCGCTGAAGCCCCCCGTGCCCATGCGGTAGGCGTGGCCGCGGGCCCGGGTGGTGGCGCACAGGCCCTTCACATTCGGGTGCTCGGGGTCCCAGGCGCCGGGCACCCGCACGGTCTTGATGGTGCCGCCGGGGCATTCGGCCGGGTCGAGCTGCTGGAGCCCCTGCGCGAAGCCCTGCCCGGTGAGGTCGTCGTACTCATTGCTGCCGTCGTCGTACGGCACATGGATCTGGCCCAGCTTGGCCGAGGTCAGCACCTTGATCGGGGCGCTTTCACCCTTGGGCTGGTACGAGACCTTGTCGAGCACCAGCCCGGCGTTGCTCTCGTAGTGCCAGCACATCCGCCAGGTGGTGCCGCCGTCCAGCTTCTGCTCGATTCTGTACGGGGCGCTGCAATCCGCCGCGGCCGGGCTCTGCGGGGCCGCCTGGGCGGTGCCGACCGGCCCGGCGGCGACCGCCACGGTGCCGAGCAGCGCCGAGGCGCCGATGGCCGCCGCGACCCGGGCACGGGCGCGGCGGAGCCTGCTTTCAGGCATGGGGAGACTCCTGTGATGAAGGTGAGGCGTAG
>NZ_JAHLEM010000008.1 GCF_018883605.1 Streptomyces niphimycinicus | reverse complement strand
TGGGCGTAGGCGGCCAGATCGGTGTCCCGGACGCGGGCCAGCAGCTCCCGGAAGGTCGGGTTGCCCGAGGTGTCCGTGCGCAGCACCAGGGTGTTGACGAAGAAGCCCACGAGGTCGTCCAGCGCCTCGTCGGTGCGGCCCGCGATCGGGCTGCCCAGCGGGATGTCGGTACCCGCTCCCAGCCGGGTCAGCAGCGCCGCGAGCCCGGCCTGGACCACCATGAACAGGCTCGCCTCGTTGTCGCGTACGAGGCCGAGCAGCCCGTGGTGGAGCTCCGGTTCGAGCCGGAACATCAGGGTTCCGCCCTGGTAGGTGGCGACGGCGGGCCGGGAGCGGTCGGCCGGCAGCTCCAGTTCGTCCGGGAGCCCGGCGAGGGCGTCGGTCCAGAAGGCGAGCTGCCGGGAGATCGGGCTGTCCGGGTCGTCCTCGCCGCCCATGACCTGCCGCTGCCAGAGGCTGTAGTCGGCGTAGCTCACGGGCAGCGGGTCCTGCTCGGGCGCCGCGCCACCCAGCCGGGCGGTGTAGGCCAGGGAGAAGTCGCGGGCGAGCGGGCCCATCGACCAGCCGTCACCGGCGATGTGGTGCAGGACCAGCAGCAGGACGTGGCGGTCGGGGCCGAGTGTGTACAGGGTGGCCCGCAGGGGCGGGTCGACGGCGAGGTCGAAGCCGGGGGCGACCGCCCGGAGCAGCGCCTCGGGCAGCTCCTCCTCGGTGACGGTTTCCATGGTGAGGTCGGGAGTGGCGGCGTCGGTGCCGAGCACCACCTGGTGCGGGGTGCCGCCGGTCTCGCGGAAGACGGTGCGCAGCGCCTCGTGTCGGTCCACCACATCGCCCAGCGCCGCCCGCAGGGCCTCGCGGTCGAGGTGTCCGGTCAGCCGCAGCGCGATCGGGATCTTGTACGGGGACGCGGCGCCTTCCAGCCGGTTGAGGAACCACAGCCGGTGCTGGCCGTACGACATGGGGATGAGCTCGGGCCGCTCGGCGGGCCGCAGCGGGGTGCGGGCGCGGGCGGCTCCGGCGATGGCCGCCATCAGCCGGGCGGGGGTGGGGGCCTCGAACAGGCTGCGTACCGCCAGCTCCACGCCGAATCCGGAGCGCACCCGGCTGACCAGGCGGGTGGCCAGCAGGGAGTGGCCACCGAGGTCGAAGAAGCTGTCGTCGATGCCGACTTCGGCCAGCCCCAGCACCTCGGCGAAGATCTCGCAGAGGGTGCGCTCCTCGGGGGTGCGCGGGGCCCGGCGGGTGGCGGCGGCGCCGTAGTCGGGGGCGGGCAGGGCCCGGCGGTCGACCTTGCCGTTGGTGGTGACGGGCAGGGTCTCCAGGGCGACGAAGGCGGCGGGGACCATATAGGCGGGCAGGGCGGCCGCGGTGTGGTCGCGCAGCGCGGCCAGGTCCGGGGCGGGCTGTCCACCGGCCGGGACGGCGTAGGCGACCAGGCGCTTGTCGCCGGGCCGGTCCTCGCGGACGATCACGGCGACCTGGGCGAGGCCGGGGTAGCGGGCCACGACGGTCTCGATCTCGCCGAGTTCGATGCGGAAGCCGCGCACCTTGACCTGTTCGTCGGCGCGGCCCACGAATTCCAGCAGGCCACCGTCGGTCCAGCGGACCAGGTCGCCGCTGCGGTACATCCGTGCCCCGGCGGGGCCGAAGGGGTCGGCGACGAAGCGCTCGGCGGTGAGGCCGGGGCGGTCCAGGTAGCCGCGGGCGAGTCCGGCTCCGGCGATGTACAGCTCGCCGGCGACTCCGTGCGGGGTGAGGGCCAGGTTGTCGTCGAGGACGTAGAGCCGCATCCGGTCCAGCGGCCGGCCGATGGGCACGGTGTCGGGGACGGTGTCCCGCGCCCGCATCCGGTGGTAGGCGGCGAACGTGGTGGTCTCGGTCGGGCCGTAGCCGTCGCCGACGACCAGTTCGGGGCAGGTGGCCAGCACTCTGCGCACCATGGGCGCGGGGACGACGTCGCCACCGGACCACACCTCGCGCACGTCGGCGAAGCTTTCGGGCCGCTCCTCGGCGAGGATCCGGAAGAGACCGGCGGTCAGCCACAGTCCGGTGACCTTCCGCTCCGCGATGACCCGGGCCAGGTCCTGGACGTCGAGTTCGCCGGGGGGCGCCACCACGATGTGGCCGCCGCGCAGCAGCGGCACCCACAGTTCGTAGGTGGAGGCGTCGAACGCCTGGGGCGAGTGCAGCAGCACCCGGGTGTGGTGGCCGCTGTCCCAGGCGCCGTCGAAGGCGAGGGCGAGCACATCGTGATGGGTGACGGCGACGCCCTTGGGGGTGCCGGTCGAGCCCGAGGTGTACATCACATAGGCGAGCTGTTCATGGTGTCCGTCGAGGGCGGGGTCGGTGTCCGGCTCGCCGTCGAGCGGCGCCGCACCGTCGAGGGCGGGGTCGTCGACGACCAGCAGCCGGGCCCGGTGCGGGAAGGCGCGGGCGGCCTCGCTCAGGTCGCGGTCGGTGAGCAGCACACCGGCGGCGGTCTGTTCGACGATCAGGGTCAGCCGGGCCCGCGGATAGCGGGAGTCCAGGGGCACATACGCACCACCGGCCTTCAGCACCGCGAGGATCGAGACCACAAGACCGACGGAACGATTCTGCATCACGGCGACCGGGCTCTCCGGACGCACCCCCATGGCGATCAGCCGGTGCGCCAGCCGGTTGGCGCGGGCGTCGAGCTCCCGGTAGGTGACCTCCTGCCCGTCGGCGTCGCTCAGCGCGACCGCGTCCGGGGTCCGGGCCAGTTGGTCGGCGAACCGCCGCTGGATGGACCCGTAGGCGGCGGGCCGGGGGCCGGTGTCCCCGGTCCCCAGCGCCAGCAGCCGGGCGCGTTCGTCGGGGCCGAGCACATCGATCCGCCCGACCGGGCGCTCCGGGTCCGCGGCGATGAGGTCCAGCAGCCGCGGCAGCCGGTCGGCCAGCTCCGCCACGGCCGCCGCATCCAGCACGTCCGGCCGGTGGTTGAGCCGCAACTGGAGCCCCTGGCCGGGCAGCCCTGGGATGGCGACGAGGGTCAGCGGATAGTGGGTGGCGTCCCGGCCGTCGATGCCCAGCACGCCGAGCCCGGTGCCGGGCAGCTCCAGCGCCGCCGGGTCGAGCGGGTAGTTCTCGAACACGGTGAGCGTGTCGAAGAGTTCACCGGTACCGGCGATGTTCTGGATGTCGGTGAGGCCGAGGTACTGGTGGTCGGTCAGCAGCGACTGCTGCTCCTGCACCCGGGCCAGCAGCCCGGACAGCGGCTCCTCGGGCCGCAGGACC
>NZ_JAHLEM010000799.1 GCF_018883605.1 Streptomyces niphimycinicus | reverse complement strand
GTGGGTGGCAGGCGGCGCCCGCCGCGGGCGAAGAACGCGGCGAGCGGCAGGATCGCGGCGCCCACCGTCACCGCGTCCGGCCCCAGCGCGCCCAGGTCGATGCCGACCCGCCCGGCGGGGTACGGCAGCGCGTAGGACACCGCGTGGCGCCGCACCGAGTCCAGGAAACGCGCGCCGAGCTGGAGCCCGGCCCAGCCGCCGACGAGGATGCGCTCGGGCTGGAAGAGGTTGATCAGGTCGGACAGCCCGGCGCCCAGGTACTCCGCGGTCTCGGCGAGGACGGTGGCCGCCACCGGGTCCGGGGCGCCGCCGTCCGCGGGGTAGGCGGCGGCCAGCATCGCCGTCAGGGCGGTCTCCTCGTCGGTGTCGGGCGGGGGCTGCCCGCCCGCCTCCTGCCAGCGTTCCAGCAGCGCCTCCGCGCCCGCGTACGCCTCCAGACAGCCCAGCGCCCCGCAGCGGCACCGGCGGCCCCGCACCCGCACGGTGAGATGGCCCCACTCCACCGCCCGGCCGTGCTCGACATCGTCGGTGACGACGCACGCGCCGACGCCCGATCCGAAGAGCACGACCACCGCGTTGCGCGCACCGCGCCCGGCGCCGAACCACATCTCGGCCTGCCCCAGCGTCTTGGCGCCGTTCTCGATGAAGTACGGGACCTCGTCGGGGAGTTGGCCCGATCCGCGCAGCATCCGCTCCAGTGGCACCGCCTCCCAGCCGATCGGCTGGCCGTGCACCACCGCACCGTCCTCCCCCAAGTGTTCGACGATGCCGGGGACGCCGATGCCGACGCCGAGGATCCGTGCGGGGTCGAGCCCGGCCGCCTCCAGGACCTCGGCGATGCCGTCGCGGATGTGGCCCGCGATCAGTTCGCTGTCGTAGCGCACCCGGCGCCCGGCCCCGCGGGTGGGCAACGGCCGGTCGGCGCGGGCCCGTTCGGCCAGCGAGAGGTCGAACAGCTCGACGCGGACCCGGGTCTCGCCGACATCCACCCCGATCATGTGGCCGCTGTGCGGTGTGATCCGCAGCAGGGTGCGGGGGCGGCCGCCGTCGGAGTCGATGCTTCCGGCCTCCTCCACCAACTCCTCGGTGAGCAGTTCGGCGACCACATTGCTGATGGAACCTGAACTCAGCCCGGTCGCGGGGGCCAGCGAGAAGCGGCTCATCGGCCCGTCGAAATACAACCGCCGCAGTACCGCGGCGCGGTTCTCCCGCCGCAGGTCACGAACGTTACGCCCGCTGTGTGCCGCCACCTGGCCTCCTCAAGTCCCGGCTCCGCGCCGCAAGATACCTCCGCCGGATCTCTTGACGCGACCTTCTCTTGAGGTTTAACTCACGTCCTAAATTAAGCCGTGAGCGGCTTCGGGAGTTGAACGCGGTTGGCGTGCCCGGGCCCTTCTTGGCATTCACCCCTCCCGGAAGGGACACCTGGAGCCATGCGCAGGATCCGAGCCGCGGCCATAGGCGCCGTCACCTTGTCACTCGCCCTTGCCGCCTCGGCGTGCGGAGGTGGTTCCTCGACGGACGGCGGCGGTTCCAACGACTCGCCGAAGACGCTCACGTACTGGGCCTCCAACCAGGGCGCCAGCATCACGGTGGACAAGAAGGTCCTGAAGCCCGAACTCGACAAGTTCGAGAAGCAGAGCGGGATCAGAGTGAAGCTCGAGGTCATCCCCTGGTCCGAGCTGCTGAACCGGATCCTCACCGCGACCACCTCCGGCCAGGGCCCCGACGTGCTGAACATCGGCAACACCTGGAGCGCCTCGCTCCAGGCGTCCGGGGCGCTGCTGCCGTGGGACACCAAGAACTTCGGCGGCATCGGCGGCAAGGACCGCTTCGTGGCCTCCGCCCTCGGCTCGACCGGTGCGCGGGGCGAGGACCCGGCCGCGGTGCCGCTGTACTCGATGGCGTACGCGCTCTACTACAACAAGAAGATGTTCGCCGACGCGGGCATCTCCAAGCCGCCCGCCACCTGGGACGAACTGGTCGCCGACGGCAAGAAGCTCGCCAAGGACGGCAAGTGGGGCCTCGGCGCCGAGGGCGCGAACCTCTCGGAGAACATCCACCAGGTGTTCGTCCTCGCCAAGCAGCACGGCGCGGACTTCTTCACCGCAGACGGCAGGCCCGACTTCACCTCCGAGGGCGCGGTCACCGCCATCAAGCAGTACGTCGACCTGATGGCCAAGGACAAGATCATCGCCCCGGGCAACGCCGAGTACGCGCAGAACCAGTCCCTCAGCGACTTCGCCAAGGGAAAGACGGCGATGGTCCTGTGGCAGACCGCCTCCGCCACCCTCACCTCACTGGGCATGAAGGACGACGAGTGGGGCGTGGCCCCGGCGCCCGTCCGCTCCGGCACCCCCGGCTCCGGCACCTCCGTCAACTCGATGGTCGCCGGCATCAACCTGGCCGTCTTCAAGAACACCGACAACCACGACGGCGCCCTGAAGTTCGTGAAGTTCATGACCAGCGACGCCGAGCAGAAGATCCTCAACAAGGCGTACGGCTCCATCCCGCCGGTCAAGGCCGCCCAGTCCGACCCCGCCTTCAACACCAAGGCGACGGCCGCCCTGCGGAACACCCTCGCCAAGAGCGCCGCGGCACTGCCGCAGGTGGCCGACGAGTCGCAGTTCGAAACCGGCGTCGGCACGGCCGTCAAGGAGCTGCTCGCCGATGCCGCCGGCGGACGCCCGGTGACCACCGAGTCGGTGAAGGCCAAGCTGGAGAAGGCCCAGCAGCAGATGCCGGCGAAGTGAGTGCGGACACCTCATGACCACCACGACCGCGACCGCCGGGACAGACCGGCGGACGGTGTCGGGGAGCACCCCCGGGGCGGCGCGAGGCCCGCGCCGCCCCGGGCGGATCCGCCGCATCGGACTGCCGTACCTGCTGCTCCTGCCCGCACTCGTCCTCGAACTCCTGGTCCATCTGGTGCCGATCGGGATCGGCATCCTGATGAGCTTCAAGGCGCTCACCCGGTTCTCCATCCGGGACTGGGGCGCCGCGCCCTGGTCCGGATTGGACAACTACAAGATCTCGGTGGACATCAACGCCCCGGCCGGTGAGGCGCTGCTCCACTCGTTCTGGGTCACCTGCGGCTTCACCGTGCTGTCGGTCGGGCTGTGCTGGCTGCTGGGCACCGCCGCCGCCATCTTCCTTCAGGACACCTTCCGCGGACGGGGGCTGCTGCGCACCCTGTTCCTGGTCCCGTACGCGCTGCCCGTCTACACGGCCGTCATCACCTGGGCGTTCATGTTCCAGCACGACAACGGGCTGGTGAACCATGTCCTCCACGACCAGTTGGGCCTCACCGACAAGCCCTCGTTCTGGCTGATCGGCGACAACAGCTTCATCGCGCGCCTGACGGTGTCGGTGTGGAAGGGCTGGCCGTTCGCGTTCCTCGTCGTCATGGCCGGTCTCCAGAACATCCCCCGGGAGCTCTACGAGGCGGCCGCCCTCGACGGCGCCGGGATGTGGCAGCAGATCCGCCGCATCACCCTGCCCTCGCTGCGCCCGGTCAACCAGGTGCTGGTGCTGGTGCTGTTCCTGTGGACGTTCAACGACTTCAACACGCCGTATGTGCTGTTCGGCAAGGCGGCTCCGGAGGCCGCGGACCTCATCTCCATCCACGTCTACCAGACGACATTCGCCACCTGGAACTTCGGCACCGGCTCCGCCATGTCCGTACTGCTGCTGCTCTTCCTGCTCGTGGTGACGGGCCTGTACCTCCTGCTGACCTCCCGACGAAGGAAGACGGCCGATGTCTAGCAACTCCCAGGCGCCGCCCCGCTCACCGATGGCCCCGCCCCGCTCACCGATGGCGCCGCCCCGCTCACCGATGGCCGCCCCCCGGTCCTTCCTCTGGGCCCGCCGGATCTTCCTCACCCTGCTCACCGGCTTCGTCCTGCTGCCGGTGTACGTCATGGTCTCCAGCTCCCTGAAGCCACTCCAGGACGTCTCCGGGACGTTCCGCTGGCTGCCGAGCGGGCTGACCATCCGCCCCTACATCGACATCTGGTCGACGGTCCCGCTCGCCGACTACTTCGTGAACTCGGTCATCGTGGCGGGCGCCGCGACCGTCTGCTCGGTGGTGATCGCCGTCTTCGCCGCGTACGCGGTCAGCCGGTACCGCTTCCGGGGCAAGCGGATGTTCACGGTCACCGTGCTGTCCACCCAGATGTTCCCCGGGATCCTCTTCCTGCTGCCGCTGTTCCTCATCTACGTCAACATCGGCAACGCCACCGGCATCGCCCTCTTCGGCTCGCGCGGCGGCCTCATCCTCACCTATCTCACCTTCTCGCTGCCGTTCTCGATCTGGATGCTCATCGGGTACTTCGACTCGGTGCCGCGCGATCTGGACGAGGCGGCGCTGGTGGACGGCTGCGGACCGCTCGGCGCGCTGTTCCGGGTCGTCGTCCCGGCCGCGATCCCCGGCATCGTCGCCGTCGCCGTCTACGCGTTCATGACCGCCTGGGGCGAGGTGCTCTTCGCGTCCGTGATGACCAACGACGCCACCCGCACCCTCGCCGTCGGCCTCCAGGGCTACGCCACCCAGACCGAGGTGTACTGGAACCAGGTCATGGCCGCCTCGCTCGTCGTCAGTGTCCCCGTGGTCGCGGGCTTCCTGCTCCTCCAGCGCTACCTCGTCGCCGGACTCACCGCCGGAGCCGTGAAGTGACCGGCCTTCCCACCTCTGAAAGGACGTACGTGTCCGAACTCCTGGACCTCACAGCCCTCCCGCACGACTTCCTGTGGGGCACGGCCACCTCGGCCTACCAGATCGAGGGAGCCGTTGCCGAGGACGGACGGTCGCCCTCGATCTGGGACACCTTCTCGCACACCCCCGGCAAAGTGGCGGGCGACGACCACGGCGATGTGGCCTGCGACCACTACCACCGCTGGCGCGCCGACATCGGGCTGATGAAGCGGCTGGGCACCAACGCCTACCGGCTCTCCATCGCCTGGCCACGGGTGGTGCCGGGCGGCGACGGACCGGTCAACGCCAAGGGCCTGGCCTTCTACGACGAGCTGATCGACGGTCTGCTGGAGGTGGGCATCACCCCGTCCGTCACCCTGTACCACTGGGATCTGCCGCAGGTGCTCCAGGACCGGGGCGGCTGGCCCGTGCGCGACACCGCGGAACACTTCGCCGCGTACGCCTCGGTGGTGGCCGACCGCCTCGGCGACCGGGTGCACCACTGGACCACCCTCAACGAGCCGCTGTGCTCGGCCTGGATCGGCCACCTCGAAGGTGTGATGGCGCCCGGGCTCACGGATCTGACCGCGGCGGTCCGCGCCTCGTACCATCTGCTGCTCGGCCACGGCCTCGCCGCCCAGGCGATCCGGGCCGCCGCACCGGGCGCCGAGCTGGGCATCGTCAACAACCTCAACACCGTCGAGGCCGCAAGCGACCGGCCACAGGACCTGGCGGCCGCGCGGCGCATGGACGGCCACACCAACCGCTGGTGGCTGGACCCGGTCCACGGCCGCGGCTTCCCCGCGGACATGCGCGAGGTGTACGGCGTCGAACTGCCCGAGCGCCCCGGCGACCTCGAAACCATCGCCGCACCCCTGGACTGGCTGGGCCTGAACTACTACTTCCCGGCCACCGTCACCGACGACCCCACCGGCCCGGCCCCGCACGCCCGCGCCGTCCGCCGCCCTGACGTACCCCGCACGGGCATGGACTGGGAGATCGACGCCACCGGTATCGAAACCCTCCTGCTGCGCCTGACCAACGAATACGGCGCCCGCAAGCTGTACGTCACCGAGAACGGCTGCGCCTACCCCGACGTCGTACGCCCGGACGGGACCATCGACGACCCCGAACGCCAGGACTACCTCGTCCAGCACCTCGCGGCCTGCGCCTCGGCGGCCCGCAAGGGCGTCCCGCTGGCCGGCTACTTCGCATGGTCGCTGCTCGACAACTTCGAGTGGGCCTACGGATACGACAAGCGCTTCGGCCTCGTCCATGTCGACTACCCCACGCAGACCCGCACCATCAAGGGCTCCGGCCACCGGTACGCGGAGATCATCCGCGACCACCAGGAGCGGGCTCGCCGAGCAGCGTAGGAGGTGTCGGACGGGCCTTGACGCCTGCGGCGGGCTGCTCCCTTCCCCGCCCCTTCCCGAAACCGGGGCTCTGCCCCTTCCCGCAGCATCCGAATGCGGTTCCGCCGTGTGGCGGGGCTCCGCTCCAGACCTCGGGGTCCAGGGGCGGAGCCCCTGGTAGCGGGAACGGCCGGGCGGCTGTTCGCCTCCCCGCGCCTTTCCGTGGCATCGATGTGCGGCTCCGACGCGTGGCGGAGCAACGCAATCCAGCCCCTCCGGCGTTTGAA
>NZ_JAHLEM010000798.1 GCF_018883605.1 Streptomyces niphimycinicus | reverse complement strand
GCGGGGCTCCGCTCCAGACCTCGGGGTCCAGGGGCGGAGCCCCTGGTAGCGGGAACGGCCGGGCGGCTGTTCGCCTCCCCGCGCCTTTCCGTGGCATCGATGTGCGGCTCCGACGCGTGGCGGAGCAACGCAATCCAGCCCCTCCGGCGTTTGAAGAGCGGGGTCCAGGGGCGGAGCCCCTGGTATCGGGAAGGGGCGGGGAGGGGAAAGACCTGCCGGACGCCCCTGGGGCCCGCACAGACGGCACCACGCGCACCACGGCACGCAGGCACGACGGAAAGCACATCGGCACTACGGCACACGGCACTACGGCACACGGCACGAAGGCACCACCGCACTTCGGCACCGCACGTGCATCCCCCAACCTCATCGAGGAGAGCCGCATGCCATCCCGTACCCAACGCCAACGCCAACGCCAACGCCGCCGCACACTGCTGAGGGCCCTCGCCACCCTGACCACCGTGGCGCTGCTGTCCGCGGGCCCGGCTCTCGCCACGCCCGCGTCCCACTCCACCAAGGCCGCCGCCGAGGCGACGTGGGACACCGACCGCGCGGCGGCCGCGTACGCCGCCAATCACAACGCCGTCACCGCCTCCGGCAGCGAGAACGACGGCACCGCGCCGGGCCTGGCCTTCGACGGCAACGGGTCGACCCGCTGGGCCAGCCCGTTCAGCGACGACGCCTGGATACGTATCGACCTCGGCGCGACCATCCGGATCGACCGGGTCGTCCTGGACTGGGAGGCCGCCTACGGCAAGAAGTACGTCCTGGAGGTGTCGAAGAACGGCACCGACTGGGCCCCCTTCTACACCGAGAACGCCGGCACCGGAGGATCCCTCACCGCTCACACCTATCCGCAGGACGTCACCGGCCTACTGGGGCCTGCCGCAATCCAGCGTCGACCGGATCGCGGCGGGCGGAGTGCGGGCGGAAGTGGACTGGGTGCGCGTCGAACAGAAGGGCTGAGCGCTGCATCATGGGACGTTGACGGGCGGCTACCGTGGCCGCCCGTCAACGGAAGCGGCAACGGAAGAAGGAGGAGCGCCCATGCGGGTGGCGTTGCACTCGGTTCTCAAGGAGGGCCAGGAGTCCGGTTATGAGCAGGTGCACGCCTCGGTCCCGGAGGACCTGCTGGCGGCGCTGCGCCGGGCCGGGATCACCAACTGGCGGATCTGGCGCAGTGGCCGCCATCTCTTCCACCTCGTGGACTGCGAGGACTTCGCGGCCGCGATGGCGGCGCTGGACAAGGACCCGGCCAACCAGCGCTGGCAGGAGTTCATCGGCGCGTATGTCGACCACTTCGAGGACACCGGCGGTGCCCCCGCCGAGGCGGAGCGGATGGCGCTCGGCGAGGTGTGGGAGCTGAGCGCCCAGGCCGAGGCCGCCGAGCGCGGATAGGGGCCCCGGGAACGGGGAGGGGAACAGCCCGCCGCAGGCGTCAAGACGACCGGCCGAACCGGCGGAGCCTACCCATCCGGGCCGTTCGGCGCAGCCATTCATCAGACCTTGAGTACGGGTGAGAACGGGGCGAACGCGTCCGCGTACGACGTGGTGGCCCCGCGCGGGGGCGTGGCGGAACGCGACAAGCGCTCCGCACACGCCTGCCGCGCATCCCCGACTGGAGGTCAGTGAGTTGAGCCACCGACGTGTGAACAAGCGGACCCTCGCCATTTCCGGAGCCGCCGTCGCCGCGCTCGGAGCAGCGGCCATTCTGCTGCCCAACGCGAATGCGAACCCGGACAAGACGTCGGGAGCCAAGACCTTCTCGTCCCCGGTCGCGGTGAAGCTCGCGAGGAGCCTTGCCGCGGACCTCGGTGACAACGGCGCGGGCTGGTACTACGACAACGCCAACCGCCAGTTGGTCATGAACGTGGTGGACGAGGACTCCGCCGAGGGCGTCCGGGCCAAGGGCGCCGTGGCGAAGGTCGTGACCAACAGCATGGAAGAGCTGAAGGCCGCCACCAGGACGCTGAGCAGCGACGCGTCGGTGCCCGGCACCGCGTGGTCGATCGACCCGGTCACCAACAAGGTCCAGGTGACCGCCGACCGGACGGTGACCGGCGCCAAGTGGGCCACGCTGACCAAGGCCACGGACCAGATGGAGGGCACGGTCAGCGTCAAGCGCAGCCAGGGCGAGTTCAAGAAGTTCGACGGCGAGGAGGCGGCCCGGCCCGGCGACAACGGCGGCGCGGGCGCGGGGGACGCCGCGGGTGCGGCGGGCGCCGGGGATGCCGGGGATGCCGCG
>NZ_JAHLEM010000797.1 GCF_018883605.1 Streptomyces niphimycinicus | reverse complement strand
CGGGTCGGCCGGGGGCGGCGCGGCGGCGACGGGGACGCGGACCACCGCGCCGCAGTCGCAGCCCAGTTCCGGCTGCGGCCAGTGGCACCGGTGGCCGCAGGACGGGCAGTTCACCGCCACCCACAGGTTCTCCCAGGTGCGGTGGCCGACCTCCTCCGGGGTGCCGTCACGGAGGACGGGCAGGGTGACCGGCGCGCCGCAGGAACAGGGGAAGGTGGGCGGTGTGAACGACTGCTCGCGACGGCACGCGGGACACCGCACCGGCACGTTGTCTGTCATCGGGGCGCTCCGTGGACGGGGGCGGATGCGGTATGCGTCCATGCTCCCCGAAGCGGTCGGCCGCGGCGAGGTACTTGGGCGTTTAGTCCCCCGCAGTGGGGGCGCCGTGTTACGGCTGACGCAGTAGGTTTACGGCGTGAGATTGAGGGTTGAGTTCACCACCGAACCGTTCGACCTCGACGAGGTGCCACCGCACGCCGTCGCGGCCCGTGAGACCGTCCAGGCCGCCCCGCTGGACGCCGTCGACGTCGGCCCCTTCGGCAACACCGCGGAAGGCGGGGCGGAGGCGGTGCTGGCAGCCGTCGACCGGCTGCTGCGCAGCTCCCTCGAAGCCGGTGCCACCCGCATTTCGCTCCAGGTCAACGTGGTCAGGGAGGGCGAGGCGTGAGCGTACCGGCCGACCACCCCTTCGCCGCCGCGGTGCGGCCGCTCGTGGACGCCATGGGCGGCGAGATGATCGCCCCGGACCGGGCCAGGGGCGACGATGTGGTGCTCTCCTGGGAGGGCCGCCCGGTGGTCGCCGTAAGGCTGCCGCATATCTCGGACTCGCTCGATCACATCCTCGCCGACCTCCAGCGCCGCCACGGCGTGCCGCTCTCGGCTCTCGACCGCAAGACCAAGCAGTCCGTCGTCCGCCAGCTCGAACAGCGCGGCGCCTTCTCGGTGCGCCACGGTGTCGAAACGGTTGCCGGAGCCCTCGGCGTGAGCCGCTTCACCGTCTACAACTACCTCAACCGCGAGAAGAACGGGGACTGACCGAGCCCCCTCGTTACACGCATTTTTCAACAAAGTGTTGACGTCCGGCGAGGGCGCCTCCTAGCTTGCGATAGTGACTTCCAGTGCTCCGCCGGGGCTGGCCCGGTTCAACGCGGTGGCCGACCGCGCCGCCGCCGGGCTGCTGCACGAGGTGTGCGCCAGCCGGGCCTGGGGCGCCGCGGTCGCGGGCGGGCGGCCGTACGCCACCGTCGGGGAGCTGCTCGACGCCGCCGACGTGGCCATGGCCGGGCTGACCGCCGCCGACCTCGCCGAGGCGATGGCCGCGCATCCGCCCATAGGGCGACCGGCGCCGGGCGACGCCGCCTCGGCCCGCGAGCAGAGCGGGGTACGGGACGCGGAGCGCGCGAAGCTGCTGGAGCTGAACCTCGCGTACCAGGAGCGCCACGGCCAGGTCTTCCTGATCTGCGCCACCGGCCGCACCGGCGAGGAGATGCTGACGGCGCTGCGCGAGCGGATCCACCATGACGCCGACACCGAGCGCGAGATCATCCGCACCGAACTGGGAAAGATCAACCGCATCCGGCTGACCCGGCTGGCGGAAACCCTTCGGGCCCCGCGGGCCCCGGCGGAAGGAGAGCGGTGATGGCCGGCGGTGCCACCTCCGTGTCCACCCACATCCTGGACACCAGCATCGGCCGCCCCGCCGTGGGCGTGGTCGTCGAGCTGGCCGTCCGCTCCGGACCCGGCGCGCAGTGGACGGCGCACGCCGACTCCCTCACCGACGCCGACGGGCGCTGCAAGGATCTGCCCGACCTCCCCGAGGGCACCACCCACGCCCGGCTGCGCTTCGAGACCGGGCCGTATCTGACCCACGCCTTCTTCCCGGAGGTCGCGGTCGCCTTCGCCGTCGAGCCGGGCGAGCACTACCACGTACCGCTGCTGCTCACCCCGTTCGGCTACTCCGTCTACCGAGGGAGCTAGCACCCATGCCCACGCTCGGCCCGAACAGTTACGGCAAAGCCGAAACCCGCGTCGTGCGGGTGGTGCGCGACGGCGCCGTGCACCACCTCAAGGACCTCAATGTCTCGGTGGCGCTGTCGGGAGAGATGGCCGCGGTCCACCTCTCCGGCAGCAACGCCAATGTCCTGACGACCGACGCCACCAAGAACACCGTGTACGCCTTCGCCAAGGAGCACGGCATCGACACGGCCGAGGAGTTCGGCATCCGGCTGGCCCGCCACTTCGTCACCAGCCAGGAGCCCATCCACCGCGCCCGCATCCGCGTCGAGGAGTACGCCTGGGAGCGGATCCAGACGGCCGGGGGCGCCGCGCACTCCTTCGTCCGCCGCGGCCAGGAGGTGCGCACCGCCCAGATCGCCTACAACGGCGAGCGCTGGGAGGTGGTCTCCGGGCTCACCGGCCTCACCGTCCTGAACACCACGGACTCCGAGTTCCGGGGCTATGTCAAGGACCGGTACACCACGCTGCCGGAGACCCGCGACCGCGTCCTGGCCACCGATGTGCACGCCCGCTGGCGCTACGGCTGGAGCGATGACACCCGGCCGATGCCGGACTGGGACCACGGCTACGAGGAGGCACGCGGCCATCTGCTGAGCGCGTTCGCCGAGACCTACTCCCGCTCGCTTCAGCAGACGCTCTACGAGATGGGCGCGCGGGTGATCGAGCGCCGCCCCGAGGTCGAGGAGATACGGCTCTCGCTGCCCAACAAGCACCACTTCCTGGTCGATCTGGAACCCTTCGGCCTCACCAACGACAACGAGGTCTACTTCGCCGCCGACCGGCCGTACGGGCTCATCGAGGCCACCGTGCTGCGGGACGGCGCCGAACCCCGGATCCCGACCGACTGACCGGCTCCCGACCGACTGAACGGATCCCCACCGACTGAACGGCTCCCCACCGACTGACCGGATCCCCCTTGACTCATCCGACGGAAGGGCCACGCTCCGTGCACCGCATCGTCATCGAGAACTGCGCCGTCGCCACCGTGGACGCGCGGGACACCGAGTACGCGTCCGGCCATGTCGTCGTCGCCGGCAACCGCATCGAGTCGGTGGGCGAGGGCCGCGCGCCGCAGGGCCTTGAAGACGTCGTCCGCCGGATCGACGGCACCGGACACCTGGTCACCCCGGGCCTGGTCAACACCCATCACCACTTCTACCAGTGGCTCACCCGCGGCCTGGCCCAGGACAGCAACCTCTTCGACTGGCTGGTCGCGCTCTATCCCGTCTGGGCGCGGATCGACGAGCCGATGGTCCACGCGGCGGCCCGCGGCTCGCTGGCGATGATGGTGCGCGGCGGGGTCACCACCGCCATGGACCACCACTACGTCTTCCCGCTCGGCAGCGGCGATCTGCTGGGCGCCGAGATCCGCGCGGCGGACGAGCTGGGCGTGCGGTTCACCGCCGCCCGCGGCTCCATGGACCTCGGCGCCTCCGCCGGCGGGCTGCCGCCGGACTTCGCCGTGGAGTCCACCGAGGACGCGCTGGCCGCCACCGAGCGGGCCATCGACGCCCACCACGACCCGGAGTCCGACGCGATGCTGCGGATCGCCGTCGCGCCCTGCTCGCCGTTCTCCGTCTCCACCGAACTGCTCCGCGAGTCCGCGGTGCTGGCCCGCCGCAAGGGCGTACGGCTGCACACCCACGGCTCGGAGACGGTGGAGGAGGAGAAGTTCTGCCAGGAGCGGTTCGGGATGGGGCCGACCGACTACTTCGAGTCCACCGGCTGGCTGGGCGAGGACGTGTGGATGGCCCACTGCGTGCATATGAGCGACACCGACATCCAGGCGTTCGCCCGGACCGGCACCGGAGTGGCCCACTGTCCCTCGTCCAACGCCCGGCTCGCCGCCGGGATCGCCCGGGTCCCCGATCTGCTGGCCGCCGGCGTACCGGTCGGCCTCGGCGTGGACGGCACCGCCTCCAACGAATCCGGTGAGCTGCATACCGAACTGCGCAACGCGCTGCTGGTCAACCGGCTCGGCGGCCACCGCGAGAAGGCGCTGAACGTCCGCCAGGCGCTGCGCCTCGGCACCTACGGCGGTGCGCGGGTGCTCGGCCGCCAGAACGAGATCGGCTCGCTGGAGCCGGGCAAACTGGCCGACCTGGTGCTGTGGAAGCTGGACGGCCTCGGCCATTCGTCGATCGCCGACCCGGTCGCCGCCCTCGTCCTCGGCGCCCCCGCCCCGGTCACCCTGTCGCTGGTGAACGGCGCTCCGGTGGTGGAGTCGGGCCGGCTGCTCACCGTGGACGAGGACGAGATCGCACGGGAGGCGCGCAGCGAGGCGCGACGTCTGGCCCGTATCGCCGCGGACGACTGAACGCCACGCCGATTCATCGGATGGGTCGCTGAGGTGACTGCCTAAAGGCCGTCACCAGCGGCCCATCGATGCGTTCGGGCCCCGTTGACATCCCATCTTTACGGCTCTAGGTTCCCGTACGCGGCTGGCCAGCCCTCCTGTCCGACCACCCATGAGCACAGGAGCCGCCATGCGCACGTCCAGACGACGGGCCGTCATCCCTCTCCGAGCGCTCAGCCTTCTGCTCGGCATGGTGCTGGCGACGATCCTCAGCGGCCCTTCCGCCGCCACCGCGGCGCCGGCGGCGCCGACTGCGGCGCGGGAGCCCGGACCCGGCACCGACTACGCGACCGACGATCCGTTCACCTCCGACCGCACCGGCTGGTGGCGGCAGGACCGCTTCGGGATGTTCATCCACTTCGGCGCCTACTCCCAGTTGGAGGGCGAATACCAGCGGGCGGACGGGACCGTGTGCCGCGACGCGGAGTGGATCAAGCGAAGCTGTCAGATCCCGATGAGCGAGTACGAGGACGCGGCCCAGGACTTCGATCCCGCGTCCTTCGACGCCGAGGCCGTCGTCAAGGCGGCCAAGGCCGCCGGGCAGCGCTATATCGTCATCACCTCCAAGCACCACGACGGATACGCGATGTGGCCGACCAAGCAGAACACCTGGAATCTGCGCGACCACTCCTCCTTCGACCAACGGCGCGACATTCTGGCCGAGTTGAAGTCCGCCGCGGACGCCGCCGGGATCAAACTCGGCTTCTACTACTCGATCTGGGACTGGCACGACCCCGACTTCGCCGACCCCGCCACCTTCCCCCGCTATGAGAAGCGGATGTACGCCCAGCTCAAGGAGCTGATCGACGGCTACCATCCGGCGCTGCTCTGGTTCGACGGGGAATGGGACGCGGACAACCCCGCCAACACCTGGTCCGCCCAGGACGGCGAGCGGCTCCAGAGCTATCTGCACGGGCTCGACCCCGATCTGATCACCAACAACCGGGTCGGCAAGCGGCGCGTGGTCGACGGGGATTACGGAACGCCCGAGCAGGAAATCCCGGACGCGCCCGTGGCCGGGCAGTTGTGGGAGAGCTGTATGACCCTCAACGGCCACTGGGGCTTCGCCAAATACGACCAGGACTGGAAGTCGCCCGCCACCCTCACCCGCAATCTCCTCGATATCGCGAGCCGCGGCGGAAATTACCTCCTCAATGTCGGCCCCGACAAACTGGGCCGCGTTCCCCAGCCCTCCGTCGACCGGCTGCGCGAGATCGGCTCCTGGCTGCGGACCTCCGGCCAGGGCCGCGCGGTGTACGGGGCCGGGGCCACCGGGCTGGTCGACGAGCCGTCCTGGGGCGCGGTCAGCCGGTCGGGCGACCGGCTGTACGCGTCCGTCACCTCCTGGCCCGGCGCGGGGCGGCCCCTCCACCTCACCGCCAGGGCGCCGTTCACGGTGACCGGCGCCCGGGTGCTGGGCAGCGCACAGCGAGTCGAGGTGGCCAAGGCGGGCGACGGTTTCGATCTCACCCCCTCCGGCGGACCGGCCGACCCCACCGCCTCGGTGATCGAGCTGACGGTGAAACCGGCCCCGGCGGCGCCCGAGGGCCGGGGTCAGGGGCTGCGGGAAGAGATCTTCGCCAATGAGACCTTCACCGGGCCGCCGGCCGTCACCCGGACCGACCCGGCCGTCAACCACATCTGGAGGTTTGCCGGCTCCCCGGCCGCCGAGGTCCCCGCCGACCACTTCGGCGTCCGCTGGACCGGCTTCCTCCAGCCCCGGCACAGCGAGACCTACACGCTCACGACCGTCTCCGACGACACCGCGCGGGTGTGGATCGACGGCCGTCTGGTCATCGACCACACCACTCCGCATGAACCACAGGTCGACAAGGCGACTGTCGCACTGCGTGCCGGAGGCAAGCACGCCATCAGGATCGAGTACACCGAGCAGACCGGTGAGGCTCATATGAAGCTGCTGTGGTCCAGCCCCAGCGTGCCCCAGCAGATCGTGCCGCGCTCCCAGCTCTACACGCCGTAGCGGCGGCCGGGGCCCCGGAGCGTATCCGTATCCGTACGGTCCGGGGCCCGCGCGGCCGAACGGGCCCGATCAGCCCAGCAGTTCGTACGCGGGCAGCGTCAGGAACTCCGTGTAGTCCGCGTCCAGTGCGACCCTCAGCAGCAGATCGTGCGCCTGGCTCCACTTGCCCGCGGCGAAGGCGTCCTCGCCGACCTCCTCGCGGATCGCCGCCAGCTCCTCGGCGGCGACCTTTCGGACAAGATCGGCGGTCACCTTCTCGCCGTTCTCGAAGACCACCCCCGCGTTGACCCACTGCCAGATCTGGGAGCGGGAGATCTCGGCGGTGGCCGCGTCCTCCATCAAGTTGAAGATCGCGACGGCGCCGAGGCCGCGCAGCCATGCCTCGATATAGCGGGTGCCGACCTGCACGGCGTTGCGCAGGCCGTCATGGGTGGGCCTGGCGTCCAGCGACGCGACGTCGATCAGCTCGGCCGCGGTGACCCGGACGTCCTCGCGCAGCCGGTCCTTCTGGTGCGGCCGGTCGCCGAGGACCGCGTCGAAGGAGGCGCGGGCGACCGGGACCAGATCCGGATGGGCGACCCAGGAGCCGTCGAAACCGTCGCCTGCCTCACGGTCCTTGTCGGCCTTGACCTTGTCGAACGCGACCGCGTTGACCTCGGGGTCGCGGCGCGAGGGGATGAAGGCCGCCATGCCGCCGATCGCGTGCGCGCCGCGCTTGTGGCAGGTGCGGACGAGCAGTTCGGTGTAGGCGCGCATGAACGGGGCGGTCATCGTGACCGCGTTGCGGTCCGGCAGGACGAAGCCGGGGCCGCCGTCGCGGAAGTTCTTGACGATGGAGAAGAGATAGTCCCAGCGGCCCGCGTTGAGCCCGGAGGCATGGTCGCGGAGCTCGTAGAGGATCTCGTCCATCTCGTACGCCGCCGTGATCGTCTCGATCAGAACGGTGGCGCGGATCGTCCCTTGCGGAACCGAGAGATGGTCCTGTGCGAAGACGAAGACGTCGTTCCACAGGCGGGCCTCGAGATGCGACTCGGTCTTGGGGAGGTAGAAGTACGGCCCCTTGCCCTGGGCGAGCAGCCGGCGGGCGTTGTGGAAGAAGTACAGCCCGAAGTCGACCAGGGCGCCGGGGACGGGGCGGCCGTCGGCGGCCCGCAGATGGCGCTCGTCGAGATGCCAGCCGCGCGGCCGGGTGACGACGGTGGCCAGCGCATCGTCGGGCCGTAGTGCGTAGCTCTTGCCCTCGGGGGAGGTGAAGTCGATCCGGCGCTCATAGGCGTCGATCAGATTGAGCTGGCCGCCGATCACATTCGCCCAGGTGGGGGCGGAGGCGTCCTCGAAGTCGGCCAGCCAGACCTTGGCGCCGGAGTTGAGGGCGTTGATGGTCATCTTGCGGTCGGTGGGGCCGGTGATCTCCACCCGGCGGTCCTCGAGGGCGGGCGGGGCGGGGGCGACGCGCCAGTCGGGGTCCTCCCGGATATGGGCGGTCTCCGGGAGGAAGTCCAGCGTGCTGGTGCGGGCGATCTCGGCGCGGCGCTCCGCGCGGCGCGCGAGCAGCTCGTCCCGGCGCGGGGTGAAGCGGTGGTGGAGCTCGGCCAGGAAGGCCAGGGCCGCGTCGGTCAGCACCTCCCCCTGACGCTCCAGCGGTTCGGCGTCGACGATGGCCAGCGGGGAAGGCGCTGGTGCGGACATGGGCCGTCACTCCTTAGACGAGTCCTGGCTGGACGCTCGCAGTCATTTTGTCTAGTGGATAATAAGTTTCTCATAGTGGAAGTTCAATCTTCTGTTGAAGGTCGCGTCCATGGCCCCCTCGACGTCTCATTCCAGCAGCGTCAAGTCCTCGGGGGTGTCGATGTCGTCCGTACGGGCGATATCCGAGCAGTCGACGAGCGTGATCGCGGACCGATGCGCCCGCAGATAGGCGCGTGCCCCCCGGTCGCCCTCCGCACTCGCCGTGATATCCGCCCACCGGTCCGCGCCGAACAGCACCGGATGCCCCCGCTCCCCGCCGTACGCGGCCGCCGCCAGCGTGGACGGCGAGCGATACGCGGCCACCACCCGCGCCACCGCCTCGGCCCCGATCCCCGGCTGGTCCACCAGCGCGATCAGCGCCGCCCGCGCCCCCGTACCGGCCAGTGAGCCGAGCCCGGCCCGCAGCGAGGAGCCCATGCCCTGCTCCCAGTCGGGGTTGTCGACCAGGACGTACCCGGGCAGGTGGGCCCGTGCCCGTACGGTCGCGGCCGCGGCGCCCAGCACGATGTGCACGGGCGCGCAG
>NZ_JAHLEM010000796.1 GCF_018883605.1 Streptomyces niphimycinicus | reverse complement strand
CAGGGCGGCCGTCCGCAACTGCCCACCCGCGGCCCCGCGCCCGAGCTTCCGGCCCCGTCCCAGCCCGGCACCAGTTGGGGCGCACGCGCCGCGGCCGGCGAGGACGACTGGCCGGGCACGCCGCGCGACGCGGTCGACACCCCGCGCGGGCATGAGGAGTACGACTCCACGGGCCAGTTCGCCCGTCCGGACCTCGGCGGCTCCGGGGACCGGCGCGACCCGTTCGGCAACCGCGGCCCCGGCGACACCGGCGAGCTGCCGCAACTGAGCGACGGCCCCAACCTGTTCGAGCCGCGCCGCGGGGCCAATGGGCCGCAGGGCGGCCAGGGACCGGCCGACACCGGCCAGTTCAACCGGCCCGACTACGACCGCGGCCCCGGCGACACCGGCGAGTTCGCCCGTCCGGAGCTCGGCCAGGGCCCGGGTGACACCGGTGAGTACGCCCAGCCCCGGTTCGAGGACGCCGCCCCGCGCGGCGGCCGCGGCCCCGGGGACACGGGCGAGTTCCCGCGTCCGAACATGGGCGGCCCG
>NZ_JAHLEM010000795.1 GCF_018883605.1 Streptomyces niphimycinicus | reverse complement strand
CAGTTCAACCGGCCCGACTACGACCGCGGCCCCGGCGACACCGGCGAGTTCGCCCGTCCGGAGCTCGGCCAGGGCCCGGGTGACACCGGTGAGTACGCCCAGCCCCGGTTCGAGGACGCCGCCCCGCGCGGCGGCCGCGGCCCCGGGGACACGGGCGAGTTCCCGCGTCCGAACATGGGCGGCCCGGGCGACACCGGCGAATTCCCCCGCCCGAACATGGGCGACACCGGCGAGTACCAGCGCCCCGCGATGAGCGGCCCCGGCGACACCGGCGAATTCCCCCGCCCGAACATGGGCGACACCGGCGAGTACGCCCGCCCCGACATGGGTGGCACCGGTGAGTACCCGCAGCCCCAGGGTTCCCAGGGCCGGCCCGGTGGGCGCCCGAACAATCCGCTGCCGCCCGCCGGACCCGGTGACGGCCGTACGCCGATCTTCGACACCATCGAGTCGTCCTGGCATCTCAACCAGGACGAGAACCCGGGCATATCGGGCCCCCAGGACGATGGCCGGTCATATCCGTCCGCGCCGTCCGTCCCCGAGCCCACGCCCGGTCGGCCCGCCTCCGCCGTACCGCCGCCCTCGGCCCACGAGCCGCTGCCGGCGGCCCAGGGCATGGGCGACTTCCCCGATGCCCAGAGCACGGGCGACTTCGCCGGATCGGGCGCCGCGGCGGGCCCCGGCGGCACCGACGGGGCCGGCCTCAACGGCCGGAACACGGGTTCCCACTGGCGTACGTCGCCCCACAACGACGAGCGCTGGCGCCGCGCCGAACAGGTCCGCGAACCGGCGGCCGGCGGTATCACGTCGTCCGGGTTGCCACGGCGGGTGCCGCGCGCAAACCTCGTGGAGGGTGCCGCACACCAGCCCCAGCCCGACCAGGCTGGGCCGCAGGTGTCCCGCGCGCCCGATGATGTACGCGGCAGGCTGACCAATCTCCGCCGTGGAATTCAGCAGGGTCGCCGGGCCGGTACCGGATACGGCGACAACCATGATCGCGGCATTGGCCCGACTTACCAGCAGGAGCGTTAGTTGAGCCCGATGAGCCAGGCGGCGCAGAATCTGAACTGGTTGATCACGAACTTCGTGGACAACACCCCCGGGGTGTCCCACACGGTCGTGGTCTCCGCCGACGGACTCCTTCTGGCGATGTCCGAAGGCTTCCCCCGTGACCGAGCCGATCAATTGGCGGCGGTGGCCTCCGGCCTGACCTCGCTCACCGCCGGGGCCTCCCGCATCTTCGAAGGCGGCATGGTCAACCAGACCGTCGTCGAAATGGAACGAGGCTTTCTCTTCATCATGTCCATCTCCGACGGCTCCTCCCTCGCCGTGCTCGCACACCCCGAGTGCGACATCGGCCTCGTCGGCTACGAGATGGCCCTGCTGGTCGACCGCGCGGGCAATGTCCTCACTCCGGACCTGCGTGCCGAGCTCCAGGGCAGCCTGTTGAACTGATCCATCGACCATCCGACGCCTGTCCCCCCGGCCGCACGGCCGGCGGGCCCCCACCGGCACCGACCGACGGCACGCCCGTCACCTTGTTGTCCGACCGGAGGATCCATGACCCCGCCCCCCGCCTCGCCCGGCCCGTACGGCGGCCATCACCAATCGCCGTACGGGGGTGAAGGCGACCAGCCATTGGTGCGCCCGTATGCCATGACCGGTGGCCGGACCCGGCCGCGCTACCAGCTCGCCATCGAGGCGCTGGTCAGCACCACGGCCGACCCCGTGCATCTACAGGGGCTGCTCCCCGAGCACCAGCGGATCTGCCATCTGTGCCAGGAGGTCAAGTCGGTCGCCGAGGTCTCGGCGCTGCTGAACATACCCCTGGGTGTGGCCCGGATCCTGGTGGCGGACCTGGCAGAGGCCGGCATGGTGGCGATCCACCAGCCCGGGGGCGGTTCGGAAGCGGGCGGTACCCCGGATGTGACACTGCTCGAAAGGGTGCTCAGTGGACTTCGCAAGCTCTAGCGGCGCTCCCCCCGCCCGCGCGACCACCTCGGCGAAGATCGTGGTGGCGGGCGGTTTCGGCGTGGGCAAGACCACGTTCGTCGGCGCGGTCTCGGAGATCAACCCGCTGCGCACCGAAGCCGTGATGACCTCCGCCTCGGCGGGGATCGACGATCTGAGCCACGTCCAGGACAAGACCACGACGACCGTGGCGATGGACTTCGGCCGCATCACGCTCGACGACGATCTCATCCTGTATCTGTTCGGCACGCCGGGTCAGGACCGCTTCTGGTTCATGTGGGACGACCTGGTGCGTGGCGCGATCGGCGCCGTGGTGCTGGTCGACACCCGCCGGCTCGCCGACTGCTTCCCCGCGGTCGACTACTTCGAGAACTCCGGACTGCCCTTCGTCATCGCCCTCAACGGCTTCGAGGGCCAGCAGCCCTACAATCCCGAAGAGGTCCGCGAGGCTCTCCAGATCGGCCCG
>NZ_JAHLEM010000794.1 GCF_018883605.1 Streptomyces niphimycinicus | reverse complement strand
CTCGCCGACTGCTTCCCCGCGGTCGACTACTTCGAGAACTCCGGACTGCCCTTCGTCATCGCCCTCAACGGCTTCGAGGGCCAGCAGCCCTACAATCCCGAAGAGGTCCGCGAGGCTCTCCAGATCGGCCCGGACACTCCCATCATCACCACGGACGCGCGCCATCGCACCGAGGCCAAGAGCGCGCTCATCACGCTGGTCGAGCATGCGCTGATGGCTCGGCTCAAGTAGCCGACGCCGTCCGGAAGTTACCGGATATCGGACGAAGGGCGGGCCGTGTCGGACGATACGGCCCGCTCGCCGTTCATAACGTTTCGACAGAGATATGACCCGGCTCTCGATACGGAGCGCGATCGTGTCGCTGCGTTGCGCACTCAAATAGTTCGGTATTCGACATATCTCAGCCCTAACGCCCCTTTTTTCTCTGGTCCAGACAACGTACTGAGCGCTTTGCGCACTGTTTGGAAAGCACCAGCGGGGCGTGCTGGAATTCGCTGAACTGGGCAGTCAGGGATTAGCTGGGAACGGCACAAATCGTGCCGATGCCGAGAGGTTGTTGGTCGAGTGAGGCGAAGCAAGCCGGACCCCGCGCAAGACGCGCGAGGGAACTTCACCCCGCCGCCGCGTTCAGGCACAGCGGCGTCGCCCGCCGAGGCACCGGAGCCACCCAGTGGTGGCCGGATCTCCCCTCGGAACTGGCGGGTGCGCGGCCGGCTGTACGCGATCCTGCTCATCCCCGTGCTCGTCGCCCTGGTCTTCGGTGGCTTCCAGGTCGCCTCCTCGGTCTCCACCTGGAACGAGGCGCGGGACGCCGAACGCACCGCCCAGGTCGTCCGGGCCGCCACCACCTACGCCCACGCCCTGGTCAACGAGCGCGACCTGAGCGCGGGCCCGCTGCTCAGTGGTACCAACGAGGCCACCGTGGCCAAGGCGCGGGCCACCAGCGACGCGGCGAAGAAGGACTTCGACAAGGCCGTCGCCGATATGCCGCAGACGCCGACCATGAAGCGCCGCCTCAAAGCCTTCAGAACCGCCGAACCGCAGCTCGCCTCCCTGCGCCGGAACGCCTACACCGACCGCCTGAACGGTGTGAAGACCGAAGAGGGCTATGTCGCCGTCGAGCACGGGCTGATCGAGTTCGCCAATGAACTGGGCCTGGGCACCGGCAATATCACGTCATACGGCCGTACCGTCTACGCGGTATCCCTGGCCAAGGGCGCGGAGTCGCTCCAGCGCTCCATCGGCACCCATCTGCTGGTCAAGCCCGGTCCGTCGGCGACCGACCGCAAGACCCAGCTCACCTCCTTCACCTCGTACGTCTACCTCGAGGGGATCGCGCTCGGGGAGTTCGAGGCGGCCGGCACACCGCAGGACGTGACCCGGCTCGAGGACACCCTCAGGGCGGCCGAGAAGCGTGCGCAGGAGCAAATCGCCGAGGCGAAGCAGAAGGCCGAGGCGGACGGCAAGAAGTTCGTGGCGCCGCCCGGTATGGACCAGATGATCAAGGCCATCGGCAGCGGCGCCTCGCCCACCGCGCCGGCCGGCCAGGGGGTCACCCCGGACGCCTGGTTCAACGCCTCCACGATCAAGTTCAACGCCTACCGGGACATCGAGCAGACCCTGGTGAACAGAGCCGTGAACGAGGCGGCGCAGATCTCCTCGGATGCCCGCCGCGATGCGATCGTGAACGGCGCGATCGTGGTGCTGGCACTGCTCGCCGCCTTCTTCGTGGCCGGCCGGATGGCCCGCTCGATGAGCCATTCCATGCGGCAACTGCGCAACGCCGCCTTCGACGTCGCCGAGAACAAGCTGCCCGCGGTGGTCGGCCAGCTCTCCCGCACCGACCCGGGGCGGGTGGACACCCGGGTCAGCTCGATACCGATCAACACCAAGGACGAGATCGGCGAGGTGGCCCGCGCCTTCGACCAGGTGCACCGGGAGGCGATCCGGCTCGCGGCCGAGCAGGCGATGCTGCGCGGCGGCGTCAACGCGATCTTCACCAATCTTTCCAGTCGCAACCAGGGACTGATCGAGCGGCAGCTCACCCTGATCTCCGAACTGGAGAGCCGGGAGGCCGATCCGGACCAGCTCGAGCACCTCTTCCGGCTGGACCACCTGGCCACCCGTATGCGGCGCAACGGCGAGAACCTCCTGATCCTCGCGGGCGAGGAGCCGGGCCGGCGCTGGAATCAGCCGGTGCCGCTGATCGATGTGCTGCGCGCCGCCTCCTCGGAGGTGGAGTCCTACGAGCGCATCGAGCTGGCCGGTATCTCCGAGAGCGAGATCCACGGCACCGCGGTGACCGACCTGGTGCACCTCCTGGCCGAGCTGCTGGAGAACGCCACCACCTTCTCCTCCCCGCACACCAAGGTGCGGGTCAACTCGACCCGGCTGCCCGACGGCCGGGTGGTGGTGGAGATCCACGACAAGGGCATCGGCCTGACCGCCGAGGACTTCGCCGACATCAACCACAAGCTGGCCAATCCGCCGACGGTGGACGCCACGGTCTCCCAGCGCATGGGGCTCTTCGTGGTCGGCCGCCTCGCCGACCGGCACGGCATCCGGGTCCAGTTGCGCCCCTCCGGGGAGCAGGCGGGCACCACCTCGCTGGTGATGCTGCCCGAGGCGATCACCCACGGCGGTGGCGGCGAGGAGCTGCCCCAGGACGACTTCACGGTCTCCCGGATCGTCCCCGAGCCGCGGCCCGCCCCGGCCTTCGAGGACATGAGCGAGCTGTCCTCGCGGACCGCCGCCGAGCTGGGTTTCGACGACTCCGCCTACGACCGGGACCAGGGACATCACCAGTTTCAGGGCCAGTACAGCGGAATGGGGGCCACCCCTCCCGAGCGGGATCCGCGGCCCGGACAGGCGCCCGCCGATCCGCTGGCGCAGTCGTCGTACCAGAATTCCGGCTATTCGCAACCGGAAGCGGATTACGCAACTCAAACGGAACCCGAACAGCAGCCGTACATCGGCTATAACTCCCCCTCTCAGCAGGGAGAGTGGGGCGATTCCGGATCTTTCGAGATGCCCTACGCGTCGCAGTTCGGGGCCGAAGCGGAATCAGGACCCAGCGCTCCCGAAGTTTCTCGGGACCGCGTAGAGTTCCACCGTCCGGGCCCTTCCCCGAGCGGAATCCACTCGATGACCGACGCCGGGCTTCCGCGTCGCGACCGGCAGTGGCAGCCGTCCGAGGAAACAGGGACACAGGGGATGGCCGGGGACCCGGCGGCGCCCACGGCGCCGGAGCGACCCCGGCAGACACCCCAGCAGCAGGAGGACAGTGCCCCATGGCAGTCGGAGAACGACCAGCGCTGGCACCGTGCCGAGCGGCTGCGCGACCCGAAGGCCGGTGGGGTCACCACATCCGGCCTGCCCCGCCGGGTGCCCAAGGCCAATCTGGTCGAGGGCTCCGCGGAACCGACCGGACAGGGCGGCCCCCAGGTCTCCCGCGCCCCGGAGGACATCCGCGGCAGGCTGAGCAACCTGCGCCGCGGCGTCCAGCGGGGGCGCAGCGCGGGAACCGGGACCCCCGGGCGTGACCAGCATGACCAACAGGGCTTCGGCCCCGGCAGCACCTACGATCAGGAGCGTTAGTGTGAGCCCGATGAGCCAGGCGGCGCAGAACCTGAACTGGTTGATCACCAACTTCGTGGACAACACCCCCGGGGTGTCCCACACCGTGGTGGTCTCCGCCGACGGACTCCTTCTGGCGATGTCCGAAGGCTTCCCCCGTGACCGAGCCGATC
>NZ_JAHLEM010000793.1 GCF_018883605.1 Streptomyces niphimycinicus | reverse complement strand
AACTTCGTGGACAACACCCCCGGGGTGTCCCACACCGTGGTGGTCTCCGCCGACGGACTCCTTCTGGCGATGTCCGAAGGCTTCCCCCGTGACCGAGCCGATCAACTGGCGGCGGTGGCCTCCGGCCTGACCTCGCTCACCTCCGGAGCCTCCCGCATCTTCGAAGGCGGCGTGGTCAACCAGACCGTCGTCGAAATGGAACGAGGCTTCCTCTTCATCATGTCGATCTCCGACGGATCCTCCCTCGCCGTGCTCGCTCACCCCGAGTGCGACATCGGCCTCGTCGGCTACGAGATGGCCCTGCTGGTCGATCGCGCGGGCAATGTCCTCACCCCGGATCTCCGCGCGGAATTGCAGGGGAGTCTTCTCAACTAGCAAACATGGAGTGCGTTTCGCGCCACCGCGCCATAGGGTGCGGTGGCGCGACCGGCAAGACAGGCGAGTTGGAGGAGGACACGTGGCAACGCCCCCTAGCGGATATCCGTACGCCCACGGGCAGCCGTCCGAGCCGCGCGGAGAGGCGCCGATGAAGCGCTTCAACTTCCCCTCCGCGCCCAGCCGTCAGGCCCGCTCTCCACAGCAGCCGGAGCCGCAGCAGGAGCAGCAGCCCCCGCGGCGGCAGCCGCAGCGGCCTCAGCAACAGCCGTACACGCCCTCCTACGCGCCCCCGGCGCCGCAGGAGGGGTCTTGGTACGACGCGCCCTCGGCGCCGCGTATCGAGCCCGTACAGCCGCCTGAGCGCCCCGCTCCGGAACCTTCCTCCCCCGCGGGCGGCACTCATAACCCTCTGGTGCGCCCGTACGCCATGACTGGGGGCCGGACCCGGCCCCGGTACCAGCTCGCCATCGAGGCGCTGGTGCACACCACGGCCGATCCCGCTCAGCTCCAGGGCCAACTGCCCGAGCACCAGCGGATCTGCCATCTGTGCCGCGAGATCAAGTCGGTCGCCGAGATCTCCGCACTGCTCGCCATTCCCCTCGGCGTGTCCCGGATCCTCGTAGCCGACTTGGCCGAGGCGGGGCTCGTCGCCATTCATCAGCCGGGCGGCGACGAGTCCGCCGGCGGTCAGCCTGACGTGACACTGCTCGAAAGGGTGCTCAGTGGACTTCGCAAGCTCTAGCGGTGCAGCCCGCTCCACCACCTCCGCGAAAATCGTGGTGGCGGGCGGCTTCGGCGTGGGCAAGACCACGTTCGTCGGCGCGGTCTCGGAGATCAACCCGCTGCGCACCGAAGCCGTGATGACCTCCGCCTCGGCGGGGATCGACGACTTGACCCACGCACCGGACAAGACCACCACCACGGTGGCGATGGACTTCGGCCGCATCACGCTGGACCAGGACCTGATCCTGTACCTGTTCGGCACGCCCGGCCAGGACCGCTTCTGGTTCATGTGGGACGACCTGGTCCGCGGTGCCATCGGCGCGGTCGTCCTGGTGGACACCCGCCGACTCGCCGACTGCTTCCCCGCGGTCGACTACTTCGAGAACTCCGGACTGCCCTTCGTCATCGCCCTCAACGGCTTCGACGGACATCAGCCGTACACCCCCGAAGAGGTCCGCGAGGCTCTCCAGATCGGCCCCGACGCGCCGATCATCATCACCGACGCCCGCCACCGCA
>NZ_JAHLEM010000792.1 GCF_018883605.1 Streptomyces niphimycinicus | reverse complement strand
ACTACTTCGAGAACTCCGGACTGCCCTTCGTCATCGCCCTCAACGGCTTCGACGGACATCAGCCGTACACCCCCGAAGAGGTCCGCGAGGCTCTCCAGATCGGCCCCGACGCGCCGATCATCATCACCGACGCCCGCCACCGCAGCGAGGCCAAGAGCGCGCTCATCACGCTGGTCGAGCACGCGTTGATGGCCCGGCTGCGGTAGCCGAGACCGGTGACAGAAGCCAAAATCCCCTGCTCTCCGAGGAGAACAGGGGATTTGTGCGTTCCCGGTCCGATGTATCCGGGGCAGTCGGCGCGTTCGGGGCGGTCGGCGCGGTCAGGCGCTCGGCGCGGGGCCGACGGCCTCCGGGCGGTGTGCGGCCGTCCGGAGGCGGCG
>NZ_JAHLEM010000791.1 GCF_018883605.1 Streptomyces niphimycinicus | reverse complement strand
GGCCCGCGGCGGCCCGGCCCCCGGCATCGGCGCCGATCTGTCCGGAGGCAGCGCCTCCGCCACCCTCGCCCTGCTCGCCGCCGGGCTCCCCGGAATGCCCGGCACCCTCTTCGGGCACGGCACCGAGGCGGGCGAGCGGCTCCTGGCCGTCACCTTCAACGACCTCGCCACGGCGGGCGGCGCCCGCACCCGCGAGGCCGAACTCGAACGGGCCGGAGCCATCGCCGCCAATCCGCGGCTGCACCATGTGGTCGTCGCCGCGGGCGAGGAGGCCCTGCCGTACGCGGGCCTCCACACCGGCGCCCTTACCGATGAGCCCGGCCCCTCCCTCGTCATCGCCGAACGCCACCGGCGCCGGCTCGCCGCGGGCAGCGCGGACCACTTCATCGGGCACGGCGCCCGCCAGGTGCTCGACGCCCACCCCGCGCGCCTCGCCGACCTGCTGCTCGACCGGCGCAGACGCCATCTGCTGCGCCCCGCCACCGCGCTCGCGAAGGCCGACGGCCCCTCCGCCCAGTCCTTCTTCGTGCCCTTCACGGTCTACCGGGCCGCACGGCGGCTGGCCCGCACCTCCTACCGCGACGGCGTCCAGGAGGCCGCGGTGCGCCTCCTGGAGCGCCGCTTCGCCGACGACCAGGCGGTACGCGACCCCGGCGCGGTATCCGCCTCCCTCGCCGCCCTGACGTGGTGCCGCCCGGGGCCCGCCGCCCGCTGGCTCACCGGAGAGACGCTCGCCGAGGTGTCCGTCCGGCTGGAGGAGGCGGCCATGCGCCCCGTGCTGGTGCGCCGCCCCGGGGAGCGCCGCGCCGACGCCGCCCTCGCCCGCTACGCCGCGGACCACCGTGTCTTCGAGCAGGCCGCCGAGATCCGCAGCCAGCGCCTGCACGCGCCCTTCCTCGACAACCAGGTCGTACGGGCCTGCCGCGCACTCCCCGAAGCGCTTCGGGTGCAACCGGGGGCGCGCGCCGCGGTGCTGCGGACGGTCCTCGCCGGAGCGGGCATCCGGGAGCTTCCTCCCGGTTGGGGAGCCACTTCCCACGCCGCCCACACCGCCGCCGTACGGACCGGCATGCGCACCTGGACGGGCGAGTTGATGACCCTCTTCGACGCCCCGCTGCTGGCGGACGCGGGCCTGATCGAGGCCCGTGTCATCCGTAAGGCGCTGCGCGCCGCCGCACAGGGGGAGCGGCTGCCCCTGGACGGCCTGGCCGAACTCGTCTCCACCGAAGTCTGGCTGCGGCGCCTGCTGGCCCGCCGGGGCACCTGCTGGACCGGTACGGCGGCGCCACGGCAGCGGGCCGTGGCGGGCGGAGTGGTGCCACGCCCGAGCCTGTGACGGCCTCCGTACCGGACGAGTCCTTATGGCGATGAGTGCCTTACTGCGATGAGCGCCTTATGGCGATGAGTGCCTTACGGCGGACGAGTCCGTATGGCCGACGAGATGAAGGGGCCGCGCCGCACGAGCTCCCCAGCGGGCAACCGGCAAGCTAGGAGAATGGCCCCTGTGCGGTATCTGATCCTCGGCACCACCGAAGCGCGCGACGACCACGGCGATCCGCTCCCCCTCGGCGGCCCCCGGATCCGCGCGCTGCTCGCCGCGCTCGCCGTAAGGGCCGCACGCTCCGCCCCGGTCTCCGTCGACGTCCTGATCGACGAGGTGTGGGCCGACGACCCTCCGCATGACGCGCCCGCCGCGCTCCAGGCGCTCGTCGGCCGGCTGCGCCGGACCATCGGCAGGGACGCCGTCATCTCCTCACCCGGCGGCTACCGCCTGGCGACCGCCGTCCCCAAAGACGATGTCGACCTGCTGCGCTTCGAGCGGCTGACGAACGAGGGCATACGCGCCCTGGACGCCGACGACCCCGAGACGGCCGCCGCCACCCTCCGTAAGGCGCTCGCCCTGTGGCGCGGCCCGGCCCTCGCCGACCTGCCGGACCGGGACGCGCCCGCGGCCCGCCCCGAGGCGCTCCGGCTGACCGCGCTGCACCGCCGGATCGACGCCGACCTCGCGCTCGACCGCCCTACGGACGTCATACCGGAGCTGCGCCAGCTCGTCGCGGACCATCCGCTCGACGAAACGTTCCACGCCCAGCTCATCCGCGCGCTGCGGGCGGCCGGTCACTCCGCCGACGCCCTCGCCGCGTACGAGGACGTCCGCCGGACCCTCGCCGACCGCCTCGGCACCGACCCGGGAGCGGAGCTGAAGGAGCTCCACAGACGGCTGCTGACGACGAACGCCGAGCCGGCCCTCGGGGCGCCGGACACCGCGCGCGACGGCGCGCCCACCGCGGAGGCCGTGGCGCCGTGGGCCGACAGCCATCGGGGGAGCGGTGGGGGCGGGGCCCGGGCCGACAGCGGGACTGGGCGGGCTTCGAACGGCCGGGGCGGCAGCGCCCCCAGGGGGATGCTCGACGGCCGGGGCGGCAGTGCGGCCAGGGGGATGCCCGACGGCCGGGGCGGCAGTGCGGCCAGGGGCGCGTTCGGCAGCCAGGCCAGGAGCGCCCTCGACGGCCAGGCCAGAGGCGCGTCCGATGGCCCGGCCGGGCGCGGAGGAACCGGCGGCGGGGCTCGAAGCATGGGCGACGACGGCCGGGAGGCGGGCTCGGGCACCGTCGTGCCGCCTCTGCCGCACGGTAACCTCAGGGCCCGCCTCAACAGCTTCGTCGGCCGGCAGAACGAGATCGGCGACATCGTCCGGGACCTGGACGGCGCCCGGCTGGTCACCCTCACCGGCCCCGGCGGCTCCGGCAAGACCCGGCTCTCCGAGGAGGCCGCGGCGACCGTGACGGCCAGTTATCCGGACGGCGTCTGGGTAGCCGAACTCGCCCCGCTCGACCACCCCTCCGCCGTCCCCGGCGCCGTCCTGAGCGCGGTCGGCCGCCGCGCGACCATGCTGCTCGCCTCCGGGCTCGAAAGCCGCACCACGGGCCCGGACGGCGGGGATCCGACCAGTCGGCTCGTCGAGTACTGCGCCGACCGCCGACTGCTGCTCCTGCTCGACAACTGCGAGCACGTCATCGACACCGCGGCCCGGCTCACCGAGACCCTGCTCGCGCACTGCCCGGGTGTGACCGTGCTCGCCACCAGCAGGGAGCCGCTGGGGGTGCCCGGCGAGACCGTCAGACCGGTGGAGCCGCTCGCGCCCGCCCCCGCCCACCAGCTCTTCGCCGAGCGCGCCGCCACCGTAAGGCCCGGCTTCGACCCGGCGGCGGACCCGGACACGGCGGCCGCGGTCGCGGAGATCTGCCGCCGCCTGGACGGTCTGCCGCTGGCGATCGAGCTGGCCGCGGCGCGGCTGCGACTGCTGACCCCACGCCAGATCGCCGACCGGCTGGACGACCGTTTCCGCCTGCTGACCAGTGGCAGCAGAACCGCCCTGCCCCGCCAGCAGACCCTGCGGGCCGTCGTCGAGTGGTCCTGGGACCTCCTCGACGAGCGCGAGCGCACGGTGCTGCGCCGTGCCTCGGTCTTCGCGGGCGGATGGACCCTGTCCGCGGCCGAGGCGGTATGCGCGGACACCCCGCCCGGTGAGAACGCCCTTACGGTCGACACGGACGAGCACGCCGTCCTCGGAGATGGCGTCTTCGAGGATGGCGTCTTGGAAGACGGCGTCCACGCCCGTGACGCCCTTACGGACGCGACGGCGAGCACACCGGGGCCGGGCGACACGGTCGCGTACGACGAGACGCACCACCCCACGCGCTCTCATACGCGCCCCCACACAAGGATCGCGCCCGCCGAGGTGCTGGAGCTGCTCGGGGCGCTGGTCGACAAGTCGCTTCTGATCGTCGATCATCCGTCGCACGGTGCGGCGGCGGACTCCTCCGGGCCGCCGAGCGGGGAGCCCCGCTACCGGATGCTGGAGACGATCCATGAGTACGTCGGCAATCGCGCCACCGAGGACCGGACGGCCCGTGCCGACCATAAGGCCGCCGTGGCCCGTCATACCGCCCACTTCAGGGACTTCATCCGCACCGCCGAGCCCCGCCTGCGCTCCGCCGAACAACTGCCCTGGCTCCTCCTCGTCGAGACCGAGCTCGACAACATCCGGGCAGCCCTGCACCGCTCCCTGACCATCGCGGACGAGGACACCGTCATCGCGCTCATCCGCGCCTTGGCCTGGTTCTGGTGGCTGCGCAACTACCGGGACGAGGGCGCCGCTTGGGTCGGCCGTGCCCTGGCTCTCCTGGCCCGCTCCCACGGCACGGACGCCGAGGCGGACCGGATACCGGGCGGCAACCATGCCCTTGACCAGTTTCTGCACATCCCGGCCCGGGTTCCGGACGGCGAGGACGGTGTCGACGCGGAAGCCACCCGGTACTGGCAGCGTATGGATCTGCGGCTGATGTTCTTCGTCCTGCTCGCGGAGCAGGGCACCGGCCCGGATATGAGCGATCCCGCGATCCGGGACGTGGCCATACGCATGCGCGACGACTACGCGAGCCACCCAGGGCCCCGCAGCGCGTCCTTCCCCGCTCTGCTGTGGCCGTTCACGGCCTTCGTCATCGAGGGTTTCGCCGGGGGGATGCTGCCGCTCATGGACCAGACCGTGGCCACCTGCCGGACGCACGGCGACGACTGGGCGCTCGGCATCACGCTGATGTACCGCACCCACCTCGCCATCGACATGCCGGGCGGCATCGAGACCGTCGACGACGACCTGGCCGAGCTGCGCGAGCTGACCACCCGCGTCGGCGATCGCTGGCTGCTCGCACAGGTGGAGGGCGCGCGCGGCGAGATCGCCACCCACCACGGCCGGTTCGCGGAGGCGAGGGCCGCCTACGAGAAGGCAGTGCGGCTCGCGCAGGAGCTCGGCGCCCACACCGAGGTGCCGTTCCTCTGCACCCGCCTCGCCGATCTCGCCCTCCACGAGAGGGACCTGGAGGGCGCGCTGAAGCTGGTGGTGCGCTCCGAGGAGGCGGCGGAGCGCTGCGGTACCCAGGATGTACGGGCCTTCAACCAGATCGTGCGCAGCGAGGCCGAGCTGTTGCGTGGTGATCTGGCCCGGGCCAGGACGTATTGCGACGCCGCTTGGGTTCGTGCGGGGCGCGGCACGCCTCCGCCGCAGTTCTGGGTCGTGGCCGGCGGCCTGGACGGCCGTATCACCGGCCTGGAGGGCGATCTGGTCGGTGGACTGCGCAAGCTCCGGAACACTCTGCGCGAGGGCTTCGACGCGAACTCCATGGAGCTGCTGCTGGCCCATCAGGCGGAGTCGGCGGCGGAGATCCTGGTGCGATGCGGACAGGAGCGGCTCGCCGTGCGGCTGCTGGGCGCCGCCGACGGCTGGCGCGGTCGGCTGCCGCGCTCACCACTGGTGGCCGGGGACATCGGCGCGACCACGGCCCGCGCGAGCGAGGCGCTGGGCCGGGACGCGGTGGAGAAGCTGCGCACCGAGAACACGGCCATGACCCCCGAGCAGGCCATCTGCCTGCTCGACGAGGTGCTGACCTCACTCGACGCTACGGCCGCGGCGGACGCTACGGCCGCGGCGGACGCTACGGACGTCGTGGGCGCCACCAATGCCCCCGATGCCGCGGACGTCACCGAGGCCACCGCGGCCCAGGCAGAGACCCAGACAGAGTCTCAGGCAGAGGCCGTCGAGCGAGCCGAACCCGACCACCAAGCCAGGCCCGACCAGGCCAGGCCCGACCACCAGGCCAGGCCCGACACCCAGGCCGAGACCGACACTCAAGCCGAGACCGCCGACCGGGGGTCCGCACCGCCGCCCGCCCGCTGACGCGGGCGCGAGCACGCACGCGCATGCGCACCACCCCGGCCCGCGCACCCCCGCGTGCCGTCACTCGTACGAGGAGGCAAGGCGCGCCCCCGACCGCCCCGGCCAAGAAACGCGAGCGCCTGCGGGCCCCGCCCGCCGGGCCGACGTATCGCCGACCCCATCGCGGACGGCCCCGCAGCGGCGCCTCGCCGGCGAGCACCCCCGCCCGGCACGGCTCCTCGGACGTCGCCGATGTCACCCCGCCGGGCGTGGATAGCGCTCCAGGGCCGACGGCATCACCCCACGGGGCGCGACCGCAGCCCGTCCAGCAGGATGTCCAGCAGCCGGGCCGACGCCGCCGCCTGCTGCGCCGCGTCCGGCAGCGAGGGCGCCGCCGTGGCGATCACCAGCAGTACGTCGGCGACCGCCACATCCGGGCGCAGCTCGCCCGCTGCCCGTGCCCGCTCCACCAGTTGCCCGACGACCTCCAGCAGCGCCGCGGCGCCCGCGTCGTCCGGCTCGTCCTCAGGTGCGGTCGGCCGCTCGACCAGCCGGAGCTCCGGCTGACCGGGTGCGGCTAACGCCGCCTGCCGCTGCTGCGGCAGCCGGATCTCGGCCTCCGCGTCGACCCCGACCCGCAGCACCTGCGGCGGCAGCAGCCGGCCCGCGCCGGACGCCACCGAGGTGCGCAGGAACCGGGCCAGCGCGGACCACGGCTCGTTCTCCTGCCCCAGTGCCGCCCGCGCCTGATCGGTCAGCCTTGCCGTCTCCTCCTCGGCTATGCGGCGCACCAGCACGTCCTTGCTGGGGAAGCGCCGATAAACGGTGCCCACCCCGACCCGTGCCCGGCGCGCCACGTCTTCCATCGGAGCCCCGTATCCGAGCTCACCGAAGACTTCGCGCGCCGCCCGCAGGACGTGCTCCAGATTGCGCTGCGCGTCCACGCGCAGCGGTGTATTCCGTCCGCCGTTTCCGTCTGACGATGCGACGGCTGCGGACCATGACGAACCCTGAAGGTGCATAAGTGATCCCCCGGTAATGACGTCTCCCCCCGGAGACTCCCCGCCCAGACTGTCGAGGCAGTCACAACCCCGACGAAGTACGAACATAGTTGAGCCCAGGTCAAGAAAGAAGAGGGTAGCTCGGGACAGAACGCCCCCCGATCAGAGCAGAGGACCGCCTTTTCCTGACTCGCCCCCCGACCGTCACCGACCATCCGGGGGCTGACCTGCGGACATTTCGTACGTGTAACCGATTCCGCGCCGCGGGGCGAGTCAAGCTGTCCGGTCACACAATTCGTCGGGGCTGTGGACAAACCGCGGTCGCGCGTGCCTCATGGGAGGGTGAAGGAACCCGCGCGCATTCTCGTTGTCGGTGGTGGCTACGTCGGGATGTACGCCGCGCTGCGCCTCCAGCGAAAGCTGAAGCGAGAGCTGAGACACGGCGGCGTGCAGGTCATCGTGGTCGACCCAGAGCCGTATATGACCTATCAGCCTTTCCTGCCCGAGGCGGCGGCCGGATCGATCTCACCGCGCCATGTCGTCGTGCCGTTGCGGCGGGTCCTGCCCGACTGCACGGTCATCATCGGCGAGGCCACCGCGATCCACCACGGCAAACGCACCGCGACCGTGAGAACCCTCGCCACGGAGGAAGAGCGCACCGGCACGGTCGACATCCATTACGACGAGCTGGTGCTGGCCCCCGGATCCGTCTCCCGCGCCCTCCCGGTCCCCGGCCTCGCCGAGTTCGGCATCGGCTTCAAGACCGTCGAGGAGGCCATCGGCCTGCGCAACCATGTCCTCGGGCAGTTGGACATCGCCTCCTCGACCCGGGACCCCGAGGTCCGTGACGCGGCGCTGACCTTCGTCTTCGTCGGCGGCGGATACGCGGGCGTGGAGGCGCTCGGCGAGCTGGAGGACATGGCCCGGTACGCCGTCCGCTACTACCACAACATCGCCCCCGAGGATCTGAAGTGGATCCTTGTGGAGGCCACCAACCGGATCCTCCCGGAGGTCGGCGAGGAGATGGGCAAGTACGCCGTCCGGGAGTTGCGCGGCCGCAATATCGACGTCCGGCTGGAGACCCGCCTGGACTCCTGCGCCGACCGGATCGCCGCACTGAGTGACGGCTCGCGCTTCCCCACCCGCACGCTCGTGTGGACCGCGGGCGTCAAACCGCACCCGATCCTCGCCGCCACCGATCTGCCGCTGAACGAGCGCGGCAGGCTCAAATGCACCGCGGCACTCCAGGTGGAGGGCGTGGAACATGCCTGGTCGGCCGGGGATGCCGCGTCGGTCCCCGATCTGACGGCCGACCGGCCCGGCGCGGAGTGCGCCCCCAACGCACAGCACGCCGTGCGCCAGTCCAAGGTTCTCGCCGAGAACGTGGCGGCCTCGCTCGCCGGGCGGCGGCTCACGGATTACGCGCACAAGTACGCGGGCTCCGTGGCCTCCCTGGGGCTCCATAGAGGCGTCGCCCATATCTACGGACGCAAGTTGAAGGGCTACCCTGCTTGGTTCATGCACCGTGCCTACCACCTCAGCCGGGTGCCGACGTTCAACCGTAAGGCGCGCGTACTGGCCGAGTGGATCCTGTCGGGGCTGTTCAAACGCGAGATCGTTTCGCTGGGCTCGCTGGAGAACCCGCGCGCCGAGTTCAAACTCGCCGCGGACACCGGTCGCCATCCCGAGTCCAGTTGAGCCGATCGGGGCGGAGCCGGGAACTCCCCTCCCGCGATCGGCGTCTCACGGATGTCAGTCCGGTCGGCCACACTGGTCGTGTGACCATGGGTGGGCTCGTATCTGCAAAGAGTGACAATCGCGAGGATTCGGAAGTTTGCTGCATTCCCCTGGGGGCCGTCCCCCGTACCCGCACCCATCTCCCCGATCCCGCTCCGGCGCGCAGCTCAGCCACCACCCCACGAGGTAATCCGCAGTGAACTTCACGCGCTGGAGCGCCCGGCTCCCCCGAACCCAGCGACGCAACGCCGCCCGGACAGACCGCGGTGCGCGGCGGCCCAAGCCGGCGGCCACCGCGGGCGGCGGCTCCGTCCCGGCGGC
>NZ_JAHLEM010000790.1 GCF_018883605.1 Streptomyces niphimycinicus | reverse complement strand
CGCCCTGGAGCCGGTGGCACGCGTGGCCGCCGCCCTCGGTGCCCCGGCGGGCCACGCCCACGCCGTCGTCACCGCGGCGGCCGAGGGGAACATCGCGGTCTGCCTGGTCACCCCAAGCGGGGCCGGTGCGGAAGCGAGCAGCCGATGAGCGGACGACGGAGGGCGAGCGGCCGATGATCACCCGACTCGAAGGTTCCTGGTGCCTGGTCCTGGGCGCCTCCAGCGGTATGGGCCTGGCCATCGCCCATGAACTGGCCCGCGAGGGCGTCCACATCCTGGGCGTCCACTTCGACACCACCGACGGCCAGGAGAAGGCCGCCGTCGCCCGCGAGGAGATGCGCGGCCACGGCGTCGAGGCCCACTTCTTCAACGCCAACGCGGCCTCCGCCCGCACCCGCGAGGAACTGCTGCCCCGGTTCGAGGAGCTGACCGGCGGCACCGGCATCCGGATCGTGGTGCACTCCCTGGCCTTCGGCACCCTGCTGCCGTATGTCGGCGCCGAGGGCGAGGACAGCCTGACCGCCCGCCAGATGAACATGACCCTCGATGTGATGGCGCACTCCCTCGTCTACTGGACCCAGGACCTGTTCACCGCGGGGCTGCTGCGCGAGGGCGCCAAGGTGTACGCGATGACCAGCGCCGGGGGCACCCGGGTGATGCCCCACTACGGCGCCGTCTCCGCGGCCAAGGCAGCCCTGGAGTCCCATGTACGCCAGCTCGCCCTGGAGCTCGCCCCCTCCGGTATCGCCGTCAACGCGCTGCGCGCCGGGGTGACCCCGACCCCGTCCATGGAGCGCATTCCCGGCAGCGACCGGCTCGCCGTCCACGCACGGGACCTCAATCCGCACCGGCGGCTGACCCGGCCCGAGGACGTCGCCGAGGCCGTCTCCCTGCTCTCGCGCACCGACTCCTCCTGGATCACCGGCAATGTGATCGGCGTGGACGGAGGCGAGCTGCTGACATGACGGCCCATCTGCTGATCGAGACGGGCGGGCCGCAGACCGGACCCGCCTGTGAGCGGTTCCTCGGCGACGCCGCGCGGCTGGCCAGGGACGGCCACCAGGTGGTGCTGTTCCTCGTCGAGAACGGTGTGACCGCCGCCGTCCCCGGCACCGCGCCGGGCCTCGAGACGTTCCTCGGCGACGGCGGCGAGCTGTGGGTGGACTCCTTCTCCGCCGCCCAGCGCGCCCTGCCCGCCGCCGATCTGACGCCCCGGGCGCGGCTGGTGGAGATGGACGACGTGGCCGCCAAGCTGCTGGAACCGCGGGTCAGGGCGGTGTGGCACTGATGCCCAGGCCCGTTCCCCGTACCGATGTGCTGCTCAACCTCTTCGGCGCGCCCCACCAGAGCGACCTGGTCACCTCCGCGCTGCGGCTGGCGTCCGCGCTGCTCGCCCGGGGGGCCAGGGTGCAGATCTGGACCTGCGGCGACGCCACCCGGCTGACCGGCGCGGCCCTCGGCGAGAGCAAACCGCGCGACTACACCGACCTGGGGCGCGAGCATCCGTCCACCGCCCGCGTGGTCCGCGAGCTGATCGAGGATCACCCGGACCGGCTGTACTGGTACGTATGCCGCTACTGCGCGGAGGAGCGGGGCGCCACCGAGCAGATTCCGCAGGTGCGCATGCGAGCCCCCTTCGTCTTCGCCGAGCATGTGAACGCGGCGGACAAGAGCCTGCTCATGGGGGTGTGCTGAGCCATGGGCGACCAGGCGCGCTGGCTGGTGATCGTGGAGAAGGCGTACCGGGGCTCGATCGAGACCCAGTACGCCGACGTGCTGTACTGCGTGCCCGATCTGCACCGGCAGAGCGGCGGCTGCGATGTGGCGCTGCGCGGCCCCGCCGTCGGCTACGCCCTCGACACGGGCCCGCGGCCCACGCTGCGCCTGGGCAACCGCACCCTGGACACCCTGCCCCATCCACCCGCCTCCATGGCCAAGCTGCTGGCCGCCGGGGTGACCGTGCTGGTCGAGCGGGACGGCCTGGCCGCGCTCGGCCGCACCGCCGCCGAGCGGCTGCTGCCCGGCGTACACGTCATCGAGGGCGACGACCTCGCGGCTCGCTGGCCCTCCTACGAACAGGTGTGGTTTCTGTGACCCGCCCCTCCCACGGCCCCCGGGCCGCTACCGAAGGAGTACCCGAACCCATGGTCAACGCCCCCGGCGGGGCAGCCCCGGTCATCTCGGCCTGGACCGCCGTATCGCCCCTGGGACTGCGCGCGGCCGACTTCACCGCGGCCCTGCGGTCCGGCCGAGCGGCCGGACGCCCGCTGGACCCCGAGGAGTGGTCGGTGCCGTTCCGCGAGGCCGGCCTCGTGCCCGACTTCCACATCCGGCAGATCCTCGGCCGCAAGGGCACCCGCTCCATGGACCGGGCCACCGGACTGGCCGTCACCGCGATCCGCCATCTGCTCACCGGGGAGCGGGAGGACGAGGGGGCCGAGCGGCTGCCGGGGGTGGGCGAGGAGACCGGCCTGGCGCTCGGCACCAGCACCGGCTCCGCCCAGAGCATCATGGACTTCACCCGGGACTCGCTGGTGGGGAAGAAGCCCTTCTACGTGGACCCGGCCCGGTTCCCCAACACCGTGATGAACTGCGCGGCCGGTCAGTCCGCCATCTGGCACGGGCTGCGGGGCCCCAACACCACCATCGCGGGCGGCCGCGCCACCGCACTGCTCGCCCTCCGGTACGCGCTGCGGCTTCAGCGCGCCGGACGGGCCCGGGCCGTGCTGTGCGGGGCGGTCGAGGAGTTCTCCTCCGCCCGCGCCTGGCTGGAGTGGCACGCCCGGGCGGATGAGGAGAGCGCCGACAGCGCCGCCGTGCTCGGCGAGGGCGCGGCCGTATGGCTGCTGGAGCCCGACGCCTCGGCGTGCGAACACGGCCGTAAGGGGCTCGCCGAGGTCCTCGGCCTGGAGTTCGGCTGTGCGGCGGACGCGAAGCAGGCCCGTACGGTGCTCGCCGAGGCGATCGGCCGGCTGCTGGACCGCACCGGCGTGACCCCCGGCGAGCTGAGCGCCGTCGCCGACTCCGGTGCCCCCGGCGCCGAGGGGGAGGCCGAGCGCGCCGCCCTCGCCGACGCCCTCGGGGGCGCGGAGCCGCCGCGGATCACGGCCGCCGACACCGTCGGGGACACCTGCGCCGCCGCGGCGGCCTTCCAGATCGCCGCCGTTCTGGCGATGGCCGAGCGCAAGGAGATCGCCTCGGGCGACCTCGCCCTGGTCACGACCGTGGACCGGGACGGCGTGGTCGGCGCGGCCCTGCTGCGGATCCGGTGACGGGCCGGCCGCCCCTTGAGCTGAAGGAGCTGGTTGAGATGACGGACCGAGAGACCACAAGCGGCGCCCCCGACGGAGAGGCGCCCCGTACGGCGCTGGTCTTCCCCGGGCAGGGCGCCCAGAAGGCGGGCATGGGCCAGGCGTGGCGGGAGACCGCGTCCTGGGCGCTGGTGGCCGAGGTATCGGAGTACACCGGCATCGACGTCGAGGACCTCCTGCTGAAGGCCGACGACGAGACGCTGCGCCGCACCGATCTCGCCCAGATCGCCGTCTTCACCACCGAGGTGCTCGCCCACCGCGAGGCGGCGGCGGCCGGGCTGCTGGACGGGGTGGTGGCCTGCGCCGGGCACAGCCTGGGCGAGTACACCGCGCTGCACGCCGCCGGGGCCCTGCCGCTCGCCGACACCGCCCGTCTCGTCGCCGCCCGCGGCCGGGCCATGCGCGCGTGCGCCGAGCGGTCGCCGGGCACCATGGCCGCCGTGGTGCGGCTCGGCCCCGAGACCGTGGAGGCGCTGGTCGCCCGGGTCCAGGAGGACGGCGGCCAGGTCTGGATCGCCAATGTCAACGCACCCGGCGCCATCGTGCTCTCGGGCACCGCCGAGGCCGTGGACCGGCTCGCCGAACTGGCCGTCGAGAACGAGGGCAAGGTGATCCGGCTCGCCGTCGGCGGCGCCTTCCACAGCCCGCTGATGGCCTCGGCCGCCGACGATGTGCGCGAGGCACTGGCCGCCGTGCACTTCGCCGCCGAGCACCTCCCGGTCGTCGCCAACGTGGACGCCCGCCCGTACGCGAGCGGCGAGCACTGGCGGGAGCTCGAACTGAACCAGCTCACCAGCCGGGTGCGCTGGGAGGAGAGCGTCCGCACGCTCGCCGGTGAACTGGGCTGCACCCGGTTCGTGGAGCTGGGCCCCGGGCGCCAGTTGACCGGCATGATCCGCCGGATCGCGAAGGGCGCGCTCACCGTCCCGGTCGAGTCGGCCGACGCCCTCGCCGAGCTCACCACGCCTGAAACCCCCGAAGCCCCCGAGACCTCCGAAGCCCCCCAGAGCTCCGAAGCCCCCCAGAGCTCCGAAACACCCGAAGCCCCCGAACCCCGCTGAGCCTCACGCTTTGACAGCGGAAGGAGACCCCCGCATGGCCGACGCCACCGCCACCCTGGACATGGATGAACTGCGCACCTTCGTCGCGGATGTGCTCGATGTGGACGAGGAGGACGTCACCGACGACGCCGACTTCGTCAAGACGCTGGGCGTGGACTCCCTGATGGCCCTCGAGGTCATGGTCGTCCTGGAGAAGAAGTACTCGGTGAAGCTGGAGGAGCGGGAGATGAAGGACATCACCACGCTCCGCAAGGTGCACGATCTGCTCGCCGCGAAGCTGGGGAAGTGAGATGACGACGGCCGCGTGCGGACCGGTCGACGGCACCGTGGAGGTCGTGGACCCCGGCGTCCCCGGTGAGCGGCCCGCCCGGTGCGTGGCCGTGGTCGGCGCGTCGGAGAAGGTGTTCGCCGGGCACTTCCCCGGGTTCGCCATCTTCCCCGGCGTCTGTGTCGTGGAGTACGTCCAGCGCGGCGCCCTCGCCACGCTGCCGGAGCGCGAACCGGGCGGGCGCTGGGTCCTGGCCGCCGTCGAGTCCTCCCGCTTCCTCAGCCCGGTCTACCCCGGAGACGAGCTGACCAGCGAATACGTCTGGTCCCGCAAGGACGGGGCGGTGCGCTGCCGGGCCTCGGCGGCCACCGGGCGCGGACCCGCCGCGCAGATAAGGCTGCGCTTCGAGAACCGGGACGCCCGGGGCGCGGAGGCCGCGGCGGGGGAGTGGAGGGGCCAGGGCCGAGGAGCGGACGCCGAATGATCACCGTCGATGAGATCAAGCGGGTGCTGCCGCACCGCTACCCCATGCTGCTGGTCGACCGGGTCACCGAGCTGGTGCCGGGCGAGCGGGCCCGCGGGCTGAAGGCGGTCACCTGCAATGAGCCCTGGTACGAGGGGATGCCGGACACCGCGTCCGCGGAGGACTACCACTATCCGTGGACGGTGCTCATCGAGTCCTGGTGCCATGTGGCCGGGGTGCTGGTGGCCTGGGACCGGCCCAACCCCGATGTACGCAAGGGCAAGGCGATGCTGCTCGGCGGGATCACCGACGCCGAGTTCCACCGCCCGGTGGTGCCCGGCGATGTGGTGGAGCATCATGTGCGGTTGGCCCGCCAGGTCGGCGAGACCTTCGTCTTCGAGGGCGAGAGCCTGGTCGGGAAGGAGACCGTCCTCACCATCGGGCGGCTGACGATGACCATGCGCCCGGCCTCCGACCTGGACGCCCCGCCCGTGACCGCCTCACCCGTGACCGCCTCATCTGTGACCGGCCCGACCGACCCGCTGGTGGCCGCGCCACCCGTACCCGGCTCCCCTGTGCCCGACCCCCTCTGACCGAACACCACCTCCGGGAGAAGGACCTCACCGTATGTCCGACCGAATATCCGACGACACGGGCCGCGCATCCGGTGACAACGAGCCGACGCCGCGCGTCGCGCTGGTCTCCGGCGGCTCCCGCGGCATAGGCCGGTCCACCGTGCTGCGGCTGGCCCGGGACGGCTTCGATGTGGCGTTCTGCCATCACTCCAGCCCCGACGCCGCCCGTGAGCTGGAGGAGGCGGCGGCGCGGCACGGCGGCGGGCGGGTGATCGGCCGGCAGGCGGACGTCCGCGACGCGGGCGCGGTGCGCGAACTGGTCGCCTTCACCGAGGAGTCGCTCGGCCCGGTCGATGTCGCGGTCACCTCCGCCGGGATCACCCGGGACAATCCGCTGCTGCTGATGAAGGACGAGGAGTGGCGGGACGTCCTGGAGGTCAACCTGGACGGCACCTATCACCTGTGCCGTTCCGTGGTGTTCGGAATGATGAAACGCAAGTCCGGATGCGTCATCAACATCTCGTCGGTCGCCGGTGTCCACGGGAATGCGACCCAGACCAATTACGCGGCCTCCAAAGCGGGGATCATCGGTTTCACCAAGTCACTTGCCAAGGAGGTCGGACGGTATGGCATACGGGCCAATGTGGTGGCGCCGGGCTTCGTCGAGACCGATATGACGGCGGAGCTTTCCGACCGGCTGCGCAAGGAGGCGGAGCAGAGTATCCCGCTGCGCCGCTTCGGCCGTCCGGAGGAGGTCGCCGACATGGTCGCGTACCTGGTCGGAGCGGAGTATGTGACCGGTGCGGTGTTCCAGGTCGACGGCGGCATCGTCCTCTGACGGGCACCGTCGGCACCTTTGTTCGAGCGGTGTTCGCCGGCCGAGGGCCGCTCAATGAGCGTCATGCACGAGACGGACGAGCGAGGGGGTACGGACGTGGCAGCCAAGCGCAGCAAAGTGCCGCGCTTCTATTTCAATTTCCGCAGCCCGTACTGCTGGATCGCCTACCGTGATCTGATGGACCGCTATCCGGATGTCGCACAGGCGGTGGAATGGCACCCGTGGTGGGAGCCGGACGCGGATGGTGAGCGCCGTATGGCCGAACAACGCCATCACTTCCCGTATACGGCGATGTCCCGGGAGAA
>NZ_JAHLEM010000079.1 GCF_018883605.1 Streptomyces niphimycinicus | reverse complement strand
ACCGGAGCACAGGCCCTCACTCCTCACCTTTTTACCCCCGGACAGCAACAAAACGCCCACGATCGTAATCGACCGAGAGCCCACTTCCGAACTCGTGGGAGGGGCGCCGTCGCGGGTCAGGGCGCTGAGGTCTTCCGGCCGGGGGCACCTCCCAGCGGTAGCTGGGGGCGAGCCGAAGGGGCGCGTCGCTGTCGAAAGGGAGAGCGCGCGCAGGGAGCGAGGAACGAGCGACCGAGCACGGTCGACCGTCGACAGCGACTGAGGCGCCCCGGAGGCGAACCGAGCCACGAAAAAAGGGGCTCAGCTCAGCTTGGCGACCTTGCGGGCGCTCAGGTCGATCACCATCTGCCGGGTGTCGATCCACGGGCCGTTCAGCACCCGGGTGAACAGCCGTACGCAGCGGTGCGCGCCGCAGTCCCCGACCGAGGCCGGACCGGGGTTGCCCTCGCCCGCGCGGTAGACGAAGCCGGTGACGGTGAGCTGGTCCGGGCGGGTCAGCGCCTTGCCCGTGGCGTCCTTGAAGTCCTTCTTCAGCCCCTCGCCCAGCTTGTCGGCCATCAGCAGCTTCGCGGCCTCCATCACCTCGTCGCGGTTGGGCGGCGGCTGGACCCCGTGCTGGGTGTCGGTCGCGGTCACCTTGCCGCTGCCGAGGTCGACCGTCTTGGTGACGTAGGTGTCGTCCTTGTAGTCGTAGTACGTGACGTCGGCGCGGCGCGGCGCGTCGGCGGCGCCCACCTCGTCGGGGCTCAGCTCCGCGAGGTCGGTGGAGAGCAGTTCGGGGCCCTTGGCGCCCTTGACGTCCTCGCTGCTCAGCCGGAAGCCGCCGCCGCCCGTGAGGGTCTGGGCGCGCTTCATCTCATCGTCGGTCAGTGGATCGCGGCCGGTGCCGGTATGGGCCTGCTCGGGCGCGTCCTCCACCACACCGGGCAGTTGCCGGGCCGCCTGGCCCTGCTCCGCCGCCGAGCCCTGGGGTCCCCCACCCGAGCCCTCTTTGCCGGACGCGCTCCCCGGGAGCGTCACCCCGATCAGGACCGCCGTGGCGGTGGCCGCCACGGCCGCGCCGGCCACCACTTTGCCCAGGTGGCGGTGCATCATCTTGCGCACATCCTCCCCCATTCCCCCCTGTCATCACATCGGACCGCATAGCGGGATACGCATACGCGGAGGTCACCCGGTAGGACGAACCGAAATGGCCGTAGGTTGCCTCCCTTTTGAGGAAGTTCTGTCGAAAGAGCGGATGGGTCCGGCCAGTTGGGCAAAGATGCGGGGTCGGTCAGGTTCCGTCCGGTGCCCGGAGTGCTCGCGGCCCCTGGAGAAGAAGTGGAAGAGTCGACGTATGCAGGTCTGGCCGGGGCAGGCTTACCCCCTTGGCGCCACGTACGACGGCGCCGGAACCAACTTCGCGGTGTTCTCCGAGGCCGCTGTCCGCATCGAGCTGTGCCTCCTGCACGACGACGGCTCGGAGACGGCGGTCGAGTTGCGGGAGTCCGACGCGTTCGTGCGCCACGCCTATCTGCCGGGGATCATGCCGGGGCAGCGCTACGGCTTCCGGGCCCACGGCCCGTACGAGCCGGAGTCCGGCCACCGCTGCAATTCCGCCAAGCTGCTGCTGGATCCGTACGCCAAGGCCCTCAGCGGGCGGATCGGCTGGGGCGAGGAGGTCTACGGCTACCACTTCGGACGCCCCGACAAGCGCAATGACCTCGACTCCGCCCCGCACACCATGGCGTCGGTCGTGGTCAATCCGTACTTCGACTGGGGGGACGACCGCCCGCCGCGCACCGACTACCACCGCACGGTCATCTACGAGGCGCATGTCAAGGGGCTGACCATGCGCCATCCCCGGCTGCCGGAGGAGCTGCGCGGGACCTACGCGGCGCTCGCCCATCCGGCGATCATCGAACATCTGACGGAGCTGGGCGTCACCACGCTGGAACTGATGCCCGTGCACCAGTTCGTCCACGACCACCGGCTGGCCGACGCGGGCCTGGCCAACTACTGGGGCTACAACACCATCGGCTTCTTCGCCCCGCACAACGCCTACGCCTCCTGGGGCGACCGGGGCCAGCAGGTGCTGGAGTTCAAATCGGCGGTCCGGGCGCTGCACCAGGCGGGCATCGAGGTCATCCTGGACGTGGTCTACAACCACACGGCCGAGGGCAACCACCTGGGCCCCACGCTCTCCTTCCGGGGTCTGGACAACGCCTCGTACTACCGGCTGACCGAGGACCGCCGGTACTACATGGACACCACCGGCACCGGGAACTCCCTGCTGATGCGCTCCCCGCACGTGCTCCAGTTGATCATGGACTCGCTGCGCTACTGGGTGACCGAGATGCATGTGGACGGCTTCCGCTTCGATCTGGCGGCGACGCTGGCCCGGCAGTTCCACGAGGTGGACCGGCTCTCGTCGTTCTTCGACCTGGTCCAGCAGGATCCGGTGGTGAGCCAGGTGAAGCTGATCGCCGAGCCCTGGGACGTCGGCGAGGGCGGCTACCAGGTCGGCAACTTCCCGCCCCTGTGGACCGAATGGAACGGCAAGTTCCGGGACACCGTGCGGGATCTGTGGCGCGGTGAGCCGAGGACACTGGCCGAGTTCGCCTCCCGGCTGACCGGCTCCTCCGACCTCTACCAGGGCGACGGGCGGCGCCCGCTGGCCTCGGTCAACTTCGTCACCTGCCATGACGGCTTCACCCTGCGCGATCTGGTGAGCTACGACGAGAAGCACAACGAGGCCAACGGCGAGTCCAACCAGGACGGCGAGAGCTACAACCGGTCCTGGAACTGCGGGGTCGAGGGCGAGACCGACGATCCGGCGGTACGGACGCTGCGCGAGCGCCAGATGCGCAACTTCGTCGCGACCCTGATGCTCTCCCAGGGCGTGCCGATGCTCAGCCATGGCGATGAGTTCGGCCGCACCCAGGGCGGCAACAACAACGCGTACTGCCAGGACAACGAGGTCTCCTGGGTGCGGTGGCCGGACCACGTCAAGGGGCAGGACGGCGAGTGGGAGGACCGCTCGGCGCTGGAGCTGCTGCGCTTCACCCGCTCACTGGTGTGGCTGCGCCGCGACCATCCGGTCTTCCGGCGCCGCCGCTTCTTCCACGGACGGCCGGTGGAGGGCACCCACGACGAGCTGTCGGACATCGCCTGGTTCACCCATGAGGGCGAGGGGATGATCCCGCGCGACTGGCAGGCGGCGCACGCCAAGTCCCTCGCGGTCTTCCTCAACGGCAGCGCGATCTCCGAACCGGGAGTGCGCGGTGAGCGGATCACCGATGACTCGTTTCTGCTGCTGTTCAACGCGCACCATGAGCCGCTGGACTTCGTCGTGCCCATCGACCACGGCAAGCAGTGGCAGGTCATCGTGGACACGGCGGTGCCGGAGGGCGTGGAGCCGGGCAGCGGGGCGAAGGTGGCGGCGGGCGATGTGCTGACCCTGGTGGACCGGAGCCTGATGGTGCTACAGCGGCCGGCGTAGCTCCGGGCATCGTGAGGGGGCGCGGGGCGCGTCCGTTCGGGTGCGCGGGGCTCTCATGGGGCGGGCCCAGTGGGTACGTACGTTCCTTTGACTTCCTCCCCCGCCCAAAGGCGGGGGATTCCAGCGGTCGCCCGCTGGGGTTCCTGCTTCACCGACGACCGCCCCGTCCGGGAGGACTCCCGTTGAGGTCTCACACCGTCTCCACAGGCAGAC
>NZ_JAHLEM010000789.1 GCF_018883605.1 Streptomyces niphimycinicus | reverse complement strand
TATCCGGATGTCGCACAGGCGGTGGAATGGCACCCGTGGTGGGAGCCGGACGCGGATGGTGAGCGCCGTATGGCCGAACAACGCCATCACTTCCCGTATACGGCGATGTCCCGGGAGAAGCATCTCTATATCCTCCAGGATGTGCGCCGGCTGACGACCGACCGCGGCCTCGCGGTCAACTGGCCGGTGGACCAGGACCCGGTCTGGGAGGTGCCGCATCTGCCGTACTTCCTGGCGCTGGACGCGGGGCTCGGCCCCGCCTACATCGAGCGCCTCTACCGGGCGCGCTGGCAGGAGGGCCGCGACATCTGCGACCGTACGACCATCGCGGCCATCGCCGGTGAGCTGGGGCTTCCGGCCGGCCGGGCGGCGGCAGCCGCCGATGACGAGGAACTGCGCGGCGGCCGGGGACTTCAGGCCCTGCTCGCGCTCAGCGACGCCGGGGCGTTCGGCGTGCCGTTCTTCACCCATGGCTATGACAAGTTCTGGGGCGTGGACCGGCTGCCGGCCTTCGCCGAAGCGGTCCGCTCCGGCTCCGGGCCGCGCCCGGGCTCCGGTGACCGATCCGGCGCCCGCTCCCGGGACACGCCCGCCGCCGTGCCCTCGGACACCGACTTCGCCGCCGCCCGGTCGGCCGATCCGGGCCACGCCGGAGGCTGTGGCTGACTCTTCGCCCGCCCGCTCGTTCACACGTTGTCGCCCGTCCCGACCGCTCGTCCCGACTGCCCGCCCCGCCCGTCCGCCCCGCCCGTCCGTCCCGCCCGTCCGTCCACTCGCCCGTCCCGACCGCCCGTTCCACCGCCCGCCGCGACCGAGACGAGAACGCCCTGACCGCCGACGGACACTCCCCCTCCTGGAGGACGCAGATGCCCGAGCCACGCCAGACGTCGGCGCGCTCCCCCTCCCTGGGAGCCCGCGCCCTCTCGGCCGCGGCCCTGCCGATCGCCCCGCTGTACGGGGCCAGGCTGGCGTATCTGGCTTTCCATCCGCGGCGCCGGGAACAGCGGGAGCACCCACGGGATTACGGGCTGCCCTGTACGGAGCTGAAGGTGCCCTTCGCGGCGCGGAAGCACCTGGACACCTGGCTGTGTCCGGCGTCCCCCGAGAAGGTGGTGGTGCTCGGGCACAGCATGGCCACGGCGAAGGACCACAGCCTCCGCCACGCCAAGTTCCTGCACGACGCCGGGTACACCGTCTGTCTGTTCGACCACCGCAGCCATGGGGCCAGCAGCGACGACCGGGCGCTGTTCGGGCTCGGCGACCGGTTCGCGAGCGATGTCACCTCCGTGGTCTCCCATCTGCGCGGCCAGCGGGGATACGGCACGGCCCGGATAGCCTTCTACGGCTTCTCGTTCTCGTGCTTCTCGTCCATGTGGGCGCTGACGCACGATGGATTCGAACTTGACGCGCTGGTGTGCGACAGCGGGCCGGGGCACGACGTCCCGCCGCTGCTGCGCAAGTTCCTGGAGGCGGAGGCGCTGCCGCTGCCCGCCCTGCTGAAGGGCGAGCCGGCCCGTTCGGCGGTGGCGCGGACGCTGTGCGCGGTGGGCCCGGCCATGCTCCGGGCCCAGTGGCCCCCGCCCGCGACGGGCAAGTTCGCCAAGATCCCCCTGTTGTTCATGTCGGGCGAGCACGATGCGATCGTGCCGCCGTCCTCGGTGGACGCGCTGGCCGAGCGCTATGCCCAGGCCGAGACGCACGTCCTGCCGGGGGCCGAGCATCTGCTCGGGCTGGAGACCGATCCTGAAGGCTACGCGAGCGTGGTGCTGGATTTCCTTGAGCGGGCCCTGGGGTAGCAACCTTGACCGTCCCTCTCGGGGCGGAACTTTTCGGAAGAGGGAAGAGAGAGCATGCAAAAGGTGCTCATCGCCAACCGTGGCGAGATCGCTGTCCGTGTTGCCCGTGCCTGCCGGGATGCCGGGATCGCGAGCGTAGCCGTCTATGCCGATCCGGACCGGGACGC
>NZ_JAHLEM010000788.1 GCF_018883605.1 Streptomyces niphimycinicus | reverse complement strand
CCCGGGCGGTACGGCTCCGGGCGCGCTCATGCCGGGCGGGGTGAACGCCCCGTACGCGGGCGCGGGCGGGGTGGGCACCCCATACGCGGGCACGGGTGGGATCGCAGCCGTGGTCCCTGCCGTGGCTTCCAGACCGGCCCCCTGAGTCATCGACCCCTCCACCATCACGCCGCCGTCCCACCTTGTGGACCTTGCCTGGTCGACGGCGGTCCGCGGTGTCGTCCGCCCATCATAGGAATGACCGTGAGGGCTTGTGACGCACCAGGGTGCCGTCAATCGGTGCTCGCTCCTGCTTGGTCGGACTTTTATCCCGGATTGGCCCGGTAGGGGAAGCCCATTGGTCTCAGCTCCTCCTCCGGTCATCCTTGAGTCACCCTCAGGTCAGCCTCCGGCACGGCTGCGCGGGGCGCTGACCGTCGTACGGGGCGGACGGCGCTGTGACGACGTCCGCACGATCAATTCGGTGGGTATGACCTGCTCGACGGGGTGGTCGGTAGCAAGGCCCTCGATGGCGTCGATGAGCAACTGTACGACCGCCGTGCCGATCCGGCGGGGTTTGAGTGAGAGGGTCGTGATGGGCGGCTCGGTGGTGCGGTAGACGGTCGATTCGCTACAGCACACCAGCAGCAGATCGTCCGGGACGCGCAGTCCGTAGCGGCGGGCGGCGGCGAGCAGATCGGTGCCGTTGGGGTCGAAGAGGCCATAGACCGCGTCGGGGCGGTCGGGGCGGGCGAGCAGCCGGTCGGCGGCACCGGCACCGGCACAAGGGTCGTGGGCCGGGTACGCCTCATAGACGGGATCCTGTCCCACGCGTTCGCACCACCGCAGATACGCCGTGGTGGACAGCCGGGTGTAGGTGTCGGTGGACGTCCCGGTGAGCAGTCCGATCCGGCGGGCGCCGGCCTCGGCGAGATGGTCGAGCAGTCCGAGCACCGCCGCCTCGTGGTCGTTGTCGACCCAGGCGGTGACGGGGAGGGCGCCGGCCGGGCGGCCGTCGCTGACCACGGGGATGCCCTGGCGTAAGAGCTCGGTGACGACCGGATCGTGGTCGGAGGGGTCGATCACCACGGTGCCGTCGAGGGCGACGTTGGACCACACATCGTGACGGGAGGTGGCGGGGAGGATGACGAGGGCGTAGCCGCGGGCCAGCGCGGCGGAGGTGGCGGCTCGCGCCATCTCGGCGAAGTAGGGGAACTCGGTGAAGGTGAAAGGTTCATCCCCGTACGTGGTCACGGTCAGGCCGATGAGGCCGGACTTGCCGGTACGGAGGGTGCGGGCCGCTGCGGACGGGCGGTAGCCCAGCCGCTCGGCGACCTCGCGGACATGGCGGCGGGTGGCCTCCGGGAGCCGGCCCTTGCCGTTGAGCGCGTCGGAGACGGTCGTGATCGAGACCCCGGCGGCGGCGGCCACGTCCCGGATGCCCGCCCGCCCTAACCGGCGGCCGGCCGACCGGCTCACCTGGTGCTTCCCTGCTGCTGTCATGGCCAGCCGATAGTAGGGCTCGGGTGGGAGGGTTGCGCGATTCCGCCATCGGTATTCGGAAGGCACGTTTCTGCATGAACGCCTCCCTCAATTCCCTTGGAAGTGAAGCCAGTTGGAGGATCCACCGGGCCTCTGGTCGCCCCTGGCATATCCACGCCTGCTGATTGATACATGTCTCGAAGAGGTCTCAACTCACCTGCACGGGTGATGCGCGCCACGGCGCTCGCCACCGGCGCGCGCGGAAAAGCGGGGCGCTCCCCCCGGTGGGTACGCGGGCACCGGGGGCGGGTACGCGGCGGCGCCCGGCGGGTACGCGAGACGGGGGAATCCTCATAAGGTGTGCAGTATTGCCGTGTGCGAACGCTGTACACGGTCCGGGACAGGATGGGTCGAGGAGGACTGTCGGTGACCGAGAAGAGCCCCAAGCTGCGTGCCGCGCTGGACGGCATTCCGACGTACAAGCCCGGCAAGCCGGCCGCCACGGGGGGTCCCCTGGCGTTCAAGCTCTCCTCCAACGAGAACCCCTATCCGCCGCTGGCCGGGGTGCTGGAGACGGTGGCGGACGCCGCCGCGTCCCTGAACCGCTACCCGGACCTCGCCTGCACCGCGCTGATCGCCGAGCTCGCGGAGCGCTTCGAGGTGCCGCTGGAGCATCTGGCCACCGGGACCGGTTCGGTCGGCATGGCCCAGCAACTGGTCCAGTCCACGGCGGGGCCGGGCGATGAGGTGATCTACGCCTGGCGGTCCTTCGAGGCATATCCGATCATCACTCAGATCGCGGGCGCGACCTCGGTGCAGGTTCCGCTGACCGATGACGAGGTCCACGATCTGGACGCGATGGCCGATGCGATCACCGACCGCACCCGGCTGATTTTCGTCTGTAACCCCAACAATCCGACCAGCACCGTTGTGCGCCGGGCCGAGCTGGAGCGGTTCCTGGACCGGGTGCCGTCCGATGTGCTGGTGGTGCTGGACGAGGCGTACGTCGAGTTCATCCGGGACGAGCGGGTCCCCAACGGAGTCGACCTCTACCGGGACCGGCCGAACGTCTGCGTGCTGCGCACCTTCTCCAAGGCGTACGGCCTGGCCGGGCTGCGGGTCGGCTTCGCGATCGCCCATGAGCCGGTGGCGGCGGCGTTGCGCAAGACCGCGGTGCCGTTCGGCGTCAGCCAGCTCGCCCAGGACGCGGCGGTGGCCTCGCTGCGCAGCGAGGACGCGCTGCGGGAGCGGGTGGACGCGCTGGTCACCGAGCGGGGCCGGGTATGGGAGGCGCTGGCCGCCCAGGGGTGGACGATCCCGGACTGCCGGGCGAACTTCGTCTGGCTGCGGCTGGGGGAGCGCACGCTCGACTTCGCGGCGGTGTGCGAGGCGGCGGGCGTGGTGGTCCGGCCGTTCGCGGGTGAGGGGGTGCGGGTGACGATCGGCGAGCGCGAGGCGAATGAGATCTTCCTGCGGACCGCGGAGGCGTTCCGCAAGGAGCTGTGAAGCCCTGAGCCCCGCCGGAAGCGGTGAGCCACGCGCTGAACGGCCGCCTCCGGAGTCGGCAAGGGGCCCATCGGCCCCTCCGTAAGGTGCGCAGCATACCCAGACGTGCCCCATTCGCCCCCTCCCACCCCCTGTGGGAGGGGGCGCAGCCATGTGCGTATCATTGCTTGTGAATGTGAATACGTTCACAAGCTCGCTCGCGGGCAGGCACGACCGTAAGGAGAGATTCAGGTGAATCTGGCTCTGGCGCCGGAGACGCTCGCCCGGTGGCAGTTCGGTATCACAACCGTCTACCACTTCCTCTTCGTGCCACTCACGATCTCTCTCGCCGCCATCACGGCGGGTCTGGAGACCGCCTGGGTCCGCACGGGCAAGGAGAAGTACTTCCACGCCACCAAGTTCTGGGGCAAGCTCTTCCTGATCAATATCGCGATGGGTGTGGTCACCGGCATCGTGCAGGAGTTCCAGTTCGGCATGAACTGGTCGGACTACTCCCGCTTCGTCGGTGATGTCTTCGGTGCCCCGCTCGCGATGGAGGCCCTGCTGGCCTTCTTCTTCGAGTCGACCTTCATAGGTCTGTGGATCTTCGGCTGGGACAAGCTGCCCAAGAAGATCCACTGCGCCTGCATCTGGATCGTCTCGATCGGCACGATCCTCTCGTCGTACTTCATCCTGGCCGCCAACTCCTGGATGCAGCATCCGACCGGGTACACCGTCGACAAGGCCACCGGAAAGGCCCAGCTCACCGACATCTGGGCGGTGCTGACCCAGAACACCACCCTGGTCGTGGTCTTCCACACCCTGACCGCGGCCTTCCTCACCGGCGCCGCCTTCATGATCGGCATCTCCTCCTTCCATCTGCTGCGGGCCAAGCGCCGCCGGGAGCGCGGCGAGGAGCTGGGCGAGCAGCGGAAGAAGCAGGTCGGGGCGATGCGGACCTCGCTGCGGGTGGGCCTGGTCGTCGCGGTCATCGCGGGGATCGGCACGGCGCTCAGCGGTGACCAGCTCGGCAAGGTGATGTTCGAGCAGCAGCCGATGAAGATGGCGGCGGCCGAGGCGCTGTGGGACACCCAGTCGCCCGCGCCCTTCTCGATCTTCGCCGTCGGCGATGTCAGCAAGGGCCACAACAGCGTCGAGCTGGAGGTCCCCGCCGCGCTCTCCTTCCTGGCGCACAGCAACTTCACCGACGCCGTCCCCGGGATCAATGACATCGCCCAGCGGGAGGCCGACGCCTACGGCGGTCAGCCCGATGACTACATCCCCAGCATCTTCATGACCTTCTGGGGCTTCCGGCTGATGATCGGCTTCGGCATGACCTCGTTCGTCGCCGGGCTGATCGGGCTGTGGACGACCCGGCGCAAGCGGTGGCTGGACCCCGCCTTCCGCACCGGCGAGGACGAGGTGCCCCGGCTGATGCTCACCAAGAAGCGCGAGATGAGCCCGCTGCTGTCCACCTGGTCCTGGCGGATCGGCATCCTCACCATGGGGTTCCCGCTGATCGCCAACTCCTTCGGCTGGATCTTCACCGAGATGGGCCGGCAGCCCTGGGCGGTCTACGGGCTGATGAAGACCGCCGACGCGGTCTCCCCCGGGGTGAGCCAGACCGAGGTACTGATCTCGCTCGGCGTCTTCACGCTGCTGTACGGGGTGCTCGCGGTGATCGAGGTGCGGCTGCTGACCAAGTACGCCAAGGCCGGACCGGACACCGACGAGAAGCCGCCGGCCAAGGACCCGAAGCTGCGGCTGCCCTCGGGCGGTCCGGGCGGTCCGGGTGGCGGGGCCGCCGCCGAGGACGAGGACGCCGACAAGCCGCTGACCTTCGCGTACTGACGGCCGGAGAGAATCATGAACCTTCACGACTTCTGGTTTCTGCTGATCGCCTTCCTGTGGACGGGCTACTTCTTCCTGGAGGGCTTCGACTTCGGCATCGGCGTGCTGACCAAGCTGCTGGCCCGTGACCGCACCGAGCGCCGGGTCCTGATCAACACGATCGGGCCGGTGTGGGACGGCAATGAGGTCTGGCTGATCACGGCGGCCGGGGCGACCTTCGCCGCCTTCCCCGACTGGTACGCGGCGCTCTTCAGCGGTTTCTATCTGCCGCTGCTGGCCATCCTGGTCTGCCTGATCCTGCGCGGTGTCGCCTTCGAGTACCGGCATAAGCGCCCCGAGGACCGCTGGCAGCGGAACTGGGAGCATGCGATCTTCTGGTGCTCGCTGCTGCCCGCGTTCCTCTGGGGTGCGATCTTCGCCAATCTGGTGCACGGGGTGCCGATCGGCCGGGACGGGAACTACGCGGGCGGTCTGCCGGACCTGATCACGCCGTACGCGCTGCTGGGCGGGGCGGTCACGCTGGTGCTGTTCACCTTCCACGGCGCCGTCTTCGCCGCGCTCAAGACGTCCGGCGACATCCGGACGAGGGCACGGCGGTATGCGACCGGGCTCGGGCTGGCCACCGTCGTGGTCACGGTGCCGTTCCTGGTCTGGACGCAGCGCGACAGCGGGAACGCCCGCAGTCTGGTGGCGGTCGTCATCGCCGTACTGGCCCTGGTCGTGGCGCTGGTCATGAACCGACGGGGGCGTGAGGGGTGGGCCTTCGGACTGTCCGGGGTGACCATCGCGGCGGCCGTCGCGATGCTCTTCCTGGCCCTGTTCCCCGACGTCATGCCGTCCTCGCTGGACGCGAAGTGGAGCCTGACGGCGGCGAACGCGGCCTCCAGCCCCTATACGCTCAAGATCATGACGTGGGTCGGGGCGATCATGATGCCGCTGATCATGGCCTACCAGGCGTGGACGTACTGGGTCTTCCGTAAGCGCATCGGTACCCGGCACATCCCCGCCGCCCACTGATGCTTCGGGTGGTGTGTTTCACGTGAAACCAATCGACCCCCGGCTGCTGCGGTACGCACGGGCCACCCGCTTCTTCCTGGCCGCCTCCGTGGCGCTGGGCCTGGCCGGAGCGGGTCTGGTCATCGCGCAGGCGATGCTGATCGCCGAGATCGTGGTGGGCGCCTTCCAGCGGGGCGAGGACGTGGCGGCGCTGACGGTCCCGCTGGGGCTGCTGGCGCTGGTCGCCGTCGGCCGGGCGGCCGTCTCCTGGCTGACCGAGCTGGCCGCCCATCGGGCCGGTGCGGCGGTCAAGTCGGAGCTGCGGCTGCGGCTGGTGGAACGGGCCGTACGGCTCGGGCCGAGCTGGCTGGACTCCCAGCGGACCGGTGCGCTCACCACCCTCGCCACCCGCGGCATCGACGCGCTGGACGACTACTTCGCGCGCTATCTCCCTCAGTTGGGGCTGGCCGTGGTGGTGCCGGTGGCGGTGCTCGCCCGGATCGTCACCGCGGACTGGATCTCCGCGCTGATCATCGTCGCCACGCTGCCGCTGATCCCGCTGTTCATGATGCTCATCGGCTGGGCCACCCAGTCCCGGATGGACCGCCAGTGGCGGCTGCTGTCCCGGCTGTCCGGGCATTTCCTCGATGTCGTCGCCGGACTGCCGACCCTCAAGGTCTTCGGCCTGGG
>NZ_JAHLEM010000787.1 GCF_018883605.1 Streptomyces niphimycinicus | reverse complement strand
ATTTCCTCGATGTCGTCGCCGGACTGCCGACCCTCAAGGTCTTCGGCCGGGCGAAGGCCCAGGCCGACTCGATCCGCGCGATCACCTCCGACTACCGGCGGGCCACGCTCAAGACACTGCGGCTGGCCTTTCTGTCCTCCCTGGCCCTGGAACTGCTCTCCACCGTGTCGGTCGCCCTGGTCGCGGTCGACATCGGCATGCGGCTGGTGCACGGCGAGATGGATCTCTTCACCGGGCTGGTGGTGCTGGTGCTCGCCCCCGAGGCGTACCTGCCACTGCGGCAGGTGGGCGCGCAGTACCACGCGGCGGCGGAGGGGCTGGCGGCGGCGGACGAGGTGTTCGCGGTGCTGGAGCGCGAGCCCTCGAACATCGGCGGTGTGCCGGCTCCCGATGCCCGGAGCGCCGCGCTCACGCTGGACGGGCTGGTGGTCCGCCACCCCGGACGCGGCGAACCGTCCCTCGCCCGGACCTCGTACGAGATCCGCCCGGGGGAGACGGTCGCCGTAGTCGGCCCCAGCGGTGCCGGGAAGTCGACGCTGCTGAACGCCGTACTGGGCTTCGCGGCGCCGGACGAGGGCCGGGTCCTGATCGGGGGCCGCGACCTGGCCGCGCTGGACCCGGAGAGCTGGCGGCGCCAGATCGCCTGGGTGCCCCAGCGCCCGTATCTCTTCGCCGGGACGATCGCGGAGAACGTCCGGCTGGCCCGGCCGGACGCCGATGACGCGGCGGTACGGGCCGCCCTGCGGGACGCGGACGCGCTGCGCTTCGTCTCCGCGCTGCCGGACGGGATCGAATCCCGGCTCGGCGAGATGGGCGCCGGGCTCTCCGCGGGCCAGCGGCAGCGGATCGCCCTGGCGCGCGCCTTCCTGGCCGACCGGCCGGTGCTGCTGCTGGACGAGCCGACGGCCAATCTGGACGGTGAGACGGAGGCGTCGGTCGTCGAGGCGGTACGACGGCTGGCCGAGGGCCGCACGGTGCTGCTGGTGGTCCACCGCCCGGCGCTGCTGCCGCTGGCGGACCGGGTGTTGCGTTTGCCGGGGGCGGGTTGGGGTGGGGGGCGGGGCTCTGGGGTTGCTGCCCCTGGGGGGCTGGCCGTCCTGCCCGCGGTCGGGCGCGTGGCGGCGGCGGGCGGCGTCCGCCCGGGGCCGACCGTCGCACTCCGGTCCGGCTCCGAGGGGGATGGCGTCCGCCGGTCCGTCGCGTATGCGGACAGGGCTCCGGGTGCCGAGGCGCGCGGATCCGTGCCCGGCGCGGGCGCGGAGGCGCGGCCCGGCTCCGGGGCCGCCGGTTCTGGTGGGTTGTCCCCGCTCTCCGTGGATCGGGGCGCGTCGGCGGTGGGCTTCGCGTGCGCGGACGGGCGCCCGCGCGCGGGGGCGCGGGATTCCACGCCGGAGGCGGCCGCGGGAGCGGAGTGGCCACGGGCCGCCGAAGCCGGTGGCGCGCATGAGGTGACGGCGGGCGCGGCCTTGGGCGTGGAGCAGGGGACGACGGGCGCGGCCTTGGGCGTGGGGCGGACGCCCGCCGCGCATGAGCCGATGGCGGACGCCGGAGTCGGTGGGCGGCTGGACGGGATACGGCACGGGCCGGACGGCACGGGCCTGGCCACGCCTGATGGCTCCGCCGTGCTGGGTGGTTCCGCCACGCCGGATGGCTTGGCCGTGCCGGGTGGCTTGGCCGTGCCGGGTGGTTCCGCCGTGCCGGACGGCCTGAGTGCGTCGGGTGGCCCGGGCGCGTCGTACGGCGTGGCCGTGTCGCGTAGCTCGGCCGCACGTCCGCGCCGGGGCGCGTTGGCGCGGGTGCGGGGCGCCGCGCGTGGTGGGCGGGGGCGGTTCGGGCTGGCGCTGCTGCTCGGGAGCCTCGCCCTGCTGAGCGCGGTCGGGCTGATGGCCGTCTCCGGGTGGCTGATCTCCCGGGCCGCGCAGCAGCCGCCCGTGCTGTATCTGATGGTGGCGGTCACCGCGACCCGGGCGTTCGGGATCGGCCGGGCCGTCTTCCGCTACGCCGAGCGCCTGGTCTCGCATGACGCCGTGCTGCGCGTGCTGGCCGAGCTGCGGGTCGCCGTCTACCGGCGGCTGGAGCGGCTGACGCCCGCGGGGCTCGGCCGGACGCGCCGCGGCGATCTGCTCTCCCGGCTGGTGGCCGATGTGGACGCCGTCCAGGACTACTTCCTGCGCTGGCTGCTGCCCGTAGGCACCGCGCTGACCGTCGGTGCGGCCTCGGTGGGCTTCCTCACCTGGATGCTCCCCGAGGCCGGGGCGGTGCTGGCGGCGGGGCTGCTGGTGGCGGGGGTCGCGGTGCCCGTCGTGTCCGGGGCGCTGGCGCGGCGGGCGGAGCGTCGGCTGGCACCGGCGCGCGGGG
>NZ_JAHLEM010000786.1 GCF_018883605.1 Streptomyces niphimycinicus | reverse complement strand
GGTCGTGAGGCCGAGGTGAGTATTGCCGCGGTCAATGGCCCGAGGGCCGTGGTCATCGCGGGTGACGAGGAAGCGGCGCTGGAGATTGCGGGGCAGTGGGCGGAGCAGGGTCGTAAGACCCGTCGGCTCACGGTCAGCCACGCGTTCCACTCGCCCCGCATGGACGCCATGCTGGACGACTTCCGCGACACCGTCGCGGGCCTGTCCTTCCAGGCACCGTCCATCGCCCTGGTCTCCAATGTGACGGGCGAGGCGGCGAGCCGCGACGAGGTGTGCTCGCCGGAGTACTGGGTGCGCCACGTCCGGGAGGCGGTGCGGTTCGCGGATGGCATGCAGGCACTCACCGCCCAGGGCGTCACCAGGTTCTTGGAGGTCGGCCCCGACGGCGTGCTGTCCGCGATGGCGCGGGACTGCCTGACGGAGGACCAGACCGCGGCCTCGGCCGTGGTGCCGGTGCTGCGCAAGGACCGTCCCGAGGGCCAGGCGCTGACGATGGCGCTGGCCGAACTCCACGTCCACGGAGCCTTGGTGGAGTGGGAGTCCGTGGTCGCCGGGCGCGGTGCGCGGATGGTGGAGCTGCCGACGTACGCCTTCCAGCGCGAGCGGTTCTGGCCCGAGGTGTCCATCTCCCTCAACGGCTTGGGCGCGTCGAGCGCCGTCGACTCGGTGGACGCGCGGTTCTGGGAAGCGGTCGAGCGTGAGGATCTCGAAGCGCTCGCCGAGACGCTCGACGTCGACGGCGAGACGCCGCTGAGCGCGGTGCTGCCCGCCCTGTCCACGTACCACCGCAACCGGCGTGACCAGTCCACGATCGACAACTGGCGCTACCGGGTGGCCTGGAAGCCGGTCCTGGACGTGGCCGATGGGTCGCTGTCGGGCACGTGGCTGGTAGTGGTTCCGGCCTCCCGTGCCGAGGACGAGCTGGTGACGGAGGTTCTCTCCGGGCTCGAGCGTCATGGCGCGGACCTGGTGTCGCTGGTGGCCGACGAGCGGGACCTCGACGCCGAGGCGCTGGGGGAGCGGCTGCGTGAGGCGGCCGCAGACGCGCCCGCGCTGGGCGGCGTGTTGTCGTTGCTGGCCCTGGACGAGGAGCCCTGCCCGGGGCACTCCGCGCTCCCCAGCGGTCTCGCCCTGACGCTGACACTGGTGCGGGCCATGGCCGACGCCGGTATCGAGGCTCCGCTGTGGTGCGGTACGCGGGGCGCCGTGTCGGTGGGCCGTTCCGAACGGCTCAGCCACCCGAAGCAGGCGATGGTGTGGGCGCTCGGCCGGGTGGCCGCGCTGGAGCTGCCGCAGATGTGGGGCGGTCTGGTCGACCTGCCCGAGTCACTGGACGAGCGTGCGGTCGCGCGGCTGGCCGGGGTGCTGGCCGCCGAGGCCACCGAGGTCGTCGAGGACCAGGTCGCGGTGCGCGGCTCCGGCGTGTTCGCACGCCGTCTGACCCGGTCCGCCGCTCCCGTCGCCGACGCGACGACATGGCGGGCGCGTGGCACGGTGCTGGTCACCGGCGGCACGGGCGCGCTGGGCGGGCAGGTGGCCCGCTGGCTGGTGCGCAACGGCGCCGAGCACCTGGTGCTGACCAGCCGTCGCGGTCTTGAGGCGCCGGGCGCGCCCGAGCTGCGCGAGGAGCTCGAGGCGCTGGGCGCCCGGGTGACCGTGGCTGCCTGCGATGTGGCCGACCGCGAGCAACTGGCCGCGGTTCTGGACGCGGTGCCCGAGGAGCAGCCGTTGACGGCCGTGGTGCACGCGGCGGGCGCCAACGGGGCCGGGCCGCTGGCCGAGACCGGGCTGGCCGACGCCGCCGCCGTGGTCTCCGGCAAGGTGGCCGGCGCCGTCAATCTGGACGAGCTGCTGGGTGACCGGGAGCTGGACGCGTTCGTGGTCTTCTCCTCGATCGCCGGTGTGTGGGGCAGTGGCGGCCAGGCCGCCTACGGTGCGGCCAACGCCTACCTGGACGCGCTGGTGGAGGACCGCCGTGCCCGCGGCCTCGCCGGTACGGCCGTGGCCTGGGGCCCCTGGGCCGAGGGCGGCATGGCGGCCGGGGAAGAGGCCGACCATCTGGCGCGCCGCGGTCTGCCCGCGATGGTGCCCGGCTTGGCGATCGCCGCGTTGCAGGGAGCGGTCGCGGGTGACGACGGTGTGCTCACGGTCGCCGATGTGGACTGGGAGCGATTCGCCCCCGCGTTCACGATCGGGCGGCCGAGCCCGCTCCTCGGCGATCTGCCCGAGGTCCAGCGGGCGCTGGCGAACGCCGGCAACGCCGAAGGCGCCGGTACCGGTTCGGCACTGCGGGAGCGCCTGGCGGGACTCACCGAGGCCGAGATCGACCGGACCCTGCTCGACCTGGTGCGCGCCCATGCCGCCGCGGTCCTCGGGTTCGCGGGCGCGGAGGCGGTTGAGGCCGGCCGCGCGTTCAAGGACCTGGGATTCGATTCGCTCACGGCGGTGGAGTTCCGTA
>NZ_JAHLEM010000785.1 GCF_018883605.1 Streptomyces niphimycinicus | reverse complement strand
TGGCGGGACTCACCGAGGCCGAGATCGACCGGACCCTGCTCGACCTGGTGCGCGCCCATGCCGCCGCGGTCCTCGGGTTCGCGGGCGCGGAGGCGGTTGAGGCCGGCCGCGCGTTCAAGGACCTGGGATTCGATTCGCTCACGGCGGTGGAGTTCCGTAACCGGCTGGTGGCGGAGAGCGGGCTGGAGCTCCCGGCGACACTGGTCTTCGACTACCCGAACGCGTCGGTCCTGGCGGACCATCTGCGGGCCGAGGTGCTCGGGACGCGGGACGCGGTGGCCGCGCCGTCGGCGGTGGGGGTCCCGGTCGACGACGATCCGATCGCGATCGTCGGGATGAGCTGCCGCTTCCCGGGCGGTGTGCGCAGCCCGGAGGAGCTGTGGAACCTCGTGGCAGCCGGTACGGACGCCATCACGGACTTCCCCTCCGACCGTGGCTGGGATGTCGAGGGGATGTACGACCCCGACCCGGAGCGGTCGGGCACGTTCTACGCCCGCGAGGGCGGCTTCCTCGACGGGGCGAGCGAGTTCGACGCGGCCTTCTTCGGAATCTCGCCGCGCGAGGCGCTTGCCATGGACCCGCAGCAGCGGCTGCTGCTGGAGACCTCGTGGGAGGCGTTCGAGCGGGCCGGTATCGACCCGGCGTCCATGCGCGGCAGCCAGATCGGTGTCTATGTCGGAGCCGCGACCTCCGGTTACGGAACGGGACTGCACGAGATCCCCGAGGGGCTCGAAGGGCAGATGCTGACCGGCAGCGCCACTTCGGTCGTGTCGGGCCGCATCTCCTACACCTTCGGCCTTGAGGGACCCGCGCTGACGGTGGACACGGCGTGCTCGTCGTCGCTGGTGGCCCTGCACCAGGCCGCGCAGGCGGTGCGCCAGGGAGAGTGCTCCATGGCGCTCGCCGGTGGCGTCACCGTGATGACCAGCCCGGCCGCCTTCGTGGAGTTCAGCCGCCAGCGCGGGCTCGCCCCCGACGGCCGGTGCAAGCCGTTCGCGGACGCCGCGGACGGCACCGGCTGGTCCGAAGGTGTGGGCATGCTGCTCGTGGAGCGGCTGTCCGACGCGCGGCGCAACGGCCACCAGGTGCTGGCGATCGTGCGTGGCAGCGCGGTGAACCAGGACGGTGCGAGCAACGGTCTGACGGCGCCGAACGGGCCGTCGCAGCAGCGGGTGATCCGCCAGGCCCTCGCCAACGCCCGGCTGTCGCCGGCCGACGTTCAGGTGATCGAGGCACACGGCACGGGTACCACGCTGGGTGACCCGATCGAGGCGCAGGCGCTGCTGGCCACCTACGGCCAGGAGCGCCCGGAGGACCTGCCGCTCTGGCTGGGTTCGATCAAGTCGAACATCGGCCACACCCAGGCCGCGGCCGGTGTCGCCGGTGTCATCAAGATGGTGATGGCCATGCGGCACGGGGTGTTGCCGCGGACGTTGCATGTGGATGAACCGTCGCGCGAGGTGGACTGGTCGGCGGGCGAGGTGCGGCTGCTGACCGAGGCCGCCGCGTGGCCCGAGACCGAGCAGCCGCGCCGGGCGGGTATCTCCGCCTTCGGTGTGAGCGGCACCAACGCGCACACCATCATCGAACAGGCCCCGGTCCAGGACGAGGCGGAGTCCGTCCGGACCCCTGCCGACGACCACGGGATGGCCCCCTGGGTGCTCTCCGCCCGGAGCCCGGAAGCCCTGCGGGCCCAGGCCGAGCGGCTGCGCGCCCACCTTTCCGAAGGGGCCGAGCCCGGCGTGCTGGACATCGCCGAATCGCTGGTCGCCACGCGATCGGTGTTCGAGCACCGTGCGGTGCTGCTGGGCACCGAACGCGAGACCCTGTTGCGTGGCCTGGAGACGGTCGCCGCCGGCGACGACGCCCCCGGCATCGTCCAGGGGCAGGCGGCCAAGGCCGGAAAGACCGCGTTCCTGTTCACCGGCCAGGGTGCGCAGCGCCTCGGTATGGGCCGGGAGTTGTACGAGACGTTCCCGGTGTTCGCCCGTGCGCTGGACGAGGTGTGTGCGCACCTGGACGTGGTGCTGGACCGCCCCTTGCGGGAGGTGATGTTCGCGGCGGAGGGCAGTGCGGATGCCGGGCTGCTGGATCGGACGGCGTTCACCCAGCCCGCGCTGTTCGCCATCGAGGTGGCGCTCTTCCGGCTGCTGGAGCACTGGGGCATCACCCCGGATGTGCTGATCGGCCACTCCATCGGAGAGATCGCCGCAGCACATGTGGCGGGGGTGTTCTCGCTGGAGGACGCCTGCACGCTGGTGGCCGCCCGTGGCCGGCTGATGCAGGCGCTGCCCGAGGGTGGGGCGATGGTCGCCATCGAGGCGTCGGAGGAGGAGATCTCCGGTTCGCTCGCCGGTCGTGCGGCCGAGCTGAGCATGGCCGCGGTCAACGGCCCGAACGCCGTGGTCATCGCAGGTGACGAGGAAGCGGCGCTGGAGATCGCCGGACAGTGGGCGGAACGGGGCCGCAAGACCCGCCGCCTGCGGGTCAGCCACGCCTTCCACTCCCCGCACATGGACGCGATGCTGGACGGCTTCCGCGCGGTCGCGGAGACGCTCACCTACCACGGCCCGTCCACCGCGTTCATCTCGAATGTCACGGGTGAGCAAGCCGGTGCCGAAGAGGTGTGCTCGCCGGAGTACTGGGTGCGGCACGTGCGCGAGACCGTCCGCTTCCTCAACGGGGTGCGGACCCTCGAAGCCCGGGGCGTCACCACCTACATCGAGGTGGGCCCCGACGGCGTGTTGTCCGCGATGGCCCAGGACTGCCTGACCGAACCGGTCGACGACATCGCCGCCGAGGACGCACCGGCCCCCCTGCTGGTCCCGGTGCTGCGCAAGGACCGCCCCGAGACGCAGGCGCTCCTCGCGGCCCTCGCCGAAACACACGTCCACGGCGAAACCGTCGACTGGCGGGCCTTCTTCGCCGGACGTGGCGCCCGCCGCGTGGACCTGCCCACCTACGCGTTCCAGCACCAGCGTTACTGGCTGGAGGCCGGCACCGCGGCGGGAGACGCCGCCGCCTTCGGCCTCGACCCCGCCGATCACCCGCTGCTGGGCGGCGCGGTCCCCGTCGCGGGCACCGACAGCCTGGTCTTCACCGGAACGCTCTCGCTGCACACCCAGCCCTGGCTGGCGGACCATGTCCTGCGCGGCGAGGCGGTCCTGGCCACCACGGCCCTCGTGGAACTGGCGATTCGCGCCGGTGACGAGGTGGGCCTCGGCCATGTGGAAGAACTCGTCAGCCAGGCGCCGCTGGTCCTTCCCCGAGGGAGCGGAGTCCAGATTCAGCTCGTCCTCGGCGAGGAGGACGAGTTCGGCACCCGTTCGCTGGAGATGTACTCGCGCGTGGCCGAGCCGGTGGACGAGGACGAGGACGAGTGGATCTGCCACGCCAGCGGTGTGCTCGCCCCGGAGCCGGAGGACATCGCGACCGCCGAAGGAGCGGTGCGCTTCGCCTCCGCCACATGGCCCCCGCCCGGCGCCGAGCGCGTCGACGTGGACGGTCTGTACGAGCTGCTCGCCGAAAGCGGCCTCGTCTACGGACCTGCCTTCCGTGGCCTGCGAGCGGTGTGGCAGCGCGATGACGAGGTGTTCGCCGAGATCGGCCTGGCCGAGGAGTCCGTTGCGGAGGCCGAGCGGTTCGGGCTGCACCCGGCCCTTTTGGACGCGGCGTTGCAGCCGCTCGGCCTCGGAGTGCTGGACGGCGTGGGGCGCGGCCGCATCCTGTTCAGCCTGGCCGGCGTGTCGCTGTACGCGTCCGGCGCCTCCGAGCTGCGTGTCCGGCTTGCCCGCACGGGCCCGGAGACCCTTTCCCTGGCCGCGGTCGACGGAGCCGGCGAGGCCGTGGTCTCCGCCGACACGCTGACGCTGCGCCAGGTCGTCACGGACCAGCCGGAGCTCCCGGCGCCGGAGACGACCGAGACCCTGCCGGAGCCCGCCGTCTCACCCGAGGCGAGCGCCGACGCTCCGGCGGCCACCGAATCCCCCGTGGCCACCGAAACCCCTGCTGAGGAGACCACTGCCATGCCTGCCCGTCGACGCAGGACCGCACGGCGCACCGCCCAGCGGGGCGGACCCGAGTCCGGGTCCGGGCCGCTCGCCGCGCTGCGGGAGCGACTGGCCGGACTCTCCGAGCCCGAGCAGGACCGTGTGCTGCTCGATGTGGTCCGCACACATGTCGCGGCGGTGCTCGGACACGCCTCCGCCGACCAGGTCCAGGGCTCCCAGGCGTTCAAGGACCTCGGCTTCAGCTCGCTGACCGCCGTCGAGTTCCGCAACCGGGTGAGCAAGGCCATCGGCCTGCGCCTCCCGGCGACGGCCGTGTTCGACTACCCGACCCCCGTCGAACTGGCGAAGTTCGCCCGTGCCGAGGTCCTCGGCGCGCTGACCGGAGCGCGGCAGCCGGTGCCGGTCGCGGTGGCGGACAGCGACGAGCCGATCGTGATCGTGGGGATGAGCTGCCGCTATCCCGGAGGGGTGGCCACCCCGGAGGATCTGTGGGACCTCGTCGCCCAGGGCCGGGACGGCATCTCGCCCTTCCCGACGGACCGAGGCTGGGACGTGGAGAACCTCTACGACCCGGACCCGGACGAGCCCGGCAAGTGCTACACGCAGGAAGGTGGCTTCCTGCACGGCGCCAGCCAGTTCGACCCGGCGTTCTTCGGGATTTCGCCGCGTGAGGCGATCGCGATGGACCCGCAGCACCGTCTGCTGCTGGAAACCTCGTGGGAGGCGCTGGAGCGGGCCGGTATCGACCCGCTCTCGGCGAAGGGCAGCCAGACCGGCGTCTTCGCGGGCGTGACCTACCAGGACTACGGCGGTGTCCTCGCCGGATCCCAGGAAGCGGTCGAGGGACTCGTCGGCACCGGTGTCTCGCCGAGCGTGCTCTCGGGCCGTATCTCCTACACCATGGGCCTCGAGGGACCCGCCATGACGGTGGACACCGCGTGCTCGTCGTCGCTGGTCGCCCTGCACCTCGCATGGCAGGCGCTGCGCCAGGGCGAGTGCTCGCTGGCGCTGGCGGGCGGTGTGACGGTGATGTCCACCCCGATGTCGTTGGTCGAGTTCAGCCGGCAGCGTGCGCTCGCCTCCGACGGACGCAGCAAGCCCTTCTCGGCCGCCGCGGACGGCGCGAGCTGGGCCGAAGGCGTCGGCATGCTCGTCCTCGAGCGGCTGTCGGACGCCCGCCGCAACGGACACCCCATCCTCGCCGTGGTGCGCGGCAGCGCGGTGAACCAGGACGGTGCGTCCAACGGTCTGACGGCGCCGAACGGCCCCTCGCAGCAGCGGGTCATCCGGCAGGCGCTGGCGAACGCCCGCCTGTCGGCCGCCGAGGTGGACGCGGTGGAGGCACACGGCACGGGTACCTCGCTGGGCGACCCGATCGAGGCGCAGGCGCTGCTGGCCACCTACGGCCAGGAGCGTCCCGAGGGCCAGCCGCTGATGCTGGGCGCCATCAAGTCGAACATCGGCCACTCGCAGGCGGCCGCGGGCGTGGGCGGCGTCATCAAGATGGTGATGGCGATGCGTCACGGCGTGCTGCCGAAGACGCTGCACCTCGACGAGCCCTCGCCGCATGTGGACTGGACGGAGGGCGACGTCGAGCTGCTGGCCGAGGCCAGGCCGTGGCCCGAGACCGGGCATCCGCGGCGCGCGGGTGTGTCGGCGTTCGGCATGAGCGGCACCAATGTGCACACCATCCTGGAGCAGGCTCCGGAGATCGAGAAGGCCGAGGCCGCCGAGGCCGAGGTTGTCGATGGTCCGGTGGCGTGGGTCGTGGCGGGCAAGAGCGGCGACGCGCTTCAGGCCCAGGCCGACGCGCTGCGGGAGTTCGTGGCCGAGCGCCCGGAGCTGCGGACCGCCGATGTGGCGCTCTCCCTGGCGACGACCAGGTCCGCGTTCCAGTACCGGGCCGCGGTGACCGGGACCAGCCGCGAGGAACTCCTCGAACGCCTGGAGGCGGTGGCCCAGGGCGCGAAGGCACCGGGCGTGGTCCGCGCCAGCGCCGCCGAGGCAACTGGCCGTTCGGTGTTCGTGTTCCCGGGGCAGGGTGCGCAGTGGCTGGGCATGGCGGTGGGCTTGCTGGAGTCCTCGCCGGTGTTCGCGGAGGCGGTCGGTGAGTGTGAGTCGGCTCTGTCGGCTCATGTGGACTGGTCGCTGACGGATGTGCTGCGGGGTGCTGAGGGCGCTCCTGGTTTCGACCGGGTGGATGTTGTCCAGCCGGTGTTGTTCGCGGTGATGGTGTCGCTGGCGAAGTTGTGGCGTTCGGTGGGTGTGGAGCCGGATGCGGTGATGGGTCACAGTCAGGGTGAGATCGCGGCGGCGTGTGTGGCGGGTGCGCTGTCGTTGGAGGATGCCGCGAAGGTGGTGGCCTTGCGGTCGCAGGCGATCGCGGCGGGTCTTGCGGGCCGTGGTGGCATGGTGTCGGTCGGGCTGCCGGTCGGTCAGGTCAAGGAGCGCATTGCCGCCTGGGA
>NZ_JAHLEM010000784.1 GCF_018883605.1 Streptomyces niphimycinicus | reverse complement strand
CGAACCCGGAAGCTAAGCCTTTCAGCGCCGATGGTACTGCAGGGGGGACCCTGTGGGAGAGTAGGACGCCGCCGAACAATCTTTCAAGGACCCTTGGTCCCAGCGTGCATGCTGGGACCAAGGGTCCTTTTTGTTTTTGCTGGGCCCGCATCGGTGTGACTGGTGCGGGAGAATGGCTGAAGTACATGAAGACAGGAGTCACGCCGATGTCCACCAACTCTCCCGACGACCGGTCGGGCCGCGAGCCGCGTCGCCGGGACGCCGGCGACCGGCGGGACGTCCGCGGCTCGGGGCCGCGCCGCGATGGCGATCGTGGTGGTTTCCGGCGTGATGACCGCCGTGACGAGCGGCGTGATGA
>NZ_JAHLEM010000783.1 GCF_018883605.1 Streptomyces niphimycinicus | reverse complement strand
CGGGCCGCGAGCCGCGTCGCCGGGACGCCGGCGACCGGCGGGACGTCCGCGGCTCGGGGCCGCGCCGCGATGGCGATCGTGGTGGTTTCCGGCGTGATGACCGCCGTGACGAGCGGCGTGATGAGCGGCCGCGTGGGCCGCGCCGCGATGACGACCGCGGTGGGTTCCGCCGCGATGACCGCCGAGACGATCGCCGGGATGATCGCAGGGACGACCGGCCCCGTGGGCCGCGTCGGGACGATGACCGGGGAGCCCGCCCGGGCGGCTTTGGGCGCCGCGACGACCGGGGCGGGGGCGGCCGTCCCACCGGCCGTTACGAGCGTCGGGACGACCGGCGTGATGACCGTCGGGACGACCGACCGGGCGGGCCGCGCAGGGACGACGACCGCGGCGGGTTCCGCCGGGATGACGACCGTGGCGGGTTCCGCCGGGATGACCGTCGTGATGATCGGCCGCGCGGGCCGCGGCGCGATGATGATCGTGGTGGGTTCCGTCAGGGTCAGGGCGGCTTCCGCCGGGACCGTGACGATCGGCCGGGCTTCCGCAGGGACGACGACCGCGGTGGCTACCGGCGCGATGACCGTCGCGACGACCGGCCGGGTGGCCCGCGTCGTGACGACAACCGTGGCGGATTCCGCCGTGACGATCGGCGTGATGACCGGTCGGGCGGTCCGCGCCGCGATGACGACCGTGGTGGCTACCGGCGTGATGACCGGGACCGTGGCGGGCGTGACGAGCGGCCTTCGCACCGC
>NZ_JAHLEM010000782.1 GCF_018883605.1 Streptomyces niphimycinicus | reverse complement strand
CGGTGGCTACCGGCGCGATGACCGTCGCGACGACCGGCCGGGTGGCCCGCGTCGTGACGACAACCGTGGCGGATTCCGCCGTGACGATCGGCGTGATGACCGGTCGGGCGGTCCGCGCCGCGATGACGACCGTGGTGGCTACCGGCGTGATGACCGGGACCGTGGCGGGCGTGACGAGCGGCCTTCGCACCGCCGTGAGGATGACCGTGGCGGGTTCCGCCGGGATGACCGTCGTGACGAGCGGCCTTCGTACCGGCGTGAGGATGACCGTGGCGGGTTCCGCCGGGATGACCGTCGTGACGAGCGGCCTTCGCACCGCCGTGACGACGATCGCGGTGGGTTCCGTGGTGGAGACCGTCGTACGGACGATCGTGGTGGTTTCCGGCGTGATGACCGCCGTGACGAGCGGCGTGATGAGCGGCCGGGCGGTCCGCGCCGCGACGACGACCGTGGCGGGTTCCGCCGGGATGACCGTCGTGACGAGCGGCCTTCGCACCGCCGTGACGACGATCGCGGTGGGTTCCGTGGTGGAGACCGTCGAACGGACGATCGTGGTGGTGTCCGGCGTGATGACCGCCGTGACGAGCGGCGTGATGAGCGGCCGGGCGGTCCGCGCCGCGACGACGACCGTGGCGGGTTCCGCCGGGACGACCGTCGTGACGACCGGCCGCGTGGGCCTCGTCGCGACGATCGGGACGGTGGCTTCCGGGGTGGTCGGGACGACCGCGCGCCGCGTCGTCCGTACGGCCAGGGCGGGGGCCGCGACGACCGTCGCTCCGGCGGCGGTGGTTTCAATCGCCGTGACGACCGCGCCGGGGGCTACGGACGCCGTGATGACCGTGCCGGAGGGTACGGCCGCCGCGATGATCGCGGCCGGGACCGCGATCGCGAGCCGATCAAGCGGCTGCCGATCCCCGATGACGTCACCGGCGAGGAGATCGACAAGAGCGTGCGGCAGGAGCTGATGAGCCTGCCGAAGACCCTCGCCGAGGACGTCGCCAGGAACCTCGTCATGGTCGCCAAGCTGCTGGACGACGAGCCCGAGCAGGCGTACCAGTACGCGCGCGTCGCCCTGCGGCTCGCCTCGCGGGTGGCCGCCGTGCGTGAGGCCGCGGGCTTCGCCTCGTACGGCGTCGGGAAGTACTCCGAGGCGCTCGCGGAGTTCCGCGCCGCGCGCCGGATGACCGGCAACTCCGACCTGTGGCCGGTGATGGCCGACTGCGAGCGCGGCATGGGCCGTCCCGAGCGGGCGCTGGCCATGGCCGGTGAGCCGGAGGTGCAGAAGCTGGACCGGGCCGGTCAGGTCGAGATGCGGATGGTGGCCGCCGGCGCCCGGCGGGATATGGGCCAGGCGGACGCCGCCGTGGTCACCCTCCAGAGCCCGGAGTTGGCCTCGCATTCCATCCAGCCGTGGACCGCCCGGCTGCGTTATGCGTACGCCGACGCGCTGCTGGCGGTCGGCCGCGAGGACGAGGCCCGCGAGTGGTTCGCCAAGGCGCTCGAGGCGGATCAGGGCGGGACCACGGACGCGTCGGACCGGCTCGCCGAACTGGACGGCGTCGAGTTCGTGGACGCGCTGGACCCCGAGCAGGAGGCGGACGAGGCCCTCAAGCCGGTCGCGGAGCCCAAGGCCGAAGAGGTCGAAGAGGCCGAGGTCGAAGAGGCCCAGGCTGACGAGGAGCCCGAGGACGCCGAGGACGAGGTCGAGGAGCTCCAGTCCGACGAGGAGCCCGAGACCGTCGCGTCCGAGGACGGTGAGCCCGAGGACGCCGAGGACGAGGTCGTCGAGCCCGAGCCCGAGGCCGCCGACGACGAGGTCCAGGGCGACGACGTCGAAGACCCGGCCGAGGGCGCCGAACCGGCGGCGGAGGAAAGGTCCGAGGAGCGGGCCGGGCGGCCCGAGAAGGACGGCGACGAGAGCTGATGTCATGAGTGGGGCGGGATCCCGGTTCGGGGTTCCGCCCCACTCGTATGTCCGCGGCCGAAGGGCAAGGGCTCAGCCCAGCGTCAGGCTCCGCAGCACCAGCCCCGTCGCCGGCTTCGGCCCGAAGGACGTCGACTTGTGCGGCATCGCGATGCCCTGCCGCGCCAGTTCGTGCACGATGTCCTCGCTCACCGAATGCATCAGCACCGCCGTACCGCCCAGCCGCTCCGCCTGTTCGACGGCTGCCGCCGGGTCGTGGATGTAGCCGATGTGCTCGGGGGTGTCCGGGACGTTCCACAGATCGTCCAGCAGGGCGTGGTGGAGCACCGTCGCGTCCAGCGTCCGCCATGCCTCCGGTCGTCCCTCCGGGACCGTACGGGCCAGCAGTTCCGGATCCGGCCGGTCCAGGAGGTGGAAGCGGCCGTCCCCGGCCAGCAGGAAGGCGTTCGGCGCGCCGGGCTCGGCGCGGGCCGCCTCGGCGGCCTCGGCGAGTGTCTCCAGGGCGCGCGGCAGCGGGCCGTCGATCGTCCGTACCCGGAAGGCATGCCGCGCCGCCGTGAGCGCGCCGTCCGGTGGCAGTTGGCGCAGCAGCCGGTGGATGGCCCGGACGCGGAGGGGATAGCGGGCGGTGTCGACGAGCAGGACGAGCCCGAAGTCCCAGGGGCCGGGCTCCCGGTGCTCCTCGCGCAGCCGCAGATAGGTGGCCCAGCGGTGGTGGCCGTCGGCGATGAGGGCCTGGTGGTGGCGGAGGTCGGCGGAGACCGCCACGAGGTCGGCGGGGTCCGTGACCCGCCACAGATGGTGGTCGACGCCGTCCTCGGTGGTCGTGGAGAGCAACGGCTCGCGCTGGATGGCGCTTTCGATGACCCGCGCGGCCCCGCCGGTGCCCGCTCCGCCGGTGCCCGGCCCGGCGGCGCCCGGCCCGGCGGCTCCGTCCCCCGAAGTCCCGTTGCCGTTGCCGTTCCCGTTGCCGCGGTAGGCGAGCAGCAGCGGCTCCAGATGGGCGGCCGTCGCGCGCATCAGATCGGCCCGGTCCTCGACGACATGCGGCATGACCTCCTCGTGGGGGAGGACGATGCCCTCCTCACGGGGGCTCAGCCGCAGTGCGCCGATCAGCCCGCGCTGGAGGGTGGGGCCGTCGCGCTGTTCGTAGACGTAGAGCGCGGGTTCGGGGTCCGGGGCGAGTACGCCGTCCGCCTGCCAGCGGCGCAGCGTCTCGGCGGCCTGACGGTGGCGGGCCGCCGGGGAGTCCGCCTGCGGCAGGATCAGCCGGACGATGTTGTAGGGGTCCGCCGTCTCGAGTTGCCGCAGGCCCTCGGGCCGTACGACCACGTCGTAGGGCGGTGAGGTGACGGCGGCGAGGCTGCCGACCCGCTCCGCGACATAGCGCAGCCCCCGGAAAGGGGTGAGCTGGAGACCTTGTCCGCCAGGCCCTGGAATGCTCATCAGTGAATGTTATGCCCCGCGCGGCGATACGCGATGATCGGGGGAGAAGCGCACAGATGAACGAGGAGCTGCCGCCATGAACCAGCCCGTCCGCACCCGGCCCGAGTCCAGCCGGCAGGCGTTGAACGAGGCGTACGACACGGCCCTGCTGGACCTCGACGGGGTGGTGTACGCGGGCGGCGAGGCCATTGACCATGCCGTGGAGTCGCTGGGCACCGCGCGGGACGCCGGGATGCGGCTGGCGTATGTGACCAATAACGCGCTGCGGACGCCGGAGGCGGTGGCCGAGCATCTGACGCGGCTCGGGATGCCCGCCGCCACCGACGATGTGATCACCTCCGCGCAGGCGGTCGCCCGGCTGATCTCCGAGCAGTTGCCCAAGGGGTCGCGGGTGCTGGTGATCGGCGGGGAGGGGCTGCGGGTGGCGCTGCGCGAGCGCGGGCTGACCCCGGTGGACTCGGCTGAGGACGACCCGGCGGCGGTGGTGCAGGGGTACGGCGGGCCGGACATGCCGTGGTCGCGGCTGATGGAGGCGGGGTACGCGGTGGCGCGCGGGGTGCCGTGGTTCGCCTCCAACCTGGATCTGACGATTCCCAGCGGGCGCGGGATCGCCCCGGGCAACGGCGCGGGAGTGGAGGTCGTGCGCATCGTGACGGGCAAGACCCCGCAGGCCGCGGGGAAGCCGCTGCCGCCGATGCACCGGGAGACGATTCTGCGGACCGGCGCGCAGCGGCCGCTGGTGGTCGGGGACCGGCTGGACACCGATATCGAGGGCGCGTACGCGGGCGGCGTGGACTCGCTGCTGGTGCTGACCGGGGTGACCACGCCCGCGGGGCTGCTGGCCGCCGAGCCCGGGCACCGGCCGACGTATGTGGACCGCGATCTGCGGGGGCTGCTCACCCCGCAGCCGGAGGTGGCGCACGACGGGGCGTCCGGCGGTTTCCGGTGCGGGGGTTGGGCCGCGCGGGTCGCCCAGCGCGAGCTGGTGCTGGAGGGCGAGGGCAAGGAGCCGCTGGACGGTCTGCGGGCGCTGTGCGCGGCGGCGTGGTCCGCGGCGGGGGACGGTGTGAGCGAGGCGGATGCGGGGAAGGCGCTGGCACGGCTGGGGTGGTGAGCCGGGCTCGCGCTCCGGGGCACCCGTACGCATGCGACCAGCGGGACTTAGGGTAACCTAACCTGAGTCCTGATCGGCCATGCTGTGAGGTGGAGTTCCGCGTGACCCTGGTCAGTCCGGCGAAAGCCGGGACCGAGACAGCGAGCGCGCCGCCCCGGCGGCGCACCGCGGGCCGTGCGACCGGCCTGGTCGCCTCCCTGGGCGTGCTGCTGGCGATCGCCGCGGCGTCCATCGCGATCGGCGCCAAACCGATTCCGCTGGACCAGGTGTGGCACGGGCTGTTCCACTACACCGGCAGCGACACCGATGTGGTGATCCGGGACGTACGGCTGCCGCGCACCATCCTCGGGCTGCTCGTCGGCGTCGGCCTCGGTCTCGCGGGCGCGGTCATCCAGGCCCTCACCCGCAACCCGCTCGCCGACCCCGGGCTGCTGGGGCTGAACGCGGGCGCGTCCGCCGCCGTCGTCTCGGCCATCAGCTTTCTCGGCGTCACCTCCCTGACCGGCTATGTGTGGTTCGCGTTCCTCGGCACCGCCGTCGTCTCCGTGCTGGTGTACGCGCTCGGCGGCAGCCGGAGCGCCACCCCGGTGCGGCTCGCGCTCGCCGGTACGGCGGTGTACGCGGCGCTCTACGGCTACGTCAACGCCGTTCAGTTGCTGGACAGCGCGGCGCTCGACAAGATGCGCTTCTGGACGGTCGGTTCGCTGGCCTCCGCCAATATGACCGTGGTCCGGCAGGTGACCCCGTTCCTGCTGATCGGTGCGGTGCTCGCGCTCGCGCTCGGCCGTTCGCTCAACGCGGTGGCGCTCGGTGACGACACGGCGCGTGCGCTCGGCACCAACCTCAACCGCACCCGGGCGCTGTCGATGGCCGCCGTCACCCTGCTGTGCGGGGCCGCGACCGCCGCCTGCGGGCCGATCGCGTTCGTCGGGCTGATCGTGCCGCATCTGGTCCGCGCGATCACCGGGCCCGATATGCGCTGGATCCTGCCGTACGCCGCCGTGCTCTCGCCCGTGCTCCTGCTGGGCTCCGATGTGCTGGGGCGGCTGGTCACCCGGCCCGCCGAACTCCAGGTCGGCATCGTCACCACGTTCATCGGCGGGCCCCTGTTCATCTACCTCGTACGCCGCCGAAGGATGGCCCAACTGTGAATGCCGGCAAGCGCACCAGCAAGCGCGGGACGCGCGGGGTCACGCTGCGCACCGCCGGACTCTCGCTGCGTCTGGACGTCCGCGGCGCGGTCGTGGGGCTGCTGCTGCTCGTCGTGGCGCTGGCGATGAGCGTGGTCCTGATCGGCACCGGCGACTTCCCCCTCGGCCCCGCCGATGTGCTGCGCACCCTGGCCGGAAACGGCACCGTGGCCCAGGACTTCATCGTCAACGAACTGCGGCTGCCGCGGATCCTGGTGGGGCTGCTGGTCGGCGCGGCCCTCGGGGTGGGCGGGGCGATCTTCCAGTCCATCTCCCGCAATCCGCTGGGCAGTCCGGACGTGCTCGGGCTCGGCCAGGGCTCGGCGGCCGGGGCGCTCGCCGTGATCGTCCTCCTCAAGGGCGATCCGACCGAGGTGGCCATCGGCGCGCTCGGCGGCGGCCTGCTGACCGGGTTCGCGGTCTACACGCTGGCCTGGCGGCGGGGCGTGCACGGGTACCGGCTGGTGCTGGTGGGCATCGGCACGTCCGCGATGCTCACCGCCGTCAACGGCTATCTGCTCACCAGGGCCGACATCCTGGACGCGACCCGCGCGGTGGTGTGGATCGCCGGATCGCTCAACGGGCGGGACTGGGCCCAGGTATGGCCGCTGGCGTGCGTCTGCGCGGTGCTCCTGCCCGTGGTCCTCGGGCAGGCGCGGAACCTGCGGATGCTGGAGATGGGCGACGACAGCGCGTACGCCCTCGGGGTGCGGGTCGAGCGGACCCGGCTGGTGCTCATGTCCACGGCCGTCGTGTTCACCGCCGCCGCCACGGCCGCCGCCGGGCCCGTCGCCTTCGTGGCACTCGTCGCCCCGCAGCTCGCCCGCAGGCTCACCCGCTCGTCCGGGCCGGGCCTGCTCCCCGCGGCCTGGATGGGCGCCGCCCTGCTGGTCACCGCAGACTGGGCGGCCCAGCGGGCCTTCGGCGCGGACCAGCTTCCGGTCGGGGTGCTGACGGGGATGCTGGGCGGGGCCTATCTGCTGTGGCTGCTGGTGACTGAGCGCAGGGCGGGGCGGATATGAGGGCTGGGGTGGGTTTGCCGCCGGGGCGGGTTGGGCGCTGGGTGGACAGGGTGCTGGGGCCCGGTATGGCGCCGGGGCGGATATGACGACTGTGGGCACGACCCGGACGGAAGGCGACATGGACAAGGACACCCGGCAGACCGTGGCCGACGGCGGCAGCGGAAGTGACGGCGGAAGCGACAGCGGGCGCGGTGGCGGTGGCGGTAGCGGGAGCGACACCGCTCAGGGGCGGCAGCGGCTCATGGCGGAGGGGCTGACCCTCGCCTACGACCGGCGCACGGTCGCCGAGAAGCTGTCCGTGACCATCCCCGACCACTCCTTCACGGTGATCGTCGGGCCGAACGCCTGCGGCAAGTCGACCCTGCTGCGCGCCCTGTCCCGGATGCTCAAGCCGGTGGCCGGATCGGTGCTGCTGGACGGGCAGGCGATCGGCGCGATGCCCGCCAAGAAGGTCGCCCGCACGCTCGGGCTGCTGCCCCAGTCCTCGATCGCCCCGGACGGGATCACCGTCGCGGATCTGGTCGCCCGCGGCCGCTATCCGCACCAGGGGCTGCTGCGGCAGTGGTCGGAGACGGACGAGCGGATCGTCGACGAATCGATGGCGGCGACCGGGGTGGCGGAGCTCGCCGATCGCTATGTCGACGAATTGTCCGGCGGGCAGCGTCAGCGGGTATGGATCGCGATGGCCATCGCCCAGCAGACCCCGCTGCTGCTCCTCGACGAGCCCACGACCTATCTGGACATCCAGCACCAGATCGATGTGCTGGACCTGTGCGCCCAGCTTCACGAGGAGCAGGGCCGCACCCTCGTCGCCGTTCTGCACGACCTGAACCACGCCGCCCGCTACGCCACCCATCTGATCGCGATGCGGGGCGGTGAGGTCGTCGCCGAGGGGGCGCCGGCGGACGTGGTCACGGCGGAGCAGGTGGAGCGGGTCTTCGGGCTGCCGTGCCAGGTGATCGACGACCCGGAGACGGGGACGCCGCTGGTCATCCCGGCCGCCCGCCGGTCCCGTACGGCACGGGCCGGGGCGCCTACGCCGCTGGCGGGCGCGGTGAGCGAGTCCTGAGGGGCCGGGGCCGGGGCTTGGGCCGCGCGGC
>NZ_JAHLEM010000781.1 GCF_018883605.1 Streptomyces niphimycinicus | reverse complement strand
GTGGCGGACGCCTCCTCGACCGCGCGGCCGAGCGGGGCCAGCGCGGCGGTGGCGCCGGACTCGGCGCCGGCGGGGAGCCGGCGGGCCAGGGTGTCGGTGATCCCGTTCAGCGCCTGGACGGTCCGGGTGTACGAGGTGAAGACGTCGAGGGCCGAGCCCTTGCCGGTCAGCGCCTGCTGCCGCACTTCGGGCAGGGCGTCCAGGAGCCGCCGGACCGAGGCCGGGACCTGCCCCCGCACCTCCCGGACGCGGCGGTCGACCCGGGACCGCGTCTCCTCGGAGACCCCGTGGCCGGAGGCGGTGGTGCGCCCGTCGGCGACGTACCGCGTCATGGCGTCGCGCTCGTCGGCGAGGGCGTGGGCGAGGGTCACCGCGCCGCGGTTGGTCTCCGCGAGGTCGACGAGCCGCTGGGCGTCGGTGGTGTCATCGAGGGCGAGCAGGACGGCGGGAGCCCCGGCCCCGAGGACGGCGACGGAGACGAGGGCGACCGACGTGGTCAGCCGACGACGGACGCGTGCGGTGTGCCGTCGCGGCGCCGCCTCGTCCTGACGTGGCTCGCTTACCGCATCGCGCGTGGTGCCCCGAAGCCGCTTCTTCCGCACCGGTGCTCACAATCCATTCTCGCCCGACCGCTCTGTGAACCAGAGGTGACGACGGATCAACAATTGTGTTTCCCCACCTCTGGTAGGGATTCCGACCCTTTCAGGACGGGTCTGGGGCGGGCATGCATCACCCACCCGGCCACCCGAACGAGTGAACCGCATTGGGTAGTTGACCACCAACTTTGGCTCGCGGCCATACCCTCCCGCCACCTTACGCGGATTGGTAAAGACCTCACCGCCCTGACAAGATGCCCACCCGCAGCTTCCCAGAAGTGTCAATCCCTCCCCAATCAGGCAGCCGGGAAACCGGCGCGAGATTTGGTACGGACCAACACCCGGCCAGGTCACCACGGCGGCGGTGGTCAACGGCGGTCCGGCAGACTGAGGGAATGCGCATCGAACTCGCGACCGCCCCCGGCGATCAGCAATATCCCAACGAGGACTACGCATCGATAGCCCTTCCGGCCTCGGGGAGCGGCGGCGCGCTGGTGGTCCTGGACGGGGTGACCCCGCCCGCGGGCGACGACGGATGCGTACACAGCGTGAGCTGGTTCACCGCGCGACTCGGCGGATCGCTGCTCGAACTGTCCGGTTCGCGACGGGATATGCCCCTGACACAGTGCCTCTCCGGGGCGATCGCCCGAACCGCCGCATCACATAGTTCAACGTGTGACCTTTCTCACCATCTCACTCCGCAGGCAACCGCCGTCGCGGCGCGCTGGGACGCCGAGCGGATCGAGTATCTGGTGCTCTCCGACTCCGTGTTGCTCATCGAGTCGGCCCATGGCGGAGTGACTCCGGTACTGGACGACCGGATCGACCGGCTGCGGGCCGAGGGCAAGCGGCTCGCCCCGCTGCGCAACGCGGAGGGCGGCTTCTTCACCGCCGCCGCCGACCCCGCGGTCTCCGACAAGGCCGTCACCGGGGAGTTCCCGCGCGGCGAGGTACGGGCGCTGGCGGCGCTCACCGACGGGGCGACCCGCTGGGTGGAGCGGTTCGGCGAGGGCGACTGGGCCGACTGCTTCGCGCTGCTGCGCAAGGAGGGCCCGCAGGCGCTGATCGACCGGGTGCGGGCGATCGAGCACGCCGATCCGGACGGTACGGCGTTTCCGCGGGGCAAGACCCACGACGACGCGGCCGTGGTCTTCGTGGAGCCCTGACCGGCGGGGACGCCCCCGCCGGGCTGCCGGGTTGGTCGGGGTAGCGCGGTTGCCACGTCCGCGTCGCCGGATGCGCGGGGGTCGCCGATCCTGGCGGGTATGAGCGCCCTACTCCCGCGCCGCCCGCGCCGCCTGACCGGAATCCCCGGCCTCCTGCGCCGCCCGCGCCGCCTGACCGGGGTCCTCGGCCTCCTGCTCCGCGTTCAACCGGTGCAGCAGTCTGGCGAGTTCGGCGACCTCGTTGCGCTCCCACGCGGCGAGGCGGCGGGCGTACCGCGCCCGCCGGGCGACCCGTACGGCGCTGAAGCGGCTGCGGCCCTCCTCGGTCAACTCCACCAGGAAGGCCCGGCCGTCCGCCGGATCGGGCGTCCGCGTCACCAGGCCGAGCCCCTCAAGGGCGCGGAGCTGACGGCTCATCGTGGCCTTTCCGACGCCCACGAAGCCCGCGAGGTCGGTGGCGCGCTGCGGACCCGCGTCCTCCAGCCGCATCAGCAGCCCATAGGCGGCGGATTCGAGCTCCGGGTGGACCTCCCGGGCCAATTCCCCCGAAGCGGCACGGGCCCTGCGGAGGAAAACCGCCAATTCGCGCTCCAGAGCCAGGAATGCATGGTCCACACCAATGCCGCCCACGGTGCCACCCGCGCCCTGCTCGGGTGGCAATGCCCCGTTGTTGTGCACGTCAGAGCCCTCTCCGGGTTTTCACTTCGTGAAAGTTTCTACCACGCGCGGTTGTTACCGCAGCTCCACCAGTATTTCGCAGGATTAGACCAACGGCATCACACCCTTCCCCTTCCGTCGACCTATCTACGCCCGTAGCGTCGCTCCTGACATGGTCATACCAATCGGACGTCCTTCTCCCCCCACCGAGGCTTCGGAGGCAACGCCATGCTCGTGCACAGACCTGGTTCGGCCCGACGCGCCCTCAGCGCGCTGATCGGAATCCTCGCCGCTCTCCTCGCCATGACCATCGCACTGCCCGGTGCGGCGTTCGCCGCGCAGGGCCGGGGCGACAAGGCCATCCCCCACCCCGAGGACGACTGGGCGGGGTCGCAGATACTCAAGCACGAGGGCGGATCCACGGCCGGCGAGGCGCCCACGGGGCTGCTCGCCACCGTCGAGGGCGTGGACGTCAGCAGCCATCAGGGCAATGTCAACTGGGCGACGCTGTGGAGCAGCGGGGTCCGGTTCGCCTACGTCAAGGCCACCGAGGGCACGAGCTACACCAATCCGAACTTCGCCCAGCAGTACAACGGCTCATACAACGTCGGCATGATCCGCGGCGCGTACCACTTCGCCCTGCCGAACAACTCGACCGGCGCCGCACAGGCCAACTACTTCGTGGACCACGGCGGCGGCTGGACCAAGGACGGCAAGACACTGCCGGGCGCGCTCGACATGGAGTACAACCCCTACGGCGCGAGCTGCTACGGGCTGAGCGCCAGCGCGATGGTCAACTGGATCAAGTCGTTCAACAGCACCTACAAGGCGCGCACCGGCCGCGACCCGGTGATCTACACCTCCACGAGCTGGTGGAAGAGCTGCACGGGCAACTCCGCCGCCTTCGGTGGCGTCAACCCCCTGTGGATTCCGCGCTACGGCTCGTCCGTCGGCGAGCTTCCGGCGGGCTGGGGCTTCCACACCATCTGGCAGTACACCTCGTCCGGCCCGACGGTCGGCGACCACAACAAGTTCAACGGCGCCATGGACCGGCTCCAGGCGCTCGCCAACGGCTGAGCCCGCGCCTCCTCACCCCCCACATCCGGCGCGTCCGCCCTCCGGTGTACGGACAGGTCTGTCTGCACGCTGGAGGGCGTCGGTCGTCCTACGGCCAAGCCAAGGACGATCTGGTCCTCGCCTATCTGCACCGGTCGGACCAGCACTGGCGCGGGTCGCTGCGGCAGGCCGCCGAGGCGGCGGGCGCCGATCCCCGGGACCGTCTCGTCGGAGTCTTCGACGCACTGATCGCGACGACCGAGCGGGACGGCTTCCGTGGCTGCGCGTTCACCAGGACCGCGGGCGAGACCGAGCCGGGCACCGCCACGCACGCCGTGACCGCCGAGCACAAGCGCGCCGTACGGGCCTGGCTGACCGAGCTGGCCCGGGAGGCCGGGGCCGCCGACCCCGAGCGGCTCGGCCTCCAGATCTCCGTGCTCGTGGACGGGACGATGGCCGCGGCGGCGCTGGAGCCGAGGCCGGAGTGCGCGGAGGCGGCCCAGGAGGCGGCGCGGTCGCTGGTCGCGGAGGCGTGCCCGGCGCGGGTGTAGCGCTCGCGGCCTTCGTACGCGGCGTCCGGCTCTCGTACGTACGCGAAGGGCCCGGCCGCACCTCATGGGTGGACGCTCCACCTCATGGGTGCGGCCGGGCCCTTTAACGCATCCCGGTGATCTGCCAGACAGACCTGTCTGGCTGCCAACGGATCCGGCCCCGGGCCCGGGTCAGCCGCGGCCGGGCACGATCACCCGCCCCTGCGCCGCCCCCTCGACGACCTGCGCATACGCCTGGGCCACGGTTTCCACCGGGGTCCCCTCGGCGGGGTCCATGCCCAGCTTCTCCAGGGTTTCCCGCACCCATCCGGGGCAGATCGCGTTCACCCGCAGCCCGCGCTCCATCTCGGTCGCGGCGGCCCGGACGAAGGCGTCGAGCCCCGCGTTCACCAGCGCGCCGAAGGCACCGCCAGGGGTGGGCTTCTCGAAGACCCCACTGGTGAGGGTGATGGACCCGCCGTCGCGAAGGTGGTGGAGGGCCCGGCGCACGAGGGCGACCTGGCCCACCAGCTTGGCGTCCAGACCGGTGGTGAACTCCTCGTCCGAGGCGTCCCCGCCGAGCGGGGTCAGCGCACCGGAGGCGGCGCAGCAGACGACGGCGTCGATGTCCTGGACGGTCGCGAAGAGGTGGTCGAGGGTGGCGAGGTCGGCCATATCGACGCGCACGGCGCCGGCGGCGCTGGTGCGGGAGGCCCGTACAACCTCATGCCGGCCTTCGAGGGCGTCCGCCACGGCACGCCCGATGGTTCCTGTCGCTCCGATCACGATGACCTTCATGCGGCTCAGCGTGCCGGAGCGCGGGGCGCGCCGCCTGGCCCTGTGAGAACCAGGCAGCGGGGGGCGGGTCAGTCGCGGGGGAACTCGTCGGTCTTGAGCGTCAGGTCGACGACGGTGTTCGTCAGGTCGAGTTTGGTGCCGAAGGGCACCGTCAGCGTGGTGAGGTAGTCGCCGTCCTTCGGCTGGGTGAAGAGGTGGCACTGGCCGGTATACGGGTCGGCGATCAAATAGACGGGGACCTCGGCGGTCGCGTACGCCGCCTTCTTCGGGCCGTAGTCGTTTGCCGCAGTGCCTTTCGAGATCACCTCAGCGACGAACTCGACATCCTGCCAACGCCGGAGCCCCTTGGAGTTCCTGGTCGCGCACTTTGCGACCGCCGTCACGTCGGTCGCGAAGCCGTTGAGGCCGCCGGGATAGTCGACACGGACGTCGGACAACAGGCACTTGAGCGGGTATCGCTCTTTGAGTTGCCCAACGATGTTGATCGTGATGTCCCAGTGGGTGTCACGCTGTGGCCACATGACGACTACACCATCGACAATCTCCGTCTTGTATCCCTCAGGGACCTGACTCCGCTCCAACCAATCGAACAAGTAATCAAGTTGATCGGTTTGCGTGAGTTCAATCGTCACCGCGCGTTTCCTCCCCGCCGCACACCGAACGCACGCGGCCGGTCAGTCCAACGATACGCACGGCCGACAGGTCACGCGCGGCCCGGAATCCCGTTCGATACGGGATCCCGGGCCACTGCGCCACCGGCAGCGTCCGTCACGCCGCTGCCGGAACCTCGGGGGTCGCCGCCGCGCGGGCGGGCTCGAGGGCCAGCTCCAGGACTCGGCGGACATCCGAGACCGGGTGGACGTCGAGCTTGTCCAGGACCTCGGCGGGGACGTCGTCCAGGTCGGGCTCGTTGCGCTTGGGGATGATCACGGTGGTCACCCCGGCCCGGTGCGCCGCCAGCAGCTTCTGCTTGACGCCGCCGATGGGCAGCACCCGCCCGGTCAGGGAGACCTCGCCCGTCATCGCCACGTCCGGGCGCACCTGGCGGCCGGAGAGCAGCGAGGCCAGGGCGGTGGTCATGGTGACGCCCGCGCTCGGGCCGTCCTTGGGGACCGCGCCCGCCGGGACGTGGAGGTGGACGCCGCGCTCCTTCAGGTCGCCGACCGGCAGCTCCAGTTCCGCGCCGCGGGAACGCAGGAAGGAGAGCGCGATCTGGGCGGACTCCTTCATGACGTCGCCGAGCTGACCGGTGAGGTTCAGCCCCGCGCCGCCGGTCTCCGGGTCGGCCAGCGACGCCTCCACGAACAGCACGTCACCGCCCGCGCCCGTGACCGCGAGCCCGGTCGCCACACCGGGGACGGCGGTGCGGCGCTCGGCCGGGTCCTGGGCGGACTCGGGGGTGTGGTGCGGCCGGCCGATCAGCGGGCGCAGCTCCGCCACATCGACGGTGAAGGGGAGTTCGCGCTCGCCGAGCTCGTGCTGGGCCGCGACCTTGCGCAGCAGCCGGGCGATGGAGCGCTCCAGGGTCCGTACGCCCGCCTCGCGGGTGTACTCGCCCGCCAGCTTGCGCAGCGCCTCGTCCGCCACCGTGACCTCGCCCGGCTCCAGACCGGCCCGCTCCAACTGCCGGGGCAGCAGGTGGTCACGGGCGATGGTGACCTTCTCGTCCTCGGTGTAGCCGTCCAGGCGCACCAGCTCCATGCGGTCCAGGAGGGCTTCCGGGATGGCCTCCAGGACGTTGGCGGTGACGAGGAAGACCACGTCGCTCAGGTCGAGTTCGACCTCCAGGTAGTGGTCGCGGAAGGTGTGGTTCTGGGCCGGGTCCAGGACCTCCAGCAGGGCCGCGGCCGGGTCGCCGCGGAAGTCGGAGCCCACCTTGTCGATCTCGTCCAGGAGGACGACGGGGTTCATGGAGCCCGCCTCCTTGATGGCCCGGACGACGCGGCCGGGCAGCGCGCCCACGTAGGTGCGCCGGTGGCCGCGGATCTCCGCCTCGTCGCGGACGCCGCCGAGCGCGACCCGGACGAACTTGCGCCCCATCGCGCGGGCGACGCTCTCGCCCAGGCTGGTCTTGCCGACGCCGGGCGGGCCCACCAGGGCGAGCACCGCGCCGCCGCGGCGGCCGCCGACGACACCCAGGCCCCGGTCGGCGCGGCGCTTGCGCACCGCCAGGTACTCGGTGATCCGCTCCTTGACGTCCTCCAGGCCCGCGTGGTCGGCGTCGAGCACGGCCTTGGCGCCCTGGATGTCGTACGCGTCCTCGGTGCGCTCGTTCCAGGGCAGCTCCAGGACGGTGTCCAGCCAGGTGCGGATCCAACTGCCCTCGGGGCTCTGGTCGCTGGACCGCTCCAGCTTGTCGACCTCCTTGAGGGCCGCCTCGCGCACCTTCTCCGGCAGCTCGGCGGACTCGACCCGGGCCCGGTAGTCACCGGACTCGTCCTCAGGGTCGCCGTTCAGCTCGGCGAGCTCCTTACGGACGGCTTCGAGCTGGCGCCGCAGCAGGAATTCGCGCTGCTGCTTGTCGACGCCCTCCTGGACGTCCTTGGCGATCGACTCGGCGACGTCCTGCTCGGCGAGGTGGTCGCTCAGCCAGGTGACGGCGAGCTTCAGCCGGGCGACCGGGTCGGTGGTCTCCAGCAGCTCGACGCGCTGGGCCACGCTCAGGAAGGGCGAGTAGCCGGAGTTGTCGGCGAGCTGCGCGACATCGTCGATCTGCTCCACCCGGTCCACGACCTGCCAGGCGCCGCGCTTGCGCAGCCAGCTCGTGGCCAGCGCCTTGTATTCCTTGATCAGTTCGGTGACGGCACCGGGCAGCGGGTCGGGCACGATCTCCTCGACCGTGGTCCCCTCCACCCACAGGGCCGCCCCGGGCCCGGTGGTCCCGGCCCCGATGCGGACGCGGCGCACACCGCGGATCAGCGCGCCGGGGTCGCCGTCGGAGAGCCGGCCCACCTGCTCGATGGTGCCGAGCGTGCCGATGCCCGCGTAGGTGCCGTCGACGCGCGGCACCAGCAGCACCCTCGGCTTGCCGCTGCCGCTCCCACTGGAGCGTGCGGCGGCCTGGGCGGCCTCCACCGCGGCGCGTACCTCGGTATCGGAAAGGTCCAGCGGTACCACCATGCCGGGCAGCACGACCTCGTCGTCCAGAGGCAGTACGGGCAGGGTGAGCGGTGTGGACAGCGAAGCCATGATCTCCCCTTCGGCAGGCAACTTGAGTCGGTGAGACTCAAATAATCAATGCCCACTCAATGCACGGAGGGGCCTCAAGTGTTCCCGGACGCTCGTTCGCTGTGAGCGAAGCCGCCCTCGGCGGCGTCGCCGCTCTTCGAGGACGGCCGCCACCTGGCGTTTCGCCGGACATACCGCCAGCAGACGGCGCCGATCAGCAGGGCGAGCCCATGCCCCCACTCGGTGAGCGGATCGAAGTCGACAAGGCTTCCAGCGACGAGCGCGAGGCCGATTCCGCCGAGCAGCGCCCAGCGCGGCCGGGGCATCAGCAGCCCGGCGAGCGCGGCGGCGCAGGCGATCAGGCCATAGCTGACCCCGTAGTCGAGGCGGCGCAGCGAGCTGACCGGGAGATGCCCGACGGCGACGGAGGCGGCCACCGGAAGCTCGGTGAGCAGCGTCGCCAGCACATGGCCCAGCAGGAACACCCCGGCGGTCCGCACCCCGCCGACGCGCCGCTCCAGCGCGCCGAGCACCAGGGGGAAGACGACCAGGTAGGGGGAGGTGATCCCGCCCACCGCCCACAACGCGCTGACCAGCAGGGTCAGCAGCGGGCGCTGGGAGAGGTGGGACACATCGGTGCTGGAGTCCGCGAGCAGATCGTGCACGGTGCCGGGGTCGCCGAGACGGGCGTAGAGCCCGGTGCCGATGAGGACGAGCGTGTAGCCGAGGGTGAACGGCACGCGGATGAGCGTGCGCGGCAGCCTGGTGAGGAGCGGCGGGTTGCCGAGGCGCGGCAGCGCGCCCGGGCCCACCACGGTGGCAGCCGTAAGGCGCTCGCCACCCGCGGCGGTGACCGTAAGGCGTTCACGACCTGCGGCGGTGACCGTAAGGCGCTCGCCACCCGCGGCGGCGACCGTAAGGCGTTCACGACCTGCGGCGGTGACCGTAAGGCGCTCGCCACCCGCGGCGGTGACCGTAAGGCGCTCACGAC
>NZ_JAHLEM010000780.1 GCF_018883605.1 Streptomyces niphimycinicus | reverse complement strand
GGGCCGGTGAGCGCGTGCCCGCGCGGGCAGGCGCCGCGCCAGGGCTCCTCCGGATCGACGGCCAGCCGGTAGAGCGGGCGCGGTACGAGCAGCCCGGCGGCCGCGCCGTACGCGGCGGCGAGCACGATCAGCAGCGGTTGCACGGGCCGAGCCTACGGAAGCGCCCGGCCGGTGGAACACTGCGCGGGAGGTGCGAACGGCGCGGGAAGGGCCGAAGGGGGGCCGGATGGTGGGCCGCTGGCGGGACGGTACGGGGACGCTGCACGTGGTCGGCAGTACGGACGGAGCGGACGGAGCGGACGGCGCAGAGGAGGACCGGGAGGGCGCGGAGGGCAGCGCGGGGCGCGCGGAGGGCTTGAGCGCGGGGCGCGCGGCGGGCATTCCGCTCACCATCGCCGCCTCCTACCGCGCCCGTGCCCGCGGTCTGCTCGGCCGGGACGGCCTGACCGGCGCGCTCCTCCTCACCCCGGCCAGCGGGGTGCACACCTTCCGGATGCGGTTCGCCATCGACGTCGCCTATCTGGACCGGCGGCTCACCGTCCTGGACGTCCACACCCTGCGCCCCGGGCGGCTCGGGCGCCCCCGGCTGCGCTCCCGCCATGTCCTGGAGGCGGAGGCGGGCGCTTTGGAGCGCTGGGGCGTGCGGCGGGGCGTGCGCGTCGTGATCGCCCCCGGCCCTTCAGCGCCGCCCGCTCCTTCTGTACGCTGACTTCTCGGTGTCATGGTTGGGACACCCTCGATCGCGGTCCGGATTCAACGAGGTAGCGGTCGGGATCATCGAGGTAGAGGTAATAGGGGTAGGGGTGGCACGGTGACGACCACGGGCAAGATTCTGCGTTTCGACGAGTTCCGCGGCTACGGCTTCATCGCTCCGGACGACGGCGGCGAGGACGTCTTCATGCACGCCAACGACCTGCTGGACGAGAAGCACCTGTTCCAGCCGGGGTCCAAGGTGCGGTTCGTTCCCGAGTACGGCGACAAGGGGCCCAAGGCGTCCGAGGTCCGCGTCCTGGAGCGCGCCGCCGCGCCGGTCGTACGGCCCTCCTCCGGGCCGGACGGCGACGACACCATGTGCGATGTGCTGTCGGTCGCCGAGCTGCGGCAGGAGCTCACCGAGGCGCTGGTCGAGATGGGCGGCAGCCTGACCGCCGACCAGATCAAGCAGGTGCGCAGGCGGGTCATCGAGCTCGCCCAGGCGCACAACTGGATCGAATCCTGACAGCGGTCTGAAAGAGCCGCCGCCGCGACGGACCGTCGCGGCGGCGGCTCTCAGCTTCCGGTGACCTTCAGCATCATCCACATCGCCGCCGTCGCGACCACCACGGTCGCCGGTGTGGTCAGCAGCCCCAGACGGGTGAACACCCCCAGGTCGGAGCCGGTGTCCGGCTCATGGTGATGCACTATGCGCCGCCACAGCAGGGTGGCCAGGGAGCCGACATAGGTGAGGTTGGGGCCCAGGTTGACGCCGATCAGCACGGCGAGCACGGGCCCGGTGCCGCCCGCGGAGGCGATCGGCAGCAGCGCCAGCACGGCGGGCAGATTGTTGATGAGGTTGGCCAGCACCGCCGCGACCGCCGCGATCCCGAGCAGCGCGGGCAGGCTCGCCCCGGTGGGCAGCACCTGGGTCAGCGCGTCCTGGAGACCGCCCGCCAGCACGGCCTGGACCACCACCCCGAGCGCCAGCACGAACAGGCAGAACAGCGGCCCGGCCGCGCCGATGGCCCCCCTTACGGTCGTCTCGTGGCGCCGCAGCGCCCTTACGGTGAGCACGAGGGCGCCCGCCCAGGCCGCCCACTGGGGGTCGAGCCCCGCCAGCGAGGTCCCGACGAACCCGGCGAGGGTCAGCAGCAGCACGGTCAGCGCGAAGACCGGCACCCGGGGCCAGTCGGCGGGCGGGGGCTCGGAGGTCCCGGCGGCCAGATCGTCGGCGAAGAAGCGGCGGAAGACCAGGTACTCGATGCCGATGGTCAGCAGCCAGGCGGGCCCCATCAGCACGGCGAAACGGGTGAAGGAGACCCCGCCCGCCTGAAAGGCGAGCAGATTGGTGAGGTTGGAGACCGGAAGGAGCAGGGACGCCGAGTTCGACAGATGGGCGCAGGCGTACACATGCGGCCGGGATCGCGCCCCGAGCCTGCCCGCCGTGGCGAACACCACGGGCGTGAGCAGCACCACGGTGGCGTCCAGGCTCAGCACGGCGGTAATGACGGACGCGACGGCGAACACCCCGCCCAGGAGCCGGTCGGTGCGCCCCGCACAGGCCCGCGCCACGGCCTGGCCCGCCGCCTCGAAGAGCCCCTCGTCCGCGCACATCCGGGCCAGCAGCAGTACGGCGGCCAGAAAGCCCACGACGGGCAGCAGCTCCCGGGTCTCCGCCCAGGCCCGGGCGGGCGAGACCGCCCCGGCGGCCACGACGATCCCGGCGGCGGGCACGGCCGCGACCGCTTCCGGCAGCCCCCGGGGGCGCACCACCGCGAAGGCCAGTACGCCGAGCAGCAGGACAACGGAAAGGGACTCGGCGACGGCGGTACTCAGAACGGACTCCGGCGGATGGTGTGATCGGCACACCCATGATGCGGCATCGCGCCGCCGGGACCGCTCCGGCGGTTCTGGGGAGCCGGGAGCCGGGGCCGCTCAGCCCGCCCGTCCCCGGGGAGCCGGGAGCCGGGCCAGCTCAGGCGGTCCTGGGGAAGCTGACCTCCACCCGGCGGTTGCGCTTCCGGCCCTCCTCGCTCGCGTTGTCCGCGATCGGGTACTGCTCGCCGTAGCCCCGGATCTCGTAGTTGACCGAGGGGTCGAGGTCCTCGGCGAGCGCCTGCTGCACCGCGTTGGCCCGCTGCTTCGACAGCACGATGCCATGACTCGCGGAGCCCAGGTCGTCGGTGAAGCCGAAGACGCGGACGCTCTTGGCGCTCTGCCGCTCGGCCTCGGAGGCGATCTCCTTGATCCGGGCCTTCGCCTCGCCGCCCAGCTTGGCGCTGTCCTTGCCGAAGAGCACCTCGGCCTGGAGGGCGAACTTCACCTTGGCGTTGGTGTCCTCCCGCCGCTCGTCGCCGTCGTCCGTCTCGACCACGGACTTGATGTCCAGGACCCGGCCGGGTGCCAGCTTGGCGCCCTCGGGCATCCGCAGATCGGAGTCCTTGGCGTCGATCTTCAGGGGCGGGGTGGTGTCGGCGGGCGCGCCGGGGCCGCTGTCCGCGTGGGCGGGCGGCGCCGGGGCGGTGAGGGTGACCAGGAGCGCGGTGGAGGCCAGCGCGGCCAGCACGGGGCCGCGGCGCGCGGGGCGGCGGGCCGTTGTCTGCGGTGTCATGGCCCGGCTCATCCGGAGAGGGTGATGCTGACGGACGGCATGGTCGGGATCTGGAAGTCGATGTCCTTGACGCTCTTCGGCGGGGCCGGGAACTGGGCGAACAGCGGACGGCTCTCATTGGGCTTGATCCCGGAGAGCCCCGTGGTGCACAGGCACTGGCCGTCGGTGTCCCGGAGGACGAGATAGCGCTTCTTGCCCTTCTCGTCGATGAGGGATGCTCCCGAGACGGACGACAGGGACTTCACCTCGGTCTCCTTCGAGCGCCAGTCGATCGCGTTGAAGAGCCGGCTGCCGTGGTTGGTGACCGTGGCGCTCACCGTGACGAACCCGCCGTCGTCGCGCTCCGCGGAGTGCAGGGTGACGACGATCCCGCCCGGCCCCTTCATCTCGCCGATGGTCTTGGACGAGTCCGCGGCGGGCTGCTGATCCCCGCCGTCATCCTTGGACGCGGTCGACGTCCGGTCCGCGCCGTCGTCGGGCTTCTTGTCGCCGTCGCCGCTGCCGCACCCGGCCACGGCGAGGGCCAGGGCCGCGGCGAGCGCCGTCGCGGCGGCCCCCCTCCGGGCCTTCGTCGTGTGCCGAATGCTCATCGCTCGCTGTCCTTTGCTCTTCGTTCGCTCGTCAGTCGGCCATCAGTCGGCAAGGTGCACGGAGAACAGGTCCTTGGCGTCCGGGAAGAGGTCGAGATGCGCCGGGTCGATGGTCAGGTCGAGTCCGTCGCAACGGAGGCCGATGGGCGGCTTGTCGTCCTTGCCGTCGTCCTTACCGCCGTCGCCGCCCTTGCCATCGTCCTTGCCGCCGTCGCCGCCCTTGCCATCGTCCTTGCCGCCGCCGTCACCCTTGCGGCCGTCGTCGGGCCGCCCGGTCGGCGGGGCGGGCGGCTCGGCCGTACAGCGCGGGGTGACGACCGCCTTGGCCGTCGCCTTCGCGTGCTTGGTCTCCGTGCCGGGGATGACGGTCTTGCCCACGGGCTTCCGCGTCCTGACGGTGACGGTGAAGGACGTCGGCAGGAGCTCGGGCCCGTGGCAGTCGGTCACATCCGCACCGTTCCGACCGGCGAACCACCGCGCCTCGTCACAGGCGCTGGTCGAGCCCAATCCCCGTCCGTCCAGCAGATCGTCCCATGCGCTGCCGTTCGCGATCGCCTCCAGGAACCCCTTGCGCAACTGGTCGCGGTAGTCCTGGGCGGCCGCGAGGGCCGCCGCGTCGGCGGCGGTCTGTCCGCCGTTGCGGGTGGCTCCGGCCTGACCGACGGCGAAGAGGGCAAGCGCGAGGAAGAGCAGGCCCGCCACCGCCGTGATGTAGATCGGAAATGCCTGCCCCGCGTCGCTCCTGAGATCTCGGCGCGCTGTCACGGGACAGGTCAGATGCCGACGACCTGAGAGATCTTGTCGGAGATGGCGTTCGCGATCATGCTGCCGAAGTCCGTGGTCGACAGGACCAGCACGATGGCCACCACCACGGCGATGATGCCCAGATATTCGATCGAGGTCTGTCCCCGATCGTTCCGCATGACGCGCTTCCCCATTGTGTTCCCCTCCATGGGCTGCCGTCCCACCATGGTCCGGCGACTCAACCCCCGTGGTGTCGCTCGCGACACGAGCAAAGTACGCCGAAACAGCCGTCTCGGAACAGTGCCCTAGGAAGCATTGCCTTCCCCGTTCACCACGTTCGAACCATGGACGTGCCGACCGGCCCCGGTCGTGCATCCGTCTCACCCCCTCCCGCCACCGAGGAGTTCTCCGTCGACGACTGTCCCACATTCAATTGCAACCGCGAAGGAGCTTCACCTAAAAGAGACCGTCAGTCCCCGGTCACCGAGCCGAAGTCGGTGCCCGAGCCGATGAAGAACCCCGCGACGAGCAGCACCATGGTTCCGGGCACCATGAAGGTCGTGATGACCATGGTCGCCTTCGGCACCGCGCGCGCCGCGCGCCGCCGCGCGTTCTGGGCGTCCGTACGGCGCATGTCGTTCGCAATGGCGATCAGCGTCTCGACAATCGGAGCGCCCAGCTCCTCCCCCTGCTGAAGGGCCGTGACGAACTGCGCGACCTGCTCCGAGTCATTGCGTTTACGTAGCTCCTCGAACGCGTGGCGGCGACTGACGCCCATGTCCATTTGCCGAAGTGTGATGCGAAGTTCATCCGCCCAGGGACCCTCGTACTTCTCCGCGACCCGGTCCAGGGCCTGACGGAAGCTCAATCCGGCGCTCACCACGACGGCCAGAACATCCAGAAAGTCCGGCAGTGTCCGCTCGATCGCGTCCTTACGCTCCCGCACCGCCGCCCAGATGCCCACCTCGATCCAGAACAGCCCGAACGCCACCAGCACCAGCGCCAGCAGGACTTGACCCTTGACCAGCATCATCAGCGCCCCGCCGAAGCCGAGCGCCCCGTAGACCGCCCGCCGGGCCGCGTAGCGGTCCACCGTCAGACCGCCCGGATTGCCCGCCAGATCGATCCGGCGGCGGACCCTGGCCACCCGCTTCTCGCCCATCAGCCGCAGCACCAGCGGGGCGTAGCGGATGCCCAGCCGGTCGACTGCCGAGCCGACCGCGGTCGTCCGGCTGGAGCCGACCTCCAGGGCCACCGCCAGGTCGCTGGGCAGCTTGGCCTCGCTGCGGTACAGCACGATGCCGTAGGCGATGCCCGCCACGGCGAGACCGGCCGCCAGCGCCAGCAGCAGTGCCATCTCCCTGAGTCCCCTCTCGGACGGTCGTGGGCGTTCTCGGACGTTCTCAGACGTTCTCAGACGTTCTCAGACGTTCTCAGACGTCGATCTTGGACATGCGACGGATGAGGAAGAAGCCGATCCCGTACAGGCAGAAGGCCACGACCACCGCCGCCTGCCCCCAGAAGGACGAGGTCATCCGGTCCAGCGAACCGGCCGAGATCCGGTTCATCAGCAACAGCGTCCCGATCCCCAGCAGCGGTACGACATAGGCGGTCACGGTCACCTGCGAAAGCTGGGTGCGCACCTCCCGCCGGGTCTCCTTGCGCTCCTCCAGCGTCTGGGTGAGGTTGCGCAGCGAGCTGACCACGGTCCCGCCCGCGCGGTTGGACAGCACCAGCGTGGTGACCAGCACCACCAGCTCCCGGGAGGGCAGCCGCTCGGCCAGCTCCTCCAGCGCGTCGTCGATCGAGTGGCCGACGGCCAGCTTGGCCGCGACCTTGGCCAGCTCCTCGCCCGCCGGTGCCTCCAGCTCGTCCGCCGCCATGCCGAGCGCGGTGCGCAGCGCCAGCCCGGCCTGGGTGGCGTTGGCCAGGATCCGTGACAGCTCCGGCAGTTGGTTGATGAAGCGCTCTATCCGCTTCTGCCGCTGCCAACTGAGGAACGCGAAGGACCCCCAGACGGCGACCACCGCCGCTATCGGGCCGAAGAACGCGGCGAGGAAGGACGCCGCGATCAGCCACAGCCCGGCCGCCGCCCCCGCCGTATAGACGAAGAACTCCCCCGGGGTGATCTCCAGGCCCGTCGCCGCCAGCCGCAGCTCCAGCTTCCGGCCCAGGGACGTGGCGCGCAGCCGCCGGTCGATCCCGGCGAAGCGGCGCGCCCGGCCGGTGCCCGGCAGCGGGCCGGTCTCCGAGAGCCGGTCGATCAGCGCGCGCTGCTGCTCCTTGCCGCGGACGTAGGTGTGCACGCCCACGACGCCCAGCGCGCCGCACACCAGCGTCGCGCCGAGGGCCGCCGTCGCGAGATGGTCCATGGGGCCTGCTACCTCCGGTCCCTGGGGTCGAACGGGGGTGGGTCGAACGGGGGTGGGTCGGATGAGGGTCGGTCGTGCGGGGGCCGACCGAACGGCGGCCGGTCGTA
>NZ_JAHLEM010000078.1 GCF_018883605.1 Streptomyces niphimycinicus | reverse complement strand
CCGCCCAGCGGCGCGGGGGCCGGGACGTCCGGCCGCCAGGCCAGCAGCTCGCCGCTGTCGGCGTCGCGCCAGTAGTGAGTGAGGGTGCCGGGGCTGGTCTCCACCACGGCCGCGGAATCCGGCCGGGCGTCGGCGGGGACGTCCTCGCCCCGCTTCGGGGCGGCGCCGGGCGTGGGCTGGTACCAGCGCAGCGCGGCGCCCTTTCCGGCCGGTGCGAGCAGTTCGAGCCGGCCGTCGGCGGTCGCGGCCGCCGAAAGGCCGCCCAGCACATCCGTGCCCTTCCAGTCGGTCCAGCGCTCCCAGGTCCCCTTGGGGTCCTGCCGTCGCGCGCTCACCCCGCCCCCGGCGTTGCGGACGAAGACGCGCAGGGCACCGGAGGAGTCCACCGCCATGGCGGGCGCGCCGGTCCGCTCGGCCTTACGGGGGTCCTTCGGGTGCGGGGTGCCCAGCGAGTGCCACGCCGTCAGCGGGCGGCCGCTCTGGAACTGGGTGGCGTGGACGATGTCGATGCGGGCCGGCCGGCCCGCGCCGTCCGGCCGGCGCCGAAGCCCCACCAGATGCGCGTACCCCTCAGCGCTCTGAGCGACGGTCAGACTGACCAGGCCGGGAGCCTCGATCAGCCAGGGGCCCGTCCACTCCGGCCCCGCGGGCCGGTCTTCCGTCCAGCGCGCCACACCGCCTGCCACCAGTGCATAGGCCGTGAGCCTGTCGTCCTTGCCGCGGAGCAACCGCAACGCCATGGCCCGCTGCCAACCTTCCCCGAGCTGGTCCACCTGATCGAACGATGTCCATAGTAATTTGCCTGGACTATGGATGGACTTGTGGTCGTCGATGCCGCCAATGTCATCGGCTCGGTCCCCGACGGCTGGTGGCGTGACCGCCGCGGCGCCGCCGAGCGGCTCCGCGACCGGCTGGCCGCCCTGGCCGGGACCGGGCTCGCCGACCGCCCGGGGGTGCCCGGCTGGGCCACCCGCCCTCCGGTGGACATCGTGATGGTGGTCGAGGGCGCGGCGCGGGGGGTGGAGCCGGTGGAGGGCGTACGGGTGGAGAGCGCCCCGGGCAGCGGCGACGACCGGATCGTGCAGGTGGTGGCGGCCCGTGACAAGGGGCGCCGCTGCCTGGTGGTGACGGCGGACCAGGGGCTGCGGGCCCGGGTCACGGCGCTGGGCGCGCTGACGACGGGCCCCCGGTCGGTCCGCCCCGACGGCTAGGGACCGGTCAGGCGGCTCCGCGCGGGCCCTGTTCCCCGCGCCTCCCCGTCCCGGTCACCCGGCTGTGGCGGCGCCCGTACAGGAAGTAGACGACGAAGCCGATGACCATCCACACCGCGAACCGCAGCCAGGTCTCGGCGGGCAGATTGAGCATCAGCCACAGAGAGGCGACCACCGACACGATCGGCAGCACCGGCACCCATGGCGTGCGGAAGGCGCGGGGCAGATCGGGCCGGGTGTTGCGGAGGATCAGCACGCCGAGCGCGACCACGACGAAGGCGAAGAGCGTGCCGATGTTCACCAGGGCCGCGAGCTGGGAGATGCTGGTGAACCCGGCGACGATGGCGATGATCATGCCGAGCAGGATCGTCGAGCGGTAGGGCGTGCCGAAGCGCGGATGCACCCGGGAGAAGACCCTGGGCAGCAGCCCGTCCCGGCTCATGGCGAAGAACACCCGGCTCTGGCCGAGCAGCAGGATCATGCACACCGTGGTGAGCCCGACCGCGGCGCCGAAGCTGATGAAGCCCGCGTAGAGGGGGTGTCCGGTGGCCTTGAAGGCGTCGGCGAGCGGGGCGTCCACCGTCAGCCGGGTGTACTTCTGCATCCCGGTGACCACGATCGACACGGCGACATAGAGCACGGTGCAGATGAGGAGCGAGCCGAGGATGCCCCGGGGCATGTCCCGCTGGGGGTTCCTGGTCTCCTCCGCGGCGGTCGCCACCACGTCGAAGCCGATGAAGGCGAAGAAGACCACGGCGGCGGCGGTGAAGATGCCCTCGACGCCGAAGGTCGTCGGCTGGTAGCCGAACATGAGCTGGATCAGCGGTGCGGTGAGTCCCGAGCCCGAGATCGTGCCCTTGGCCTCGGGGATGAAGGGGTGGTAGTTGGCCGGGTCGATGAAGAACGAGCCCGCGATGATGACCAGCAGCACCACCGCCACCTTCACCGCGACCACCACCGAGGTGACCCGCGCCGACAGCTTCATCCCGAGGACCAGGATCACGGTGATCGCCAGCACCAGCGCGGCGGCCAGTACGTCGAAGGAGAAGCCGTGTGCCGCGTCGGGCCCGGACAGGGCGGCGGGCAGCTCCCAGCCGGCGTTGGCCAGCAGCGAGCGGATATAGCCGGACCAGCCGACCGCGACCACGGCGGTGCCGAGCGCGAACTCCAGCACCAGGTCCCAGCCGATGGTCCAGGCGGGCAGCTCGCCCAGCGAGGCGTACGAGAAGGTGTACGCGGATCCGGCCACCGGCACGGTCGAGGCGAACTCGGCGTAGCAGAGCGCGGCCAGCGCGCAGACGATGCCCGCGACGACGAAGGCGAGGGCGGTCGCGGGGCCCGCCTGCTCCTTGGCGACGGCCCCGGTGAGGACGAAGATGCCGGTCCCGATGATCACGCCGACGCCGAAGACCGTGAGATCCAGGGCGGACAGCGACCGGGTCAGGGCGTGTTCGGGCTCCTCGCTGTCCTTGATGGACTGTTCGATCGACTTCGTCCGCAGATAGTCCGGCCGGCCCTTACGGCCGCCATCGCCACCAGTGCCGCCGCCGGAGCGGCCCTCGGGTTCCCGCTCGCTCACCGATGCCACCTCCGCGCCTGCCCGTGCCCCGTGGGCGCCCATGGTTCTGCCAACCGGGCGGCAGGGAGGTGCGCACACCCCAAGCCCCGGCCGATTCACCCGATGGGGGCGGGCCCGGGGGACGCACGCTGGGCCGGTCGGAGCAGGCGGCTCCGACCGGCCCAGGCGGCGGAAAGGGGGCGGGTGGCCCGGTGGCTCAGTCGCGCACCGGCTCGGCCGCCGTCGAGCGGGCCACATCGGCGCCGGAGCCCGCGTCCGCGGACTCGCTTCCGTAGCGGCCACCGATCCTGGAGACCAGCCCGGTGACCTGACGGGCGATGTCCGGTGCGGTCAGCCCGATCTCCGCCATGACCTCCTTACGGGAGGCATGGTCGAGGAAGCGCGGCGGGATGCCGAAGTCGCGCACCGGCATGTCGACGCCGGAGTCGCGCAGCGCCTGGGCGACGGCGGAGCCCACACCGCCGACCCGGCTGTTGTCCTCGACGGTGACGACGACGCGGTGGCGCTCGGCGAGGGCGGGCAGCTCCTCGTCGACCGGCTTGACCCAGCGGGGGTCGACCACCGTAGTGGAAATGCCCTGTTTGTCGAGAAGGTCGGCGATCTCCAGGCACATCGGGGCCAGTGCGCCCACCGAGACCAGCAGCACATCGGGCTGCTCGCGGTCGGCCGCCGCGGGCTCCCGCAGCACGTCCATGCCGCCGATCCGCCCGACGGCCGCGACCGCCGGGCCCACCGCGCCCTTGGAGTAGCGCACCACGGTCGGCGCGTCCGCCACCTCCACGGCCTCGCGCAACTGGGCGCGGACCTGGTCGGCGTCGCGCGGGGCGGCGATCCGCAGGCCCGGGACGACCTGGAGGAGCGACATGTCCCACATGCCGTTGTGCGAGGCCCCGTCGGTGCCGGTGATACCGGCGCGGTCCAGTACGAAGGTCACCCCGCATTTGTGCAGGGCCACATCCATCAGGACCTGGTCGAAGGCGCGGTTG
>NZ_JAHLEM010000779.1 GCF_018883605.1 Streptomyces niphimycinicus | reverse complement strand
TCGCGCCGAGGGCCGCCGTCGCGAGATGGTCCATGGGGCCTGCTACCTCCGGTCCCTGGGGTCGAACGGGGGTGGGTCGAACGGGGGTGGGTCGGATGAGGGTCGGTCGTGCGGGGGCCGACCGAACGGCGGCCGGTCGTACGGCGGCCGGTCATGCGGCGGCCGGTCATGCGGCGGCCGGTCATGCGGCGGCCGGTCGTACGGGTCGTATCCGGCGGCGCGGGTGGCCAGTTGGGCCGGGAAGGCGGCCACGCCGAAGGCCGGTGGCACCGATTCGCTCGCCATCCGCAGCCGCTCCGCGACCCGCTCCGGCAGCGGGAAGTAGCCGAACCGCCCGTGCACCACCCGGTCCGCGCCCATCGGCTGGGCGTCGAACCGGCAGACGGTGGCGATGCGGTACGCCTCGTGGCCGTGGCTGTCGAGCAGCGCGATCTCGCTGATCCGGCGGGAGCCGTCGGCGTTGCGGACGAGCTGGACGATGCAGTCCACGGCGCTGTTGATCTGGTCCCGCAGCGCCTCGTAGGGGATCGACACCTCCGACATGGAGGCGAGCGTCTGGAGCCGCATCAGCGCGTCCTCGGCGCTGTTGGCGTGGACGGTGGCCAGCGAGCCGTCATGGCCGGTGGACATGGCCTGGAGCATGTCGAGGGTCTCACCGCCGCGCACCTCGCCGACGATGATGCGGTCGGGGCGCATCCGCAGCGAGTTGCGGACCAGGTCGCGGATGGTGATACGGCCCTTGCCCTCGACGTTGGGCGGCCGGGACTCCAGCCGGATGACATGCGTCTGCTGCAATTGGAGCTCGGCGGCGTCCTCGACGGTGATGATGCGCTCCCCGTCGGGGATCAGCCCGGAGAGGGCGTTGAGCAGCGTGGTCTTGCCGGAGCCGGTGGGGCCGGAGACCACGACGTTGAACTTGGCGCGCACCAGCGCCGCGAGCAGCAGCAGCATCTGCTCGTCCAGCGTGCCCATGCCGATCAGCTCATGGAGGGTGTAGGCGCGGGGGAAGCGGCGGATGGTGAGCGTGGCGCCGGTGAGGGCGAGCGGCGGGATGATCACGTTGACGCGCTCACCGGACGGGAGCCGGGCGTCGACCATCGGATTCGACTCGTCCACTCGGCGGTTGACCGTGGAGACGATGCGCTCGATGGTCTGCATCAACTGCTCTTCGGAGGCGAACCGGACGGGGACCTGCTCGACCCGGCCCGAGCGCTCCACGAAGATCTGGTCCGGGCCGTTGACCATGATCTCGGTGATGGAGGCGTCCTCGAGGAGCGGTTCGAGCACCCCGAGGCCGAGCGCCTCGTCCACCACCCGGCGGATCAACTGGGAGCGCTCGGTGGTCGAGAGCACCGGGCCCTCTCGGCTGATGATGTGGCCGAGCACCCGCTCCAGCCGGGAGCGGCGCTCGGCGGTGGCGAGCGAGGACATCTCCGCGAGGTCGATCTCCTCGAGCAGCTTGGCGCGGTAGGCGGAGACGAGATGGCCGTCCTGGCGTCCGCCGCCGCTCTCACCGGGCCCCTCGGGCGCGGTGATACGGGCCCGCAGGCTCATCGGTCGCCTCCCATCGCGGCAGGCGCGGGGCCGCCGTTTCCGCCGTCTCCTTCGCCGTCGTCGCAGGGCATCGTGGCGCTCTTCTCGGCGCTGCCGAAGTCGAAGCCGGGGATGACGGAGGGGATCTCCACGGTCGCGGTGGCCCGCGCCTCCCCACCGCCGCAGCCGCCGCTGCTGATACCCGCGCCGTCGGCCAGCCATCCGCTCATCGCCGCCTTCCCGGCGGCCTGCGGGCTGGTCCGCGGCTCGTCGAGCGACGCCGTGCGCGCCGCCGCCCGCGCCGCGGTCCCGG
>NZ_JAHLEM010000778.1 GCF_018883605.1 Streptomyces niphimycinicus | reverse complement strand
GCGCCGGGCGAGCGTGGTGTCGTCGCGGCGCTCCGGCACCGGCCGCGCGACCTCGCGGACCGCGAGCCGCGGGTCCACGGTGAGCGAGGTGGCGCCGAGCGGCTCGGTGAGGGCGCGCAGCGCCGGTTCGCCGAGCCGGATCCACGGCTGCCGGGTGCCGAGGACGGCGGTCAGCCGCTGCCGGGTGGAGAAGCCGACGGCAGGTACGGCCGCCATGGGGGGTTGGCAACTGCTCGTCCGGGAGCGTGT
>NZ_JAHLEM010000777.1 GCF_018883605.1 Streptomyces niphimycinicus | reverse complement strand
GGCCGCGCGACCTCGCGGACCGCGAGCCGCGGGTCCACGGTGAGCGAGGTGGCGCCGAGCGGCTCGGTGAGGGCGCGCAGCGCCGGTTCGCCGAGCCGGATCCACGGCTGCCGGGTGCCGAGGACGGCGGTCAGCCGCTGCCGGGTGGAGAAGCCGACGGCAGGTACGGCCGCCATGGGGGGTTGGCAACTGCTCGTCCGGGAGCGTGTGTAAGGCCGGTTTAGCTCGATCGTGTGATGGTCGGCTTCTGGCCTTGCGGCGCCATGGGCGGGTCGGGTTAGCGTGGCTGTGCGATCTGGGACGCCGGGTGCGGTGCCGGCGTGCGGGGCCCCTGCTCCACCAGAGTGATGGTTCAGGGCCTCCCCGTCGCCTCTGGCCAGATCCACATGGCCAGGTCGTGAGGGACTCCGCCCGCCCGGCTCGGACCACGGACGCGATCCGTGTCGCCGCCCGGGACGCGAAAGCGGACGACCAGGGGGTACCTCCCAGCGGTAGCTGGGGGAGTGCCCAAAACCGTTCGGGGCGTGCCAGTGAGCGGGCTCACTCCCGCCCACTGCCCAGGAACGGTACGGAAGATGCGCATGGCGCAGCCGGCAGGCCCCGGCCGGACGAGGACGTACAGGGACGCGTCCGGCCGGGACGGGTTCGTCGGGCTCGGGGTCGTCTCCGTAGAGATGGTTGGTCATGACGTGCCTCCAGGGGGAGCGGGGAAGGCCCTGGACCGGACGGCGGACCGGGGCCCGGACAGGACGGTAAGTCCCGCGCCTTGTGGCGGGAGGCGGTCCCTGACGCGACGCTGACGCGAGGACGGGAAGTCTTGACGCGACGCTGTCGGCGGCCCCCCCCGTGCACGCGGCCGTGGCCCCGCCCCTGCGCATCGTCATGGCCCCGGTGGCGCGGTCGTCGAGCCACCGGGTGGGGCCGTCCACGTCGAAGCCGAGCATGACGGCGCGGCGGGCCCCGTCCGGCCGGCCGGCCTGGACGTGTCCATCCAGGCGCATCCTCCGGCTGCTCGCCGATATCCGCCGGGAGACCGGCGTGGCCCTGGTCTTCGTCAGCCATGACCTGCCGTCGTACGGCACATCACGGACGACACGCTGGTGATGCGGCGCGGCCGTGCGGTCGAGACGGGTCCGACGGCCCGGGTGCTGGACACCCCGGCGGATCCGTACACCCGGCTTCTGCTGTCGTCGGTGCCGCACGACGGCTGGGATCCGGCGGAGACGGTACGGCTGCGGGCGGAACTCGCCGAGCTATGACCGCGACCGCCGATGGCGAGACATCGGCTCACTCCGAACCTCGGCAACCCAATGTGAGGAGCTGAGCCCGCCTCACCTGCGAATACGTAGCCCGTTGAATTTCTATACGTCGGAGGTATTCCCAGGTGCCCAAGTGCACTGCACCATTCCGGTAGTTCATCACCGGATATGGGAGGCACATACGTGACCGCGCCAACAGGGAACGGGATCTGGAACGGGATCTCTCGCAGAGGTGTGATCGGCACCGCCGCCGCGGTCGGCACCGGAGGCTGGCTGGCCGGATCGAGCACCGCCTGGGCCGCTCCCCGGGTGTCCGGCGGAGCGGCGGCCCTGCCCGAACGCATGGCCAGGGCCGCCGCCCCGCGGTGGCGGCGGATGCCCGGCGACTGGAAGGACGGCCCCTTCCTGGCCAACGGCCTGCTCGGCGCGGTGGTGTACAAGGGCGAGACGGCGCGCTCCGTGAAGGTCATGCTCAGCCACACCCAGGTGCAGGACCAGCGCCCCCAGTGGCGCGCCCCCTACGGCTTCTCCCGCCTGCCCATCGGCCACTTCGACCTCACCCTCGCCGGAGAGGTGACCGGTGTCGACTGGACGCTCGACCTCTGGGACGCCGAGCTGCGCGGCACCATCACCACCACCCGGGGCAGCGTCCGTTTCTCGATGCTGGTGCACAACACCCGTGGCGCGCTGCTGATCTCCACCCGGCCCAGCGCCGGTGAGGAGGCCGCGGCCTGGTCGTTCACCTGGCTGCCCGCCGCCTCGCCCCGCACCAAGGACAAGCCCGCCGACTACACCGGCAACCCCGACCCCCGCACCGGCTCCACGGGCGCCACCCACTACGTCGAGCAGCCGCTGATCGCGGGCGGCGGCTGGACCACCGCCTGGCGGGAACGCCGCGTGGGCACCGGCAGGCTGCTGGCCGCCCATATCGTCTACCGCCACCCCGAGGACCTGTCGCACACCACCGAACTGGCCGTCGCCGAGGTGGCCCGGACCCTGGCCACCGACCCCGACGACCTGGTGCGCTCCCATCGCGCCTGGTGGCACCGCTTCTACCAGCACAGCCTGGTCTCCGTACCCGACAAACGGCTACAGAGCTTCTACTGGATCCAGCTCTACAAGGTCGCCTGCGCCACCCGCGCCGACGGGCCCTCGATGTCCGAATGGGGGCCGTGGTACCCGGAGACCGGCGGCAGTTGGACCGCGGTCTGGTGGAACCTCAACGTCCAGATCGCCACCTGGCTCATCCAGGGCTCCAACCACCTCGAACTCGACTCCGTCACCTCCACCTTCAAGGAGTTCGAGAAGAACCTGCCGCTGTCCGTCCCCCCGGAGTACCGGGACGGCGACACCTACGCGCTGGCCCACCCCTCCGACTGGCTGCTGCGCCCCGGCGACAAGACCGTCGGCATCCCCGGCACCGCCACCAAGACCGACAACAACGGCAATCTCATCTGGGCCATGCACAACATCTGGCTCAGCTACCGCCACACCATGGACATCCGCATCGTGCGCGACGTCCTCTTCCCGATCCTCGCCAAGGCGGTGAACTTCTACGACCACTTCCTCCACGAGGGCGGCGACGGCAAACTGCATCTGCCGCTCACCCGCTCACCGGAGTGGGCCGACGCCGAGGACTGCACCTACGACCTCTCGCTGCTCCGCTGGGGCTGCGCCACCCTCCTGGACTGCCTGCGCATCCTCCGCACCGACCACCCCCGCGCCCGGCGCTGGCGCGAGATCCTCGACCGCCTCGTGGCCTACCCCCGCGATGCCACCGGCATCATGATCGGCGCCGACAAGCCGCTCACCGAGTCCCACCGCCACTTCTCCCATATGCTCTGGCTCTACCCGCTGCACGAGCTGGACTGGGACCGCCCGGCCGACCGGGACATCATGCGCACCACCTTCGACCACTGGGTCAAGGACCGCAGCCTGTGGGCCGGTTACAGCTACGCCGTCGCCTCCTCCATGGCCTCGCGCATGGAACGGCCCGAGGAGGCCCTGGACTTCCTCACCTTCCTCACGGACGGCAACCTGATCAAGAACGCCTGGATCACCCCGAACACCATGTACGTCGAGGGCGGCAACCTCGCCACCGAAAGCCCCCTGGCGGCGGCCCAGTCGATCCTCGAAATGGCCGTCCAGAGCCACAACGGCGTCCTGCGGGTCTTCCCCTCCGTCTCCCGCCGCTGGCCCGACCTCTCCGTCCAGTCCCTGCGCACCCAGGGCGCCTTCCTCGTGGACGCCGACCGCTCGGCCGGGCGCACCCGCTGGATACGCGTCCACAGCGAGGCCGGTGCCCCGCTCGTCCTGCACCACGGCATCCCCGGCCCGATCGACGTCCGCGACCACCGGGGCCGCCCCCTCCGCTACCGCGGCACCGGCCCCGGCCGCGTCGAGATCCCGCTCGCCCGCGACGCGACGGCCCTCATCACCCCCCGGGGCCACCGCCCGGACCCGGCCCCGCGCGACGTCCCGGCCGTCGGCGACGCCAAGCCGTGGGGGCTGCCGGACTGAGCCGTAGCCGCCCGAACAAGGCGACGGGCGCACCCCTGCCGTGTGCTTGTTGAGCCCGTCCCTGACCTGGGTCGTCGCCTTGCTACGGCGGCTCCACCACGGATGGCCGCTTCCAGCGACCACAAGAGCCCGCCATCGACGATGGCGGGCTCTTCAACGCCTCTCAGGGGCGGCTGCTCTCAGGGGGCGGCTGCGCCGTTTACGGTGTAGTCCTCGCACCAGGGCGCGTCCAAGCCCGCGTAACACGCGCTGCGCCGGTGCTCTTCCTCCACTCTCCTGCCCACCAAGTTCGCCCCGAGCATGACCACGATGGTGAGGCACACGACTGCCCCCTGCCCCCAGGCCACCCCCGATGCACCGCGCGCAGCGGCCACGATCGCCGTAACGGCGGCGATCACGGCCACAACAGCCGCCTTCGCGATGTATGGACTGATCGGGTCTCCGACGTTCAGCGGATCCCAAGAGAAGTAGGAAGCGCCCCAGGCGAGAAAGATCAACACCAGGGCCGTCAGCTCAGCGCCGACCAGGACACACCCGCTGCACCCGCTTGGGATTCGCTCAGCCACCTGCCCAGCTCATCACGACCCGTACGGGAGGCACATGAGTACCTGTACTCAGGACCGTTCTCGCCACGGATGGCGCGAAAGATGCCCTCGAACCGACGACCTTCGCTTGGCAAGAGCAGGGGTGCGCCCATGTGCCCTCGGCTGGCTCGGCAAGCCGATCGAGATCGACGACCCGCACGAGACCCAACTTGTCGACCGCTTACGGCGGTTGGTCTTCGCCGGTGACCCGGCGCGCCCCCTCCAGCACCTCGGCGAGGCCGAGACCCTGACGCTGATCCAGAACCGGCCGGAATACACCGGCTCGGTCTGGATCAGCCGCGCCCCCGAGGACCTACGGCACTGACCGGCAGCCGCCTCATCACCTCACCGCTCGCTGCGGGCGAGATGGGTCGTGGTCTCGGACATAGACGGTGACTCGCGCCCCGTTGACATGGGTTGTTGCGTGCTCGCGGAAGTACCGTCGCAGGGTGCTTGTTTTCGCTTGCTCCTGAGGGCTGGTGGGCGAGTGCGCACCCGCCGGGCCGCGGACCGCGACGATCCGGTCGAATTCCAGCATGCGTGCCGCTATGTCCTGGGCGGGAAGCTCGACACCTGCGAGTGTGTTCGACGAAACGGCGTCCTGTGCCAGGGCCAGATCCGTCAGGAAACGGGTGTCCTCGGGGCGGGCCGCGGTGAAGGCCCGGTACTGGCCGGAGAGATAGAGCAGCCCGTCGCCGGGGCGGCCCTCCTCGCGTACGGCGGCGCCGACGGCGGTGACGTCATTGCTCCGGCTCTGGGGCGTCCTCAGTGAAATGCTCGGCGGGACGAGCGCGGCCAGTACGGCAACCGCCGCGATCCACGCGTTGCGGGAAGACCGCTGCCGCCGGTGGAAGTAATCCATCCAGGCGCCCAGCAGCACGGCGATCCCGATATTGCCGTAGACCACATACCGGTCGACGAAAAGGGGCTTGACCAGTGAGGTGATCAGCAGCAGAAGGCCCGGAAGCACAAGAATCGGCACAGCCAGCGCGGAAAGCCGTACGGGCCCCTTCACCCCCAGAGGCGCTCGGGCACACACCACGCCCACGACCGCCACCACCAGGAAATAACGAAGCCGCACCGGTCCGCCGATCCAGGACACCTGCCCCGACTGCTGCGCACTACAGATCGCCAGCGGCAACAGCCCGGTCACAACGCCCGCGGCGGTCACACTCCATGCCCTCAGCGCCGGTCGTGGAACACGGGAGACGACCAGTGTGACGCCGTGTGCGACCAGGGCGAGGACCGCGAACTCATGGAGCAGACAGGCCAGCAGCATGGTGGAGCCATAGACCGCCCACCGCCACCGGGCGCGCTGCGGGACGCTGACCACGAGCGCATAGGTGGCCCAGGTGACCAGGGCGCAGACCATGGCATACGAGCGGCCTTCCTGCGCGTACTTCTGTACCTGGGGAAGGAGCGGAAACACCAGCCCGGCCAGCAGCCCGGCACGGGGTCCCGCCAGGCGTAGCGTCAGCAGCCCGACTCCGCTCGCCGCCACGGACATCGCCAGCACAGACGGCAGCCGCAACGTCAGCAGCCCTCCGCCGAAGAGACCGAAGATCTCATGCATCACGGCGTAGTACAGGGCATGGACCAGATCGATGTGCTGGGCGGTGTGCCATATCTGGGAAAGATCGCGGTGCGCGAGCTGATAGGTGACGGACTCGTCCCCCCACATAGTGTTCTGCCTGCGGATACCCCAGAGCCCCAGAGCGATGGTCAGCGCCAAGGGCGCGATGACGACAACGGCTTTGGCCGGGCCCGGTGATTGCCGACGGGCGGGTACGGGAGGGGAAACCGTCGTGGCCACGGCGGGGGCACGTTCATCAAGGGACATCGGCAGCAGGGCCTTTCGGCAGTGGCGGGGAAACGCCGCCAGCGTGCCCGGACCTCGTTGACCGGATGCTGATCCAACCTGACCGGCCGATCAGGAAAGCGGGCCGGCGCTGTGCGAGGCTGCGCCACATGCGCATCCTGGTGGTCGAAGACGAGGTGGACCTTGCCCATACCCTGCACACCGGTCTCACCGCCGAGGGCTACAGCGTCGACCTCGCCCATGACGGCCGGCAGGGACTGTGGATGGCTCGGACCGGCGAATACGCCCTTGTCGTACTGGACTTGATGCTGCCCGGACTCAACGGCTACAAGGTCTGCGCCCAGTTGCGCCGGGAGGGCAACGCGACGCCCATCCTGGTACTCACCGCCAAGGACGGGGAGTGGGATCAGGCAGAGGCCCTGGACACGGGGGCCGATGACTACCTGGCCAAACCCTTCTCCTACATGGTGCTCGTCGCACGGCTGCGGGCCCTGGTCAGACGAGCCGCCACGGTCGCCCCGCCCGTCCTTGCCGTGGGCGACCTCTCGTTGGATGTCGCCGGCCGGGTCTGCCGCCGGGCCGGGACCCGGGTGGAACTCACACCCCGGGAGTTCGCCGTGCTGGAGCTGCTGGCCCGCCGGGCGGGCCAGGCGGTCTCCAAAGCGGATCTGCTGTATCACGCGTGGCCCGACGAAGCCCAGGATCCCAACCTGGTGGAGGCGCGCGTCAGCGCACTGCGCAAGAAGGTGGACGCCGCGTTCCAGCGGAAGTCCCTCCAGACCGTACGGGGTACCGGCTACCGGCTGGTGGACGACCGTGAACGCGACTGAGCCGCGACGCCGCTGGTGGCCGCGTTCGGTACGAGCCCGCACGGCCCTGGCCGCCGCCCTGGCCACCGCCGTTGTCCTGGTCGGCATCGGCCGGTGGGTGCACCAGGAGGTCTACCGCGAGAGCATGACCATCGCCGAAAACCGTGCCGAGGGGAATCTCGCCGCTCTCGTGCATCAGCTGAGGGATGGTTCGGTTCCCGGTCCCGCAAGCGCCGCGCCGTACGAGGTCGTCGCGACCGGCCGGCGCACCGCTGTCGCCTCCGGCGGAGCCATGCAGAACTTCGATCCCCGCGCCCGCCATGTGCTGCCCGCTCCACCCCCGCTCTCCGCCCCGACACCAAAGGATGACAGTGACCTCGGGGGCTATACGAGGTGGCCCCTGCGCATACCGGAGCGCCGCGACTACAACCCCGTGTACGGGTACGACTTGGCCGGCAAGACCTACTTGGTCTTGTACCACGACATCTGTGGCTGTGAACTGGGCAAGGACAAGGCAGCGGCCCTGGGCGTCACCGCCGACGCCACGCTGCGGGCCTATGTGGTGGTGCTCCCGGACACAGCCGAGGAGATCGCCGGCACCACCGACGACCTGCTGCTGCGGGCCGGTCTCGTCGGCCTTGTGCTGATCGCCGCCATCGCCTACTTCACCGTCCGCATCGCGCTGCGGCCGGTCGAGGCCATCCGCGTCCTCACCGCCTCGGTCACCGCGAACGACCCCCGCGAACGCGTCACCGTCCCCGCCACGGGACACGAGATCACCGCCCTGGCCACCACCATCAACACCACCCTCCAACGCCTCGACAACGCCGCCTCCCAGCAACGCCGCTTCGTCGCGGACGCCGCCCATGAACTGCGCAGCCCCCTCACCACACTGCTGGCCAGCCTGGAAGTCGCGCTCGCCTACCCGGAACGCACCGACTGGCCCGCCGCGGCCACCACCGCCGCCCGACAGACCCGCCGCCTCCAGGCCCTCGCCGAAGACCTGCTGCTCCTCGCCCGCCTGGACACCCGCACCCCCGTGGCCAGTCCCGAAACCGTCGACCTGACAGCCCTCGCCTCTCGGCTGGCCGAGCAATATCCGCTCACCGAACGACCGTTGACCCTCACCTGCGACAGCACCGCCCCCGCACACGTACACGGAAACCCGGACGAATACGAACGGCTGCTGCGCAACCTCATCGACAACGCCGCCCGTCACGCCGCACACCGCATCCAGATCACCATCCGGAACCAGGACGACTGGGTCGTCCTCACGGTGCACGACGATGGACCGGGCGTGCCCACCGAGGACGCCGAGCGCATCTTCGAACGCTTCGTCCGGCTCGACGACGCCCGCTCCCGCGACCAGGGCGGCACCGGCCTGGGCCTCGCTATTGCTCGCGACCTGGCCCACCGCCACAAAGGCACCCTCACCCTCACCCCCCGGACCCTCGGAGCATGCTTCCAGCTACGCCTTCCCCAAGCCCCCGCCCCGGTCGAGAAATGACGCGCCTCACCGCGGTAGCCCTTCGGACCGGCTGATCGCCGAAGTCAGCAAACGAAGCTCCTGCGGAGCAGGGCAGGGAAAGGTGAATCGCCGCCAGGGCGATCCGGCGTTCACCGAATTCCGGCCGACATCCGCCCTCACACGGGAGCTGATAGAGTGTGAGGCATGGTGCAGCAGGTCAAGCGGGCGTTCAAGTACCGCTTTTACCCCACGGACGAGCAGGCGGC
>NZ_JAHLEM010000776.1 GCF_018883605.1 Streptomyces niphimycinicus | reverse complement strand
GCTGCCGCGTGCCCGGGGCGGCACCGGACGGGCAGGGGTCAGCGCGCGCGTTCGGTGGGGCGGGCGGCGGGTGGTTTGGGGGTGGGGGCTGCCGGGTCGCGGGTCCGGGGGCCGGTGGTGAGTAGGGCCAGGGTCACTATGGCCAGACCACAGGCTGCCATGATCGCCCAGCCCAGATGGCTGGCCTCGGGGAAGCCGGTGGCGAAGGGGCCGTGTACCCGGGCGGTGGAGACCGAGCCGAGGACGGCGACGCCGAGGGCCGCACCCACCTGGCGGCCGGTGGAGGTGATCGCGGCGGCCACCCCGGCCTGGGAGCGTGGCATCCCGGACACGGCCGAGTACGTGAGCGGGGCGTCGAGCATGCCGAAGCCGATACCGAACGCCACGTAGGCGATCACGAGGTACCAGATGGGGGTGTCCGCGCCCACCCGGGTCAGCAGCAGCCCGCACCCCGCCGTACCGGCCCCGGCGATCACCATGGGGATGCGCGGGCCGCGGGCGCCGACGATACGGCCCGCGAGTGGTGAGGAGACCAGCGTCATGGCGGCCATCGGCAGCGTGAGCAGCCCGGTGTGCAGCGGGGAGAAGTCCCGTACGTCCTGTAGGTACAGGGCGTTGAGGAAGAGGAACCCGGCGAGCGCGGCGAAACCGCACACCGCCGAGGCGATGGCGCCGCTGAAGGAGGGGCTGCGGAAGAAGCGGACGTCCAGCAGCGGTTCCGCGCGGCGGAGTTCATAGCCGATGAGGGTGGCGGCGGCGATGGCCGCCACCGTGAAGCAGCCGACGATCTGCGCCGAGCCCCAACCCCTGACCGGGCCCTCGATGATGCCGAACGTGAGCGTCGCGAAGAGCACGATCACCAGGAGCTGCCCCACCGGATCGAGCCTGTGCGGCCGCGGGGCCTTGGACTCGGGGACGAAGAGCGCGGTGAGGACGAGGGCGAGGGCGGCGACGGGGAGGTTGACCCAGAAGACGGCCTGCCAGCCGGTCGAGTCCACCAGCGCACCGCCGACGACGGGCCCCAGCGCGATGCTCACCCCCGCGACAGCGCCCCACAGCCCGATCGCCCTGGCCCGTTCCCTGAGGTCGGTGAAGGTGTTGGCGATGATCGAGACCGCGACGGGGTTGAGCATGGCGCCGCCCATGGCCTGCACCATCCGGAAGGCGATGAGCGAACCGGTGCCGGTGGCGAGCCCGCACAGCAGCGATCCCAGGCTGAACAGCAGCAGCCCGGTCTGGAAGGTCCGGCGCCTGCCGAACCGGTCGGCCATGGAGCCGGAGAGCATCAGCAGACTGGCGAGCACCACGGTGTAGGAGTCCACCGTCCACTGAAGCCCCGAGGGCGAGGCGTCCAGATCGTCCTGGATGGCCGGCAGGGCGAGGTTCACGATGGTGGTGTCGAGGCCCACCATGAACAGGCTGATGCAGCAGATCCCCAGGATCAGCCACTTGTGGCGGTGGTGCGGCGGCGGGCCGTCTCTCTCGCCGACCGCGTCCTCCGCGTCGTCCGCGTCCTCCGCGTCGCCCGGGGTGGCTTGGCTCGTGGCGCCGGCCATGGTTCGCCTCCTGGTCGGGGTCGGGGCGGGTCATGCCCCGGCGTGCGGACCGCCGCGACCTCCGCATCGAAGGGTCCGCCCGCCGGGGGTGCCTCGCCTGGTTCCGGACTGTGCCTTACGGCCGGCTATGCCTTGCGGCCGGCTACGCCTTGCGGCCGCTGATCACGACGGTGTCCGCGCCCAGGGGCAGCCGTCCGGTGGGCTCGAAGCCCACCGCGCGGAACCACTGCTCGTACTCGGCGCCCGTGTAGACCATGCCCTCGCCGGAGGCGATGGTGTGGAAGTAGGCGGACAGCATCGCCGCCCGCTCGGGTCCGGTGCCGTCGTCGTCCTGGCGCGGGGTGACCACATGGATCCCGCCGCCGGGCGGGAGGGCGCGGGCGGCCTTGGCGAGCAGTGCCCGGATCCGCTCGGGGGACCAGATCTCCAGGAAGTGCGCGAAGAGCACTCCGTCGCAGCCGGTCGGGAACTCGTCGTGGAAGGCGTCGAGGCTCACCGCCCGCACCCGGTCGGCCAGCCCGAGCTTCCCGATCTTCTCGTTGGCGGCGGTCGCCACGGAGGGCAGATCGGCGATGGTGATGCGCAGGTCCGGCCAGCGGGCGGCGAGGCTCGCGGCGTTGATGGCCGTTCCGCCGCCGATGTCCAGGAGGTGGCCGCACCCCGAGAGGTCCAGCTTCTCCCCCAGTTCGGCGCCCACGAGCCTGCTCACCGACGACATCATGGTGTGGAATGTGCTCTCCAGCTCGGGATTTTCGGCGAGCCGCCCGTAGAGAGTGGGCGCCGTTCCCGGAATTTCCCGCCGCAGTCCGACGTTGGTGTCTTCCTTGAGGGATTCACAGAACCAGGCCATCGCCCGGTAGATACCGTGCTGTTCCCAGGGAATGTTGGACGCGGGCGACTCGTCGAAGTTCGCGGTCAGCGGCTTCGAGAGCGGAGTGGTGCGGTAACCCTCGCCATCCTTGCCCAAAAGCCCGAATACCGTACAACCGAGAAGGAGGATGCGGGTGGGCTGCTCCTTGAGGTCCAGCCGTGCGGCGATCTCCCGTACGGCCAGCCCGGGCTCCTTCTCCACCAGCGCGAAGAGCCCCAACTGGAATCCCGCGCTCAGGAACTGAAACCGATAATGGGCCTTGTAGAGCCCTCTGAGCTCCACTTCTATCGGTACCTCGGTTTGCGTCATACCCAACCCTTCTCTGACAAGGAGTCGTTCAGCCGACGGCATATCAGAGCACAGAATCCGAGGTGATTGTAGCCATGTTCGAAGGTTTCAGGGACGGGAGTGCTCTTTGTTCTCCGGACCCCAAAACGGAATTGACCCTTCCTCGGGAAAAGGGTCTTTGCCGGGCCGGGCGGCGGAATCGCGAGAACGGTACGGCGAATGATCCCGGAAGGCCCGAATGCCGGCCGGTGGTCAGCCGGCCGGCAGATGTGGCGTACGGGTGCGGATACGCGGTTGCGCGGCTGAGCGGTCAGCGGCTCAGCCGGTGAGCGCGGGGATGACCCGCTCGCCGTACGCGTCGAGCGTGCGCTCCTTCGCGTCATGCATCGCGTAGACGGCGAACTGGTCGACCCCCAGGGCCCGCAGCCGCTCCAGCTTCTCGATATGCGCCTCGGCCGGGCCGAGCAGGCAGAACCGGTCGACGATCTCATCGGGGACGAAGGCCGTGTCCGGATTGCCGCTGCGGCCGTGGTGCGCGTAGTCGTACCCGTGCCGCTCCTTGATGTACGCGGTCAGGGACTCGGGCACGGCGCCGGAGTGCTCGCCGTAGCGGGAGACCAGGTCGGCCACATGGTTGCCGACCATGCCGCCGAACCAGCGGCACTGCTCTCGGGCGTGGGCCAGGTCGTCGCCGATATACGCGGGGGCGGCGACGCAGACGGTGACCGCGTCCGGATCCCGCCCGGCCTCGGCGGCGGCGGTGCGCACCGCCTTGACCATCCACTCCGTCAGGAAGGGGTCGGCGAGCTGAAGGATGAATCCGTCGGCCTTCTGCCCGGCCAGCGCGAGCGCCTTGGGGCCGTACGCCGCCATCCACACCGGCAGCCTGCCGTCCTCGATCCAGGGGATGCGCATCGGGCTGCCGTCCACGACGGCCTCCCTGCCCTCCGCCAGATCGCGGATGGCGTCGATGGCCTCGCCGAGGCGGGCGAGGGTGTTGGGCTTGCGCCCGGCCACCCGCAGCGCGGAGTCACCGCGGCCGATACCGCAGACGGTGCGGTTGCCGTACATCTCGTTGAGGGTGGCGAAGGTGGAGGCGGTCACCTCCCAGGTGCGGGTGCCCGGATTGGTGACCATGGGGCCGACGATCAGCCGCTCGGTCCGGGCCAGGATCTGGCTGTAGATGACGAACGGCTCCTGCCACAGCACGGCGGAGTCGAAGGTCCAGCCGTAGCCGAAGCCGTTGCGCTCGGCGCGGCGCATCAGCTCGACGACGGCCGAGGCGGGCGGATCGGTCTGGAGGACGAGTCCGAAGTCCATGCTCGCTCCCTGGCTCAGCCGAGGTACTGACAGGTGTCGCGGACGAGGAACTGGCCGTGCCCGGCCCGCCCGGTGTACTTCCGCCGGTCGATGACGGGCACACCGCGCGACAACACGGTCTCGACCTGCCCGGTGATCCGCTTGCCCTCGTACGCCGAGTAGTCGACGTCCATATGGTGGGTCTCGGCGGACAGGGTCTGCTGGGCCGCCGGATCGTAGACGACGATGTCGGCGTCGGTCCCGGGCGCGATGGTGCCCTTCCGCGGATAGAGGCCGAACATCCTGGCCGGGGTGGCGCAGGCGATCTCGATCCAGCGGCGGCGGGAGATATGGCCGTCCACCACGGCCTGGTGGAGCAGGTCCATCCGGTGCTCCACGCCCGGCATACCGTTGGGGATCTTGGAGAAGTCGCCCCGGCCCAGCTCCTTCTGCCCGGTGAAGCAGAACGGGCAGTGGTCGGTGGAGACCACCTGGAGGTCGTTGGTCCGCAGCCCCCGCCACAGCGCGGCCTGGTGCTCGACGGGCCTAAGCGGTGTGGAGCAGACGTACTTGGCGCCCTCGAAGTCCGGTTCGGCGAGATTGTCCGTGGACAGGAACAGATACTGCGGACAGGTTTCACCGAAGACCGGAAGCCCCAGGTCACGCGCCTGCGTCAGCTCCGCGAGGGCCTCCTGGGCCGACACATGGACGACATACAGCGGGGCCCCGGCCACCCGGGCGAGCTGGATGGCGCGATGGGTCGCCTCCGACTCCAGCAGCGCCTTGCGGACCTCACCGTGGTAGCGGGGGTCGGTCCTGCCCTCGGCCAGGGCCTGTTCCACCAGGACGTCGATGGCGATGCCGTTCTCGGCGTGCATCATGATCAGCCCGGCGTTGGCGGAGGCGCGCTGCATGGCCCGCAGGATCTGCCCGTCGTCGCTGTAGAAGACCCCCGGATAGGCCATGAACAGCTTGAAGCTGGTCACGCCCTCCCCCACCAGGAGATCCATCTCCTTGAGCGCGCTCTCGTTCACATCGGAGAGGATCATGTGGAAGCCGTAGTCGATGGCGCAGTTGCCCCGCGCCTTGAGGTGCCAGGCGTCCAGCCCCTCGCGCAGGGCGTGCCCCACCGTCTGGATGGCGAAGTCCACGATGGTGGTGGTGCCGCCCCAGGCCGCCGCCCGGGTACCGGTCTCGAAGGTGTCGGAGGCGAAGGTGCCGCCGAACGGCATCTCCATATGGGTGTGCCCGTCGACCCCGCCCGGGATGACGTACTTGCCGGTGGCGTCGATCGTACGGTCGGCCGTCCAGCCTTGGGCGTACGCGCTGCCGGACGAGGCGAGGGCGGCGACCTTCCCGTCCTCGATCAGCACATCGGCCAGGGTCTCCTCGGCGGCGGTGACGACCAGCCCGCCGCGGATCACGGTACGGGACATCAGCTCACGCTCCTTCCGGACCGGGTGGCCCTGAGGGCCGCCTCGAGGATCTCCGCGCCCTCCTCGGCCTCGGCGACGGTGAGGCTGAGCGGCGGGGCGATCCGCAGCACGCTGCTGTTGTGCCCGCCGCCCTTGCCGATGAGCAGCCCGCCCTCCCGGGCGGCCTCCAGAACGGCGGACGCGCCCTCGGGGTACGGGTCGCCGGTGCCCGGTTCGACCAGCTCGATGCCGATCATCAGCCCCCGGCCACGGACCTCGCGCACGGTGTCCAGACCGGCGCAGGCGGCGCGCAGCCGCTCGATCAGCAGTCCGCCGACCCGGCGGGCGTTGCCCTGTAGATCGTGTTCGACCAGGTGGGTGAGGTTGGCCAGCCCGGCGGCCATCGTGATGGGGCTGCCGCCGAAGGTGGAGATGGAGTTGGCGTCCAGGCAGTTCATGACCGAGGCAGAGGCGACGACACCGCCGATCGACATGCCGTTGCCGATGCCCTTGGCGAAGGTGAGGATGTCGGGCGGCCCGGAGCGGTCGTGCGCCTGCCAGCCCCAGAAGTGGTCGCCGGTACGGCCCCAGCCGGTCTGCACCTCATCGGTGATCCACAGAATGCCGTGCCGGTCGAGCACCTCGCGGAAGGCGGCGAACAGCCCGTCGGGCGGCGAGGTGAAGCCGCCGACCCCCTGCACCGGCTCGGCGATCAGCGCGGCGACATTGCCGTGCGCCTGGCCGAGGATGTCCTCGAGATCGGCGACGCACGCCTTGATGTACTCCCCGTCGGACAGCCCGGCGAACGGCCCCCGGGTGCGCACCCCGCCATGCACATACAGCGTCTGGAGCGGCGACAGGCTGGTCGGCGACCAGCCGCGGTTGCCGGTGATGCCGACGGCCGAGAAGGAGCGGCCGTGGTAGCTGTTGCGCATCGCCAGGATCTGGTTGGAGCGGCGGTAGGTGGTGGCGAGCAGCAGGGCCGTGTCATTGGCCTCGGTGCCGGAGGTGGTGAAGAAGACCCGCGCGTCCGGAATGCCGGACAGGGCGGCGACCCGCTCGGCCAGGTCGACCATGGGCCGGTCGAGGTAGAGCGTGGAGGTGTGCAGGATCCGGCCCGCCTGCTCGCTGATGGCCTTGGTGACCTCGGGGAGGGCGTGCGCGGTCATCGTGGTGAGGATGCCGCCGAAGAAGTCGAGGTAGCGGTTGCCCTCGGCGTCCCAGACATGGCGGCCCTCGCCGTGGGTGATCTCGATGGGGCGCTGGTAGTAGACGGCGAGCCAGTCGGGGAGGACGGCTCGGTGCCGGGTGTGCAGGGCCGCGTGGATGCGGCCGCTGCCGTCGCTCGGGGCACTGCCGCTGCTCACGGCCTCGCTGCTGCTACTCACGGCCTCGCTGCCGCTGCTCACGGCCTCGCTGCTGCCACTCGTGGCCTCGCTACTGCTGCTCATGGCTTCACCAGCCCCTCGTAGGCGTCGGGGCGCCGGTCGCGGTAGAACGCCCACTGCTGCCGCACCTCGTCGATCAGACCGAAGTCGAGGTCGCGGATGATCAGCTCCTCCTCCTTGTCACTGGCCACGTCGCCGACGAACTGGCCGCGCGGATCGACGAAGTAGCTGGTGCCGTAGAAGTCGTTGTCGCCGTACTCCTCGGTGCCGACGCGGTTGATCGCGGCGATGAAGTACTCATTGGCGACGGCCGCGGCGGGCTGTTCGAGCTGCCAGAGGTAGGCCGAGAGCCCGCGGGAGGTGGCCGAGGGGTTGTAGACGAGCTGCGCCCCGGCCAGGCCCAGGGCGCGCCAGCCCTCGGGGAAGTGGCGGTCGTAGCAGATGTACACCCCGACCTTGCCCACGGCGGTGTCGAACACCGGCCAGCCCACGTTCCCCGGCTTGAAGTAGTACTTCTCCCAGAACCCCTTGACCTGCGGGATGTGGTGCTTGCGGTACTTGCCCAGATAGCTGCCGTCGGCGTCGATCACGGCCGCGGTGTTGTAGTAGAACCCCGACTGCTCGAGCTCGAAGACCGGCACCACGATCACCATGCCGGTCTCCCGCGCCAGCTCCCGCATCCGCCGCACGGTCGGCCCATCCGGCACCGGCTCCGCCCACCGGTAGTGCTCCGCCTCCTGCACTTGGCAGAAGTACGGCGCATTGAACACCTCCTGGAAGCCGATCACCTTGGCGCCCTGCGCGGCCGCCTGCCGGGCGTATTCCTCATGCTTCGCGATCATCGATTCGGTATCGCCGGTCCAGGTGGCCTGGACGAGAGCGGCACGTACGAGGTTGGCCATGATGAGCTCCTCAACCTGTGTCTACGCACGTAGAATCCGGCTCTGAAGAACGTAAGAGCGCACTGACCACTCTGGCAATACCGCCGCCGTTACTCAACGAAGACGATCACGTTTCCTGTTTTATCGGGTTGCGGGGCGGGTGAATGGGTGCGGGTTTCGTCTCGCGCCTTCGACGCGAATGGGCGGCGGCGCCGCCGGGTGCCGGGCCGGTTGGCGCGAGCGCCGGTGGCGGCGCCTGCGCCCGCACCCGGGAGCCGGGGCCGGGAGCCGGGGCCGATACCAACCGCCGGGGGCGGGAGACCTCCGGCAATCGGCGCGGGGCAACATCGCCGACCGCCGGGTCGGTGGCGACACCCCGCGCCCGGGAGCTGAGGCAGATACCGGACTGCCGGTGAATGGCTGCGGGCTTCGTCTCGCGCCTTCGGCGCAATTGAGCAGCGGCGACGGGGGTGCGGGGCGCGGGCCGCGTCGCCGGGCGCCGGGCCGGTGAGCGCGAGCGCCGGTGGCGGCGCCTGCGCCCGAGAGCTGAGGCCGATGCCGGAGTACCGGAAGCGGGGGCGATTCCGGGAAATCGGCGCGGGCTGCGTCGCCGACCGCCGGGCCGGTGGGGGCAAGCGTCGGTGACGGCACCCGCGCCCGAAAGCTGAGGCAGACGCCGCACCGCCGGGGCGGGCCACCTCCGGCCCGCCGGTCGCAGGCCGCGCTTCCGTCCGGCGGGTCGGTGGGGCGACTGCTGGTGGCGGCACCTGCGCCCGGAAGCTCGGGCCGATGCCGGACCGCCCTGGGGCGGGGCACCTCCGAAAAATCTGCGCGGGCCACCGGGCCAGTGGAGCGCACCCGGGTGGCGGCTCCCGTGATCGGCGGCTAAGAGCCATTCGGGCCAACGGCCCCCTCCGGGTACCCCTCGAAAAAACGCTTGATCTGAAGCAACTAATTTGTCAAACGCTTTCAAGAGGGGTACCCCAACCCCCCGCCTGCCCGGCACCCGGGTGGCGGCTCCCGTGATCGGCGGCTAAGAGCCATTCGGGCCAACGGCCCCCTCCGGGTACCCCTCGAAAAAACGCTTGATCTGAAGCAACTAATTTGTCAAACGCTTTCAAGAGGGGTACCCCAACCCCCCGCCTGCCCGGCACCGACCCCAGCCCCCGACCAGCGCGGCCGCCACCGGCGCCCACACCCACCAACCCGGCGCCCGGCAGCGGCGCCGCGCCCCCCACCACCGCCGCCGCTGCTCAATTGCGCCGAAGGCGCGAAACGGCGCCGCACCC
>NZ_JAHLEM010000775.1 GCF_018883605.1 Streptomyces niphimycinicus | reverse complement strand
CGGCCCCCGCCGCGCTGGCCGCGGGCGTCCTCGGAGCGGTTGCGGTCCCGGCCGCCGCCGGACGCCGCGCCCGCCTCGTCGTCGAGCCGGAGCGTCAACGAGATCCGCTTGCGCGGGATGTCGATGTCGAGGACCTTCACCCGGACGATATCGCCGGGCTTGACCACATCCCGCGGGTCCTTGACGAATGTCTTGGACATCGCGGAGACATGCACCAGGCCGTCCTGGTGCACACCGACGTCGACGAACGCCCCGAACGCCGCCACATTGGTGACGACGCCCTCCAGGATCATCCCGGCCGACAGGTCGCCGATCTTCTCGACGCCCTCCTTGAAGGTCGCGGTCTTGAAGGCGGGTCGCGGGTCGCGGCCCGGCTTCTCCAGCTCCTTGAGGATGTCGGTGACCGTCGGCAGGCCGAAGGCGTCGTCCACGAACTCGTCCGGCCGCAGCTCCCGCAGCACCGTCGTGTTCCCGATGAGGGTGGACACGTCGCCGCCCGCCTTGGTGACCATCCGGCGCACCACCGGATACGCCTCGGGGTGCACGCTGGACCCGTCCAGCGGGTCGTCGCCGCCGCGGATGCGCAGGAAGCCCGCGCACTGCTCATACGCCTTGGGGCCGAGCCGGGCCACGTCCTTGAGCGCCTTGCGGTTGACGAACGGGCCGTTGGCGTCGCGGTGGGAGACGATGTTCTCCGCGAGGCCGGTGCCGATGCCCGAGACCCGGCTGAGCAGCGGGGCGGAGGCCGTGTTGACGTCCACCCCGACGCCGTTCACACAGTCCTCGACGACCGCGTCGAGCGAACGGGAGAGCTTCACCTCGGACAGGTCGTGCTGGTACTGGCCGACGCCGATCGACTTCGGGTCGATCTTGACCAGTTCGGCCAGCGGATCCTGGAGCCGGCGCGCGATGGAGACGGCGCCGCGCAGCGAGACATCGAGGTCCGGCAGCTCCTGTGAGGCGAAGGCGGAGGCCGAGTACACCGAGGCGCCCGCCTCCGAGACCATCACCTTGGTGAGCTTCAGCTCGGGATGCCTGCCGCACAGCTCGCCCGCCAGCTTGTCGGTCTCGCGGGACGCCGTGCCGTTCCCGATCGCGATGAGCTCCACATCGTGCTCACGCGCCAGCCCGGCCAGCTTGTCCAGGGCCTGGTCCCACTGGTTGCGGGGGACGTGCGGATAGATCGTGTCCGTGGCCGCCACCTTGCCGGTCGCGTCGACCACGGCCACCTTCACCCCGGTACGGAAGCCGGGGTCGAGGCCCATCGTGGCGCGCGTCCCCGCCGGGGCGGCGAGCAGCAGATCGCGGAGGTTGGCGGCGAAGACCCGGACGGCCTCGTCCTCGGCGGCCTGCCGCAGCCGCAGCCGCAGATCGATGCCGAGATGGACCAGAACACGGGTGCGCCAGGCCCAGCGCACCGTGTCGGCCAGCCACTTGTCGGCGGGGCGGCCGCGGTCCGCGATGTCGAAGCGGTGGGCGATGGAGCGCTCGTAGGAGGTGGGGCCGGGCTCCTCGGAGGGCTCCTCCGGCTCCAGGGTGAGGTCGAGGACCTCCTCCTTCTCGCCGCGGAACATCGCCAGCACCCGGTGCGAGGGCAGCTCGGTGAACGGCTCGGCGAAGTCGAAGTAGTCGGCGAACTTGGCGCCCGCCTCCTCCTTGCCCTCGCGCACCTTGGTGGCCGCCCGGCCGCGCTCCCACATCCGCTCACGCAGCTCGCCGATGAGGTCCGCGTCCTCGCTGAACCGCTCGGTGAGGATGGCGCGCGCCCCGTCCAGCGCGGCGGCGGCGTCCGCGACGCCCTTCTCGGCGTCCACGAAGGCCGCCGCGGCGGCCGTGGGCTCCACGGTCGGGTCGCCCAGCAGCCCGTCCGCCAGCGGCTCCAGCCCGGCCTCGCGGGCGATCTGCGCCTTCGTGCGCCGCTTGGGCTTGTAGGGGAGGTAGATGTCCTCCAGCCGGGCCTTGGAGTCCGCGGCGAGGATCTGCGCCTCCAGCGCCTCGTCCAGCTTGCCCTGGGAGCGGATCGACTCGAGGATCGCGGCGCGCCGCTCCTCCAGCTCCCGCAGATAGCGCAGCCGCTCCTCCAGGGAGCGCAACTGCGCGTCGTCGAGCATTTCCGTCGCTTCCTTGCGGTAGCGCGCGATGAACGGCACGGTGGAGCCGCCGTCGAGCAGCTCGACGGCGGCCTTGACCTGCCGTTCCCGTACGCCGAGTTCCTCGGCGATCCTGCCTTCGATGGACGTCGTCACGATCACGCTCCGCTTTCGGTATGCACTGCTCCTGCATTGTGGCAGGTGGCACTGACGAAGCGGTCGCGGCCGACGCTTTCGGCGGGCCGGGAGGGTCGGGATACGGGCCGGGCGGACACCGGTATCAGCCGGAAACGGTCATCACACCCGCCTGCGACGCGGTCCGCTCGCCACCTCGGAGGCGCCGCCGAAGAGGCGGGCGAGGGCGCGGAAGGGGAGCGTCACCACGGTCGCGATGGCGGCACCGATGGCACGGAGCACGTCGGCGATGGCACGGAACACGGTGGATACCTCCTGTCGCTCGGCGGCGGCTCGGCGGCGGCCGCCGGGCACCGTTCGCTACGCGGCGCACGGGCTGGTGCCGGCGTACGCGGCGCGCGGTGTGGGCGCCCGGTTGTCAGACGGCCGATCGCGCACGACAAGCGGGTATCCCGATGTGCTCCTGCCAAACCCGGCCCCGGTCGGGCCCGCCCCGCCCGGCCGTCGCCCCGCCGCGAGCCTGCCTGTTCACCGCGAGCCCGGTCCGTCCCGGAGCGCCCGGGCCGGGCTGCCTTGGCCCTCGCCGGGGGTGCCTGAGGGCGTGCCATACCGGTGGGGCCACGTCTGGAGCGCAGCCCCCGTCCTGGGTCCGGGGCGCAGCCCCACGCGCGGCGGAGCCGCATATCGACAGGAGCCGGGAAGGGGGCGGGGAGCGGAGCGGCCCGGAGGTGAAGGTGCGTCGCGCCCGCGCCCCGGTCGCCGTGGGGCGGGCGTCGGCGGCCCGGGCCGCCGTATCGCGGGCAGGTGTCCGGGGCCGGACCTCGCCGGGAGGTGCGGCCCCGGACGGCCGGGCCAGGAGGCCGACCGTCAGCTCTTGCCGCGGAGGTCCGCCGGGAAGGCGCCGTTCTCGCGGGCGGTGGTGGAGAAGGCGGTGGCCAGCTCGGTCAGCCGGGCCACGCCCTCGGCGCCCAGGTGCTCGTACGGCGCCGCGTCCAGGCGGTCGGTCTCCTTCTCGAGGTGCTGGCGCAACTGCTCACCGGCCTCCGTCAGCTCGTTGTCCGCGGTGAGCACCCCCCGGTCGCGCAGCCGCTGCCGGCCCGCCTCCCACTGCTCGGCGCTCCAGCCGCGGGTCCGCAGGATCCACTTGGTGGACATGCCCTGCCCGGTCGCGGTGTGGGAGGCCAGCGCCTCGACCGGGTCGAGCTCGGCGCTGACCAGGGTCATCAGATGGCCGTCGCCGCGGTGTTCGCGCAGCAGCGTGGCGGCGTGCCACAGCGCCAGATGCGGGGCGTCCGGGACGGGCAGATCGGCGTGGGCGGCGTACAGGGGGCGCGCCGGGCGCGAGCACGCCTCGGTGGCGCGCAACGCCAGCTCCGCGGCCTCGGCCAGCTCCTTGGAGGCGATGACGTCCTCGCCCAGCACCCGCCGCAGCACCGAGTCGGCGGCCCGCAGCCGGGCCTTGAGGGCGGCCTCGGGGGAGACCACGTCCCAGGCGGCCGGAATGTGGCGGGCGATCAGGTCATGGCTGAAATTGAAGAAGGTGGCGGTGATGGTGCCCGCGGTCGCTCGGCCCATCGGTGCCGCCCGCCCGACGAAGTAGCCGGCCGCGCTGTCCTCCAGGCCCAGCTTGGCGAGCTCCTGGCCGAAGTCGGGGGCGAAGTAGATGGCGGAGTGGAGCGGGTTGACGACGCTGTAACAGCGACGGGCGGCAAGCTCGGGAAGTGTGGTCATGGCCGCACGCTACCGACAGGTAGTGACCCCCGGTAGCCCGGGTATCCCCAAGATCCATCGGGCCCGCGGGATCCGGCCACCCTTACGCCGTCGCGATCCCCGCCAAACCTCATCAGCCCGCTCGATCCGGCCATTTTCCGGCCCTGGTCATCCGGCCGCCGTCATCCGGCCACGGTCATCAGGCCGGTGGGGTCCAGCGGAAGCGCGGGGTGCGGCGTTCGAGGAAGGCGGCGATGCCCTCGCCGGCCTCCTCGCTGTGCCGCGCCTGTTCCCGCCAGTACGCCGCCCGGTCCGGCTCGACGGGCCCGGCCGCGAACTCCTTGGCCGCCGCCTGGGTGAGCTGCGACCGGGAGACCAGCGACCGGGTGAACTCCGCCACCCGCTTGTCGAGTTCGCCCGCCGGCAGCACCTCGTCCACCAGCCCGGTGCGCAGCGCCCGTTCGGCGTCGATCAGTTCGCCCGAGAACAGCAGGAACTTGGCGGTGGCCGGTCCCACCAGCTCGACCAGCCGGCGGGTCGAGCCGGGGGCGTAGACGATGCCCAGCTTGGCCGGGGTGATCCCGAAGCGGGCGTCCTCCTCGGTGAACCGCAGATCGCAGGCGGCCGCGAGCTGGCAGCCGCCGCCCACGCAGTAGCCGCGCACCGCGGCCAGGGTCGGCTTGGGGAAGGCGGCCAGCGCCTCCTCGGCGGGCAGCGCGAGCCCGGTGGACTCCTCGTAGGTGGCGCTCAGCGAGCCGATGTCGGCGCCCGCGCAGAAGGTGTCGCCCTCGCCGGTGAGCACCAGGGCCCGTACGGCGGGGTCGGCGGCGAGCCGGGTCAGCAGCGGGGGCAGCGCGCGCCACATCCCGGGGGTCATCGCGTTGCGCTTGGCGGGATGGCGGATGACGACGGTCGCTATGCCGTCGGCGACCTCATGCTCCAGACAGGGCTCCATGTGGCGGATCGTATCCGGGCCGGTCAGGGCGGAGTCACCATGGTCGGAACCCTGGCGGGCAGGAACAGTCGAGCGCGTGACAGTGGCATACGCCAACGATCAAAAACGCTCGATAAGCGTCAAGTTGCGCGTACTCCATCGGTCCGTACCAGA
>NZ_JAHLEM010000774.1 GCF_018883605.1 Streptomyces niphimycinicus | reverse complement strand
GAGTCACCATGGTCGGAACCCTGGCGGGCAGGAACAGTCGAGCGCGTGACAGTGGCATACGCCAACGATCAAAAACGCTCGATAAGCGTCAAGTTGCGCGTACTCCATCGGTCCGTACCAGAGCTTCTCAACACTCGGTACGAGTGGTCGGGCGCGGCGAGGGGTGGGTATCGGACATGGAGATCCTCGGAAGAGTCCCCTCCGAACCGGGACATGCCCCGCCCCCGGCCCCGCCCCCGGCCCCCTACGAGGGGACCTGGCGGTTCACCGCACCGGCCCTGGACTCCTCCGTGCCCCAGGCCCGGCACGCGGTGCGCGATCTGCTGGTCCATCAGCGCGTGCCGGTCGATGACGACCTGGTGGAGAGTCTGCTTCTGATCGTCTCCGAGCTGGTCACCAACGCCGTACGGCATGCCGCGCTGCTCTCGCCCGAGATCGCCGTCGAGCTCTCCCTGAGCCGGGACCGGGTCCGGATCGCCGTCGAGGACAACCACCCCTACCGGCCGGTCGCGCTGATGGCGGACCAGGGCGGGACCGGCGGGCGTGGACTGCTGCTGGTGACGGCGATCACGGAGGAGGCGGGCGGGGTCTACGACGTCGACCACACGGCGAGCGGCGGCAAGGTCGTCTGGGCCGCCCTTCCGCTGCCCGGCGCGGCTACCAGCCGGCCGCCGTCCCGGTGAGCTCCCGGACCGCCGGGCGGGCCGCGTCCAGCACGGTCATGAACCACGCCGAGAACGGTCCCTCGTCGCGCAGCTTCTCCAGCTCATCGGGGGTGACGAAGGCGATCTCGCCGATCTCCTCGGGGTCCGGGCGCGGGGTCGCCCGCACCAGCCCGGCGAAGAGGTGGTTGTACTCCTGCTCCACCAGGCCCGAGGCGGGGTCGGGGTGGTTGTAGCGGACGGTGCCCGCCTCCCGCAGCAGCGCGGGCGCCACGCCCAGCTCCTCACCGGTGCGCCGGGCGGCGGCCACGAAGGGCGGCTCACCGGGGTAGGGGTGGCCGCAGCAGGTGTTGGACCAGACCCCGGGGGAGTGGTATTTGCCCAGCGCACGGCGCTGGAGCAGCAGCCGCCCCTGGTCGTCGAAGAGGAAGACGGAGAACGCCCGGTGCAGCTTGCCGGGCGCGAGGTGCGCGGAGAGCTTCTCCGCGGTGCCGATCGTCGTACCGTCCTCGTCGACCAGCTCGAGCATGATCGGGTCTGCGGAACCGCTCGGCGCGGAGGGCGCGGCGGTCTCGGCGGAGGCGCCGCTGGCAGGTGTGATCGGCATGACCATCCTCATAGTTCCGACTCGTGAACATCCAAGTCTGCCGCACATGTGCCCCCTGTCTGTGTCAGTGGCACAGCTTGGCTTCGTGATCAGCATGCCCACCCGGTTCGAGCTGGAACGTGCAGTGCCCGACGTCGAAGTGGTTCCCCAGACATCCCTGCAAGGCATGCAGCATCCGCTCGTGGCCCATCGCGTCCAGAGCCCCCGGGGCGACCACCACATGCGCCGAGAGCACCGGCATCCCCGAGGTGATGGTCCACACATGGAGATCGTGCAGCCCCTCCACCCCGGGCAGGCCGAGGATGTGGGCGCGTACGGCCGCCATGTCGACATTTCGCGGCGCCGCCTCCAGAAGCACGTTCAGCGTCTCGCGCAGCAGCTTGTACGTCCGCGGGACGATCATGAGGCCGATCACCAGGGAGGCGACGGGGTCGGCCGTCTGCCAGCCGGTCGCGAGGATGATCCCGGCGGACACCAGTACCGCGACCGAGCCCAGCGCGTCCGCCGCGACCTCCAGGAAAGCGCCCCGGACGTTCAGGCTGATGCGCCGGCCGCCCCTGAGCAGGGCCAGCGACACCAGGTTCGCCGCCAGGCCGATGGCGCCGAAGACGATGGTCAGGCCGCCCTCGGTGGCGGCCGGGGTGAGGAACCGCAGCACCGCCTCGGAGAGGATGTAGCCGCCGACGCCGAACAGCAGCAGACAGTTGGCGAGGGCCGCCAGGATCTCGGCGCGGGCATAGCCGTAGGTGCGGTACGGGCTCGGGGGACGGCCCGCGAAGTGGATCGCCAGCAGCGCCATCGCGAGCCCGAGCGCGTCCGTCGCCATATGGCCGGCGTCCGCGAGCAGGGCGAGAGAGTCGGCGAGCAGACCGCCGATGATCTCCACGGCCATCACCGTGAGCGTGATGGCCAGGGCGATCCGCAGCCGCCACCGATGGGCGCCGCCGGCGGTGGTGTGGCCGCGCGCGTGGTCATGACCTGCGCCCATGTGCGTACGGCCCTCCTCCCGGCGGCGCGGTGCCCTGCTCACCAGTGAACTACGGGGCCGGGGCGCGGCCGGATCAGCCGCGCCGGTGCCCGGCCGGGCAGGGGCACCAGTGCCCGGTCGGCGCCGCCCGTGTCCCCTCAGCCGCGCCGGGCCTCGGGGTGGTGCAGGCACCAGCCCTCCCAGGCCGACTCCACCATCGCGCGCACATCGTGCCGGGCGCTCCAGCCCAGCTCCTTGGCGATCAGTTCGGTGGATCCGACGACCCGGGCCGGATCGCCCGCCCGGCGCGGCCCGACCACCGGGGTCAGCTCGGGGCGGCCGGTGACCTCCCCGATCAGATCGGACATCTCACGCACCGAGACGCCCTGACCGGTGCCGATGTTCACCGTGAGATCGCCCGGCTCCCGCTGCGTGGCCAGCCGGCGGGCCACGGCCAGATGGGCGGAGGCCAGATCCTCGACATGGATGTAGTCGCGGATGCAGGTGCCGTCGGGGGTGTCGTAGTCCGCACCGAAGATCCGGGGCGGCTCTCCCTCGGTGATCCGCTCGAACATCATCGGGATGATGTTGAACACTCCGGTGTCGGCCAGCTCGGGGCGCGTGGCGCCCGCCACATTGAAGTAGCGCAGACAGGCCGTGGCGAGGGAGTGGGCCGCGCCCGCCGCTCTGACCAGCCATTCTCCGGCCAGCTTGGTCTCCCCGTACGGATTGATCGGCAGGCACGGGGTGTCCTCGGTGACGAGTTCCACATCGGGCATCCCGTAGACGGCCGCGGAGGAGGAGAAGAGGAAGCGGCCGACCCCGGCCGCGACCGCCGCCTCCAGCAGCACCGTGAGCCCGTGCACATTCTCGCGGTAGTAGCGCAGCGGCTGCTCCACGGACTCCCCGACCTGCTTCTTCGCCGCGAGATGCACCACACCGGTAATCCGCAGCTCGGCGAGGGTGCGGTCCAGCAGCTCACGGTCCAGGATGGAGCCGCTCACCAGCGGTACCCCCTCGGGCAGCCGCGCCCGGACCCCGCTGGACAGGTCGTCGAGCACGGCCACGGGCTCGCCCGCCTCGGCCATGGCCCGCACGACATGCGACCCGATATATCCGGCACCACCTGTGATCAGCCATGTCATGCCCCGCACCCTATCCGTGGCGGGACGGCCGCCGTTTGTGGAGGACAGCAGCCATCCACCATGATGATCCGCGGCACGCGGAAGTGGTCGTTCCCCCGATCGTGTGGTGAATGTGCGGTGAACGGCGGCTTCCATCAATCCGATAGCCTCTGCCCGACGTGCCGCCGGCCCCGCGGGGCCAGGGCGTGCGATGCCCATGGCCCGGAGGGCCCCGGCCAGTGCCATCAGCGGCGCGGCCACCATGTCAGCAGCCAAGGAGTGAGTTCGTCTGTCGACCGCGATTCTCACCGGTGCGCCGGTCGCCGGCTCGTCCCTCGAGGACGGCCTGCGATCGCTGGGCTTCGACGTGCGTACGGCGACCGACGCCGCCGCGGTCACGGCACAGCTCGCCACCGTCCCGGCGGATGAGCGGGTGGCCCTCGTGGACCCCCGCTTCGTCGGCCATGTCCATGCCCTGCGGCTGGCCCTCACCGACCCCCGCTTCCCCGCCGCCGCGGTGCGCGGCGCGCTGAGCGTCCAGCCGGAGGCCCGTACGGCGCTGGCCCGCGCGGTGACGGCTACGGCCGCCACGGCGCGGACC
>NZ_JAHLEM010000773.1 GCF_018883605.1 Streptomyces niphimycinicus | reverse complement strand
GGGCCTGTCGAAGAAGGACATCATGCGCTGCCTCAAGCGGCATGTCGCCCGCGAGGTCTACCGCGTCCTCATGCGATCCCTGGATCACCGCACCACCACCCGGCAAACCACACAAAGCGACCTCACTGAAGCCGCTTGACATCCATAGGAGCATCCACGGTTCCGGAAGGCCGTCGTCTTCACTGCGTCCGCCCCGGAGTCCGCCGCGACCCGTACCGCTTCGCCTCCTTGGCCGGCCACACCTGACCGCCGTCGTCGCCGTCCCGCTCATAGCGGGGCGGTGCGTCCGGGCCGCCCGGAGTAGGGACCGGAGTAGGGACCGGAGTAGGGAGGGGATGGCGCGGCTGAGCGGTGTGGTGGT
>NZ_JAHLEM010000772.1 GCF_018883605.1 Streptomyces niphimycinicus | reverse complement strand
TTCCGGAAGGCCGTCGTCTTCACTGCGTCCGCCCCGGAGTCCGCCGCGACCCGTACCGCTTCGCCTCCTTGGCCGGCCACACCTGACCGCCGTCGTCGCCGTCCCGCTCATAGCGGGGCGGTGCGTCCGGGCCGCCCGGAGTAGGGACCGGAGTAGGGACCGGAGTAGGGAGGGGATGGCGCGGCTGAGCGGTGTGGTGGTGTGCGGCGCCGTCTCGCGCCTTCGGCGCAATTGAGCAGCGGGGCAGGGGGGTGCCGGGCCGGTCCCTCGCCGCCGGCCGCCGGGCCGGTGGGGCCGAGGACCGGTGGCGGCATCCCAGGCCGGGGGCTGGGACCGATGCCGGACAGCAGGGGGGGGTTGGGGTACCCCTTGAAAAAACGCTTGATGAATTAGTTGCGCTATATCAAGCGTTTTTTCGGGGGGTACCCCAACCCCCACCGGCCGGATGATCGGCGATGCGGCCGTGCCCGAACAGCCCCGCCTCCCGCGGTCCGGCATCGGCCTCGGCCCCGGGCATGGGCGGCCGTCACCGGGCCCCGCGCCCACTGGCCGTCAGTCGGCGACGTGGCCGCGCCCCGGGACTCCCGCCGCCGCTGCTCGATCTGCGCCGAAGGCGCGAGACGAAACCCGCGCCCGACCGAGCCGCGTAGCCCGAGCGGCCCGACAGCCCACCCCCGCCCCGCCATTGACGCACGTGGCGGCGAGATCTTACGGTCTCGTTCGAAGAAACGAGCGCTGGTCGATATGCCGAATAGCCGCGATGTCGCGACGTCGCGACGTCGCGGCACCCGAAGAGATGGGCCGCCATGCCGCAGATCCCTTCCGCTTCCGCCCCCGCCTCCGCCCGGTTCACCCTCGACCCCGCCTTCACCGTCGGCGAGGTCAACCCCCGTCTCTTCGGCTCGTTCGTCGAGCATCTCGGCCGTTGCGTCTACACCGGCATCCATGAGCCGGGCCACCCGGCCGCCGATGAGGCCGGGCTGCGGACCGATGTCCTCGCGCTCATCCGCGAGCTGGGCGTCAGCGTCATCCGGTATCCCGGTGGCAACTTCGTCTCCGGCTACAAGTGGGAGGACGGTGTCGGGCCGGTCGATTCGCGGCCGCGCAGGCTCGATCTCGCGTGGCGTTCCACCGAGACCAATCGGTTCGGTCTCTCCGAGTACATCGCCTTCGTCCGCAAGGTCGATGGCGAGCCCATGATGGCGCTCAACCTCGGCACACGCGGTGTCGCGGAGGCTCTTGAGCTCCAGGAGTACGCGAACCACCCGTCCGGCACCGCTCTCGCCGACCTCCGGATCGGCCACGGTGACAAGGATCCGTACGGTATCGGGCTGTGGTGTCTGGGCAATGAGATGGACGGCCCCTGGCAGACCGGGCACAAGACGGCCGAGGAGTACGGACGGCTCGCCGCCGAGACCGCCCGCGCGATGCGGCAGATCGACCCGGACATCGAGCTCGTGGCCTGCGGCAGTTCCAACCAGTCGATGCCGACGTTCGCCACCTGGGAGGCGACGGTCCTGCGGGAGACCTACGACCTGGTCGACCACATCTCCCTGCACGCCTACTACGAGGAGCGCGACGGCGACCGCGACTCCTTCCTCGCCTCGGCCGTGGACATGGAGTCCTTCATCGAGAACGTCGTGGCGACCTGCGATCACATCGGCGCCCGGCTGAAGTCGACGAAGAAGATCAATCTCTCCTTCGACGAGTGGAACGTCTGGTACCAGACCCACTACCACAACGCCGAGCCGCTCAACTGGGAGGAGGCCCCGCGCCTCCTGGAGGACAACTACTCCGTCACCGACGCCGTCGTGGTCGGCTCGCTGCTGATCGCTCTGCTCCGCCACGCCGACCGCGTCACCGTCGCCTGCCTCGCCCAACTGGTCAACGTCATCGCCCCGATCATGACCGAACCGGGCGGCCCCGCCTGGCGGCAGACCACCTTCTACCCCTTCGCGCAGGCGTCGGCCCATGGGCGGGGGAGGGTGCTACAGGTCAACGTGGACAGCCCGGCGTATGAGACGGCCGTCTACGGCGAGGTCCCGCTGCTGCACGCCACCGCCGTCCTGGACGAGTCGACCGGCGCGGTGACGGTTTTCGCGGTCAACCGCGACCAGCACCGCCCCCTCCCGCTGGAGATCGCCCTGCACGCCCTGCCGGTGACCCGCGTGGTCGAGCACACCGTCCTCGCCGACGCGGACCCCGAGGCCCGTAACACCCTCACGGACCCCGAGCGCGTCACCCCGCACCCCGGCGAGGGCACGGCACTGGCGGACGGCACCCTGCGCACCACGCTCGAGCCGATGTCCTGGAACGTCATCCGCCTGGGGTGAGCGACTGGGCACGGACGGCGTCCGTGAATGGGCCCCGCCCGGGGATGCCGGGCGGGGCGCGGACGGGGAGCGGGTCGGGCGTCCGGGTCGACGCCGACCGTGAGCGTGCCGCGGTAACCGGCGGTGGCTTGCCCTCGGCGAGCAGGCTGTCCCACAGCCCGCCCACCGTCGCCGTCATCCAGTCGAAGCCGCCCCAGGTGCGGTACGACTCGGCCGGATACGCGGCGAAGGACTGAGGGCCGGGGGCGTTTTCGTACAGCCCGCGCGTCCCGCCAGCCCCGGGTCTTCTCGGCGGCGTTCACCACCGACACGGGCCGTACGGTGAGGGCAGGATCGCCCACCTCGGACACCGCCACCTACACCGCTCCCACGGGCCGGCGGACCGTGGGCTTCACCGGCCGCGCCGGTGACGAGATCGATAAACTCGGCGTCCTTTTCGCGCCACGCCAGGCCAGTAGGCTTCGGCCCATGCGTGATCTTGTGAATGGCTTCGGTTATCTGATGAAGGGGCAGCGCTGGGCGGCCCGGCACGGGAGATGGTGGGGGTTCGGGATGATTCCCGCCCTGATCACCCTCGTCGGCTACACGGCGGCCCTCGTCGCCCTCTTCTTCTGGACCGATGACGTCATCGCATGGGCCACGCCCTTCGCCGACGACTGGTCCTCACCCTGGCTCGGCATCTTCCGCGGCGCCCTCACGATCCTCTTCGCCGCCACCTGCCTCTTCCTCGCCGTCCTCACCTTCACCGCGGTCACGCTCCTGGTCGGCCAGCCCTTCTACGAGTCGCTCTCCGAACAGGTCGACCGCTCCGAGGGCGGCGCCGTCCCCGACTCCGGCCTGTCGATCTGGGCGGAGCTGTGGATAGGGCTGCGCGAGGCCATCGCGCTGCTCATCCGCGTCACCCTCTGGAGCGTGCTCTTCTTCGCGCTCGGCTTCATCCCGGGCGTCGGCCAGACCGTGATCCCCGCGCTGGCCTTCTGCGTGACCGGCTTCTTCCTCACCGAGGAACTCACCTCGATCGCCCTGCTGCGCCGCGGAATCCTGCTGAAGGACCGCCGCCGCATGCTCCGCTCCCGCCGCCTCCTCGCCCTGGGCTTCGGCGTCCCCCTGTCCCTCCTCTTCCTCCTCCCGCTGGTCGCGGTCTTCCTGATGCCGGGCGCCGTCGCGGGCGCGACCCTGCTGGTCCGCGACCTGACGGGCGAGAACGAGGACGCGGCGCCGCAGGGCGAGACGGCAGGGGGCCCGGCGGGCGCCTTCAACGGCGCGTAGCGACAGACCCCCGGGCGCCGCCCCTCGATGGTGAGGGGTGCATTCCTCAGCGTCATGCACCGGGACCTGGGGCGGAGGCTCGCTTGGCGATGTCCCGCCGATAGATGGCTTCCCTCACCTCATCAATGGCAGTACGCAGAAAGGTGCCGTAAGCGTCCTGGGGGAGGTCGGGGGCATGCTCTTTGGCCGCGTTTATGTGCTCGGTGGCGCTTTCGAAGGACCCGAGCCGACGGTAGTCGTCAGCGAGGTTGAGGTGCAGGGACGGATAGAAACCGGCGATGTGAAGACTGGCATGATGGTCCTGAACCCGCTGTTCGGTCACGGCATCGGCAGCGTCCAGGGCGCGGATATCCCAGGCCAGGGCCCGGGCGGGGTCTTCGTAGAGGTCTGCCAGGTAGTGCGCGAGCGTGCAGCGGTGCAGCGGGTCGCCGGTGACACCGATCGTCGACCACAAGGCCAGGAGTTTCTGGCGGGCCGGAGCGGTCTCGCCGGCTCGTCCCTCGATGACGGCTTGGCTGATGGCTTCCATGGTCGTGTCGGTGTTGGCGGGAGTTGCGGTCACGGTGGTGCTCCCCGTCGTTCTTGCTCAGCCTGAGCGGTCGGGCTTGATGGGCATGGCCAGGGTGGTGAGATCGCCGCGGTCGGCGGAGCGAATCGTGACGGGCTGGTCCGGTCCTCGTAGGTCGAGCATCACGTCGGGGCCGATGGCCGTGCTGACGGCCGGATAGAGCGTGGTCAGCTCGAAGGAGATGTGGAGGTCCTGCCCCGTCATGGTGGACGTGAGCGGGATGTCGGGGCGCCCGTCATCAGCCGTCGGGACGTTCAGGCCCTGCTGGGTCACCTGCAACGTGATCCGCTCTCCTGGATGTTCTTCCAGAGCCCGCAGGAGGAGATCCTTCGAGACCGTGACCCGGGTGGTGACCTCGGACAGCGACGCGAGCATCAGCCGGTGGTCGGGAAACCCCTCCGACAGCAGCCGGCAGTGCCTGTCTTCTCGGTCTGCCATGCGCAGCCAGAATCCGTGCGGCGTCGCCTCGACCCGCACCAGCGGGCTGCGGCGGATCTCGGAAACCGCTGCCCGCAACTCGTCACCATTGACCGTGGCAGCCCAAGTCGTGGTCGCTGCTTCGGCAGGAACCAGGGTCCGGGTCGAGAGGCGGTAACGGTCAGTGGCGGTCAGCGTGACCGCTTCCTGCGTCACCTCGACGCGCAGGGCCCCGAGTACTGGTACCCCTGGTTCACCCACGGTCGCGGTCAGGACCTGCTCGATCGCGTCAGCCAGCACGGGCCCCTTCAGCGCGGCAAGCGGCAGACTTGGCAGATCCATGATCGATGCCTTGATCGAAGCAGCCTTCTGCTGCACGGCTGCCGCGTCCCCGAGGACCTTCGCGACGTGCTCGTCGATCATCCGGGACGCTTCATCAGGCTCGGCATCGAGGACAGCTTGGACAGCGGCGAGGGGCATGGCGATCTCACGGAGCTGACGCTGCACGGTTGCCCGAGCCACCTGGTCAGCCCCGTAGTAGCGGTAGCCAGAGACCGGGTCGACCTCGGCAGGAGGAAGCAGCCCGGAGTCGGCGTAGAAGCGCAAGGCGCTTGGGGTCAGCCCAGTGCGTTGGGCGAAGACCCCGATCGGCATCAGCTCAGAGTTCGGCACGCCGCCATCGTCGAGCTTCAACCAACTCGAAGGTCAACACCGGCCAGGTGTGTCAACAACCTCCTGACCCGCAACACGCTTTAGCGGGCCGCGAGCCGACTACCGGACAGCGGGCATGTTGCCATCGCGCCAGTCGTTCACACGCTTCCGGATGCTGGGGACCATGGGGAGCGCGTCAACCTCTGCGGGCTCGAACCAGCGGACGTCGGTGGACTCCTCGGAGACCGCCAATTGCCCGGCCACAGGACGTGCCACGAAGCAGATGGAGAACTCTTGGCGTACCTCGCCATCGTCGTAGGCAAATACGTGACGAGGGTTGGTGTAGGTGCCGACGATGCCGACGATCTCAACATCAACCCCGGTCTCTTCGCGGGTCTCCCGAATCGCGCAGTCCGGCAACGACTCTCCGCTGTGCATGACACCACCAGGAAGTGCCCACATGCCGTTGTCCCGCCGACGCTGAAGCAGGATGCGCCCGGCATCGTCAACGACGACGGCGGAAGCAGCGGGAACCAGGCTGTTCGCGGCCGGGGCACTCGGGTCGTCCTCGTAGTCCCGCCTGCCCATCATCTTCCCCTTCCCATACCGGACTGCCTCGTCTCCACAGTTCCTCAACGTGGGAAGCGAAGCGATCAAACATGCCGTCGTCCTGATAACGGCGCAGGTGCAGCGTGGGGGCATCATGTCCCACGCGGTGAGTCAGCAAAGGCGGGTCGCTGTCAGGGTCACCGAGCAGGAAGCGTACTCGGCATCCTTGGGCGGCCTTGCGTCGCAGCGCGGCACCGAACCGGGCTTGTTCGAGCCATAGGAAGTAGTTGGTGTAGCCCGCGAAGGTCAGCTCTCGCTCAGCTTTGGTGATCAGCGACCGCCGTAGGGAGGCCGGACAGCCGGACCGGTATGGATAGACGGAGACGACCTCACGGTCCGGACCAGCCTTGATCGCCTTCTTTGCGGCTGCTGGCCATAACACCGCCTCGTCCTCTCCGAGTGCTTCGCAGACGGCCCATCGGTGACGGGCACGGGGAACCCGTCCCGTCTCGGTGATCCATCGGCCGACAGTCTTGATATCGACGCCACAGCTCTCCGCCAACTGCCAGCTTAGGCACGCTTCGCACGGTAACCCTGCTCCATGCCTAGCGGTCGCGGAACGCAGTAGAAACGCACTGCCAGGGGCGCAAATGTGGAGGCGTACAGACCCCCGCGACCGTGGCGACGGTCCGGGGGCGTGGCCCTCAACCCCTTCGGAGCCTGCGCACCGTGCTCCAGCTCCTCGCACCGGTCGAGAAGGGCGGCCGCTGATGGCCGACAGCCGGCCGAACCGGGACGAGCGGCCGAAGATGACGATGCGCGTCTACACCGTGGCGCGCGACGGGACCGGCAGCACCCGGCGGGCGATGGTGGCCGTCCTCGCCGGGGAGAAGAGCGACGCCTACGGGTTGGGGCAGGCGTGGCCGCCGTGCCAGTGTCCCCGCCACCGTGACCACAACAACCCCGACCGCTTCAATCGGTCCTGAGACCGCCGTCCGCCCCGTCCCCTGTCCCCGACTCTCGTGCCCCGCCGTACACGGCCATGGTGCGGTGATGGCCGCTACGCTCGCCGGCCATGAGCGACGATATTCAGGGCCATGGGCCGGTCCGTGACGCCTCTGTCGTGGTGGCCCGCGACGCCGATGGGCTGGTGGCCGTGTTGAGCGCGGATTTCCCCCGCCATGGCGGTGAGTATCTGTTCCTGCCGGGCGGGCGCAGGGAAGCGGGGGAAACGGCGGAAGAGTGTGCGCGGCGGGAGTTGCGGGAGGAGGCAGGGGTCATGGCGGAGACGTGGCGTTCGCTGGGGTCGTATGCGATGACCCTCGGCTCCACGGCGCGTGTGCATCTCTTCGAGGCCCGGCGGCTGACCGTCGGGCCTCAGGAACTCACCCCTACCGAACAGGACTTCAAGCTTTCGTGGTGGTCGATCGGCGAGGCGATCGACGCGGTCGCGCAGGGCCGATTTCTGCTTCCGGCCGGGCCCTTGGCCCTGTTGCTCGCCGATCGAGGGACCGGGGCGTCAGCGGGTCGTGGTCGCGACCACGGTGAGGATTGAGCGGACCTGGGCCGTGATGGCTTCGCGGTTGTGGACGAAGTCGGGGTCGGTGATCCGGCCCGTGGTGGGGTTGGTGTTGCCCGGGCCGAACTGGAGGACCGGAGTGTGGAGATGGCCGCCCGGGGCCTTCAGGGCGACCGCGTCGCGCAGCAGGGTGGCGCGGTAGGCGATCTCGTTGGAGAGGTAGTCGCCGCCACCGCCCGCGCGGGCCGTCGAGCCGGGGGTCGGGCCGTTCGGCCGGACCACCGGGGTTGTGGCGCCCGCCGGGATCTCGGTGACCTCGGTGTGGTCGTAGACGGGGGCGGGGCCGGTGTTCGCCGTGACGATCTTCTCGTGGGGGAGGGTGGTCGTCGTCCACTGGGGCTGAGGGTTCGGGGTCGGTACGCCGGACGGGATGGGCACGGTCTCGGTGCGGGAGATGTTCGCGTTGTCGGGGTAGCCGCCCCGCCAGGCGCCGTTGGTGCGCTCGACGTCGAAGCGGCCCATCCGGCCCTGGCTCACCGTCAGATACGCGTCCACCCGGCGCGGGCCCGACCGGAAGGCGGGCAGCAGGGTCCGCTCGACCGTGCCGTCCGCGAAGTCCGCCCAGCGGACGGGGAAGACGGCGGTCTCGACGCGGGCCGGGCCGTTGTCCGTACGGATCGTCGTGCCATCCAGGGCGAGCGCCGCCGCGCCCGACGGGTTGGAGCGGCGTACGTCGGCGTCCAGTTGGAACGGGTCGAAGCCGGTGACCACGATGCGCTTGATGTGCTTACCGGCGGGGAGGTCGAGCGAGTCCTGCCCGCGTGAGGTGCGCTCCAGCGTGGTGAGGAGCGCGGCGCGACGGGCGTCGGGGAGCGGGAAGCCCGGCTGCCACTGGCCGAGTGCGCGGGTCATGCCGAGCCGCGCCCAGTACAGCGGCCGGTCGTCGTCCCTGCTGAGGTCGCCGCCCGCGGGGCCCCGGCCCTGTACGCGGTCCACGGCCCGCTGCCATAGGGCCCGGCCCTCGCGGGTGATCAGGCGCTCGGCCTCCGCGGCGGAGTGCGTCTCCGCGAGGGCCCGGGCGAAGTCGGTTGCCACCTTGTCGAAACCGCTGCGGCGCAGGATCTCCTGGGGCGCGGCCTGGTCGAGGCGCTGCTCCTCGACCGTGGGTGTGGCGGTGGTGGCGGTGGCGGTGGCGTTGCCGGTGGCGGTGCCGGTGGCTTTCGGCGCGGCCACGGCGGGGGTGGCGACGGCCAGGGAGACGGCGGCCACGGCGATCAGGGTGCGTATCGGTCTCATGCGGGGTCCTAATCCGTGTGTAGGGATTCCAGCCGGGCCCCGGCGGGGTGGCTGGTCTTGCTGCTGGATGGGGTCGTGGTGGCCCGCGGGTGCCGGGTGAATCCCTTGTGGTTCCCGGCCCTGGAGGCCTTACGAGAGACCGGCGACAGCCGGTGCCCTCGG
>NZ_JAHLEM010000771.1 GCF_018883605.1 Streptomyces niphimycinicus | reverse complement strand
GGCCGGACGGGCCGCGGCCGCCGGACCGGGGGTCGGCGGCTTGGGCGTCGCCTTGCGCGGCGCCGAGGGCTTGCCGGCGGCACGGCCGGAGCCGTTGCCACCCTGGAATGCGTCAGTCAACTTGCGCACAACCGGCGCCTCGATCGTCGAGGACGCCGAACGTACAAATTCACCGAGTTCTTGGAGCTTGGCCATGACGACCTTGCTCTCAACTCCGAACTCCTTGGCGAGTTCGTATACCCGGACCTTAGCCACTTCGCTCCTTTTAGGTCCGGGTTGTCGCCGGACCGTCGCTACTTCATGGGCGTACTCATCGCGTACTCATCGAGTGCTCATCGCAATCTCGACCTACTTCCGACTCGCGAGGTACCTGACCGCACGGTGTCCCGTGCCGTTCTCTTCCAACTACTTACTCAGGGTGTCGCCTGCTCACCCTTCTCGACAAACCGGCGGAGCGCCGTGGTGTCGAGTGCCCCCGGCCCCCTGAAGGCCCGGGAAAAGGCCCGGCGGCGAACCGCCAGGTCAAGGCAGACCCGTGTGGGGTGAACATAAGCACCCCGACCGGGGAGCGTACCGCGCCGGTCGGGGACACAAACACCCTCGACCAGCACGATGCGCAGCAGATCGTTCTTGGCCGCCCGATCCCGGCATCCCACACAGGTTCGCTCAGGGCAGGCACCAGCGCGCGTGCGGCCAGACACTGCTTAAGTCTACCTCCCCGTACCGACCCCACCCCTTGGGGGGAGTGATCGAATGGTCACTCGATTTCAGGCCGGATCCCGCCGGATCCGGCCTGAATCAGCCTTGATCACCCGACTGCTCGGTGTCCGGCCGGATGTCGATCCGCCAGCCGGTCAGCCGGGCCGCCAGCCGGGCGTTCTGCCCCTCCTTGCCAATGGCGAGGGAGAGCTGGTAGTCGGGCACGGTGACCCGGGCCGAGCGGGCCGCCAGATCGACCACCTCGACCTTGCTCACCCGCGCGGGTGACAGCGCGTTCGCCACCAGCTCAGCGGGGTCGTCCGACCAGTCGACGATGTCGATCTTCTCGCCGTGCAGCTCGGCCATCACACTGCGCACCCGGCCGCCCATCGGGCCGATGCACGCGCCCTTGGCGTTCAGCCCCGCGCGGGTGGAGCGGACCGCGATCTTGGTGCGGTGGCCCGCCTCGCGGGCGATCGCCGCGATCTCCACCGAACCGTCGGCGATCTCCGGCACCTCGAGCGCGAAGAGCTTCTTGACCAGATTGGGATGCGTACGCGAAAGAGTCACCGACGGACCGCGCACGCCCTTGACGACTCGTACGACGTACGTACGCAGCCGGGTGCCATGTGCGTAGTCCTCGCCCGGGACCTGTTCCTGCACCGGCAGGATCGCCTCGAGACGGCCGATGTCCACCAGCACGTTCTTCGGGTCCTTGCCCTGCTGGACGACGCCGGCGACGACATCGCCCTCCCGCCCCGCGTACTCGCCGAAGGTGATCTCCTCCTCGGCGTCCCGCAGCCGCTGGAGGATGACCTGCTTCGCGGTCGTCGCGGCGATCCGGCCGAAGCCGGAGGGGGTGTCGTCGAACTCGCGGGGCTCCTGCCCCTCCTCCAGATCCTCGGCGTCCTCGCGGGCCCATACGGTCACATGGCCGGTGTCGCGGTTCAGCTCCACCCGGGCGCGGCGACGGCTGCCGTCGGTGCGGTGGTAGGCGATGAGGAGCGCCGATTCGATCGCCTCGACCAGCAGGTCGAAGGAGATCTCCTTCTCTCGCACCAGACCCCGCAGGGCACTCATGTCGATGTCCACGGCTACGCCTCCTCTTTGCTCTCGTCGTCCTCGCCCGCGGTCTTCTCCCCGGGCTTGCGGTTGAACTCGATCTCCACCCGGGCCTTGGAGATCTCCTCGAAGGCAAGCCGTCTGGCGGTGGGCTTGCGCCCCTTCACACCGGGAACCTCCAGATCGAGCCCCTCGTCGTCCACCGAGACGATCCGGGCGACCAGCTCGCCGTCGTCGGTGAGCCGCGCCCGCATGAGGCGGCCGGTGGCACGGCGGTAGTGGCGCGGCTCGGTCAGGGGGCGCTCGGCGCCGGGCGAGGTGACCTCGAGGACATACGGGACCTGGCCCATCGCGTCCGTGTCGTCCAGGGTCTGGGAGATGTCCCGGCTCAGCTCCGCACACGTGTCCAACTGGACGCCGTCGTCGGAATCCACGACCACTCTCAGCACACGCCGCCGCCCAGCCGGTGTCACCTCGACCTCTTCCAGATCCAGGTCTCGCGCGCTGACGAGCGGTTCCAGCAGTCCGCGCAGCCTCTCGCTCTGGGTCGTGCTCATCCGGGTGACTCCTCGGCCGCGTGTGCTGTTGTGGGAAGGTCGCGTGTCAGGTCAAAGCCTATCTGTTCCGGCGGCGGGCTGACGATTCGGTGGCCGCTGCCGGGCAGAAGGGCTCCGCGCGGGTACGCTCGCCTGCTGTGATCACTACCGGCGGCCGGGAGCGGCCGCAGCCCGGAAAGAGGAACGTGTCGATCACGACTCCCCCACCTCCTCCCACACCCGCATCCGACGCGAAGTCCTCGGCCTCCCCGGCGTCCGCCGAGTCCTCGGCGCGCGCCGTCGCGGTGCCCCGGCGGCGGAGTCTGCTGCTGGGCGGCGGAGCGCTGGGGGCGGTCGCGCTGCTGAGCGGCTGTTCCGACGATGCCGAGCCCCGGCGCGACACGGGCGGCGAGGCGGCCGGCGCCCTGCTGCGGGCGCGGGGCGCGCGGGACTCCACCGCACTCCTCGCACGCTACGACGCGACCGTGGACGCGCACCCCGACCTCGCGAAGCGGCTGGCGCCGCTGCGGGAGGAGACGGCCCGGCATGTCGCGGCCTTCACCACCAAGGACCATTCCGCCTCCCCCTCCGCGACCGCCTCGCGCTCGCCCTCCGCGGGCGGGCAGCGGGTGCCGAAGGTGCCCGAGGACGAGAAACAGGCCCTGTCCGCCCTCGCCCAGGCCGAGCGCCAGACCGCCGACACCCGCACCGCGGCGCTCGCCACCGCGCCGCCCGAGCTGGCCCGGCTGCTGGCCTCCGTCGCGGCCTGCGGCGCCGCCCACGTGTATCTCCTCACCCAGCGCGGCACGGATTCGTGATCACGCTCGGGACCACCGGGAAGGGGTACTGACATGGCCTCTCGAACAGGCCGATCGGCCGTCGGCGAGCGCGCCGCGGCGCTCAGGGCCGCACAGGCGGCGCTCGCCGCCGAGCACGCCGCGGTGTACGGGTACGGCGTCGTCGGCGGGCGGATCGGCGACGACCGGCTCGCGGAGGCGCGCGAAGGCTATGCCGCGCACCGCGCCCGCCGGGACGACCTCGCCCGCACCGTACGCGGCCTCGACGGCAGCCCCGAGGCCGCGGCGCCCGCCTACGCCCTGCCCTTCGCGGTGCCGGACGCACCCGCCGCGGTGCGGCTCGCGGCCGAGCTGGAGAACCGGGTCGCCGCCGTCTACGCCGACCTCGTCCGGGCCTCGACCGGGTCCCTGCGCCGCCAGGCAGCGGGGGCGCTGCGGGAGGCGGCGGTCCGGGCGGTGCGCTGGCGGGGCGGCGGCGTAGCCTTCCCTGGGCTCACCGAACGCGCCGCACCGGCCACTCCGTCGGCATCGGCCAGCGGTGGGGCGGACGGGGTGTGAGACCGATGAGGTCTGTGAAGTCATTGATGGTGGAGGGGACAGCTCAGGAATGGCATCGGCACCGCGGCCCGGCGGCCACGATACGGCCCGCGTCCAGGTGCCGAAGCGGCTCCTGGACGCGCTGAGCGACACCCCGGCGAGTGCCGTACGGAGCTGGCTGGACGCCCTGCCCGAGACGGTCGAGCGGCAGCTCGCCGCGTGGGAGCTGACCCTGGAGCGGGTGTCGGCGCCCGGCGGGCGCCGCGGACTCGTCGCGCTCGTACGGCAGGCGGACGACACCCCGGCGGCGCTGAAGTTCCCGGTCCCCGGCCCACACGCCGACCATGAGCGGGCCGCCCTCGCCCACTGGGACGGCTGGGGCGCGGCCCGGCTGCTGCGCGCCGACCCGGACACCGGTGCGCTGCTGATCGAGCGGCTGCGCGGCACGGTGTCGCTGCGCTCGCTGCCCGAGGCGAAGGCGGTGCTGGAGGCGGCGGGCACGGTACGGCGGCTGTGGGTGCCGCCGCCCGAGGGACATCCGTTCGCGTCGGTCACCGGGCGTACGGAGGAGGAGCGCGAGACCCTGCGGACGCTCGGCACCGGGGGCTGGGCGGCGGAGGCCCGCCCGCTGACCGACGAGGCGCTGGAGCTGCGGGAGGCGCTGCCCGCCGAGCCGCCCGAGGAGGTGCTGCTGCACGGCGACTTCCGACAGGGGAAGGTGCTGTCCGGGGAGCGCGCACCCTGGCTCGCGGTGGGCCCGGCGCCGGTCGTGGGCGAGCGCGCGTACGACCTGGCGCGGCTGGTGCTCGACCGCTGCGAGGACCTGGCCGCCGGTCCCGGCCCCGCCGCGGCCGCGCGCCGCCGGGTCGGCAAGCTGGCGGACGCCTTGGAGGTCGACCGCGACCGGCTGCGGGGCTGGTCCTTCTATCGCGCCGTCGAGACGGGCCTGTGGCATGCCGCCGCGGGCGATCGCCGCCGGGCGGAGCTGCTGCTGGAGTTCGCGGGCTGGCTGTAAGACACCATCGCCCCCAACCCCCTTGCTGGGCGGGGGCGTTCGGCTCGGTCGGGTGCGGCTTTCGGCTCGCGCCTTCGGCGCAATTGAGCAACGGGGCAGCGGGTGCCGGGCCGGGCCACGTCGCCGACCGCCGGGCCGTTGGTGCGGGCGCCGGTGGCGGCGCCACTGGCCGGGGGCCAGGGCCGATGCCGGAGAGCGGGGGGGTGGGGTACCCCTCTCGAAATCGCTTGATGTATTAGTTGCGCCAGATCAAGCATTTTTCAGAGGGGTACCCGGACCCCCTGCCACTCCGGAGAGGACCTCCGCCGGCGAGCGGGGAAGCCGCCACCGGCGCCCGCACCAACGGGCCCGATGGCCGGAGGCGGCGCCGCGCCCCGGCGCCCCCTGCCCCGCTGCTCAAAATGCGCCGAAGGCGCGAGACGAAGCCCGCACCCGCCCACGCCGCGCAACACCACAACCCACAACCCACAACCCACAGCCCCGGGCGCCGGAGCGCGGGACCGGGGGGTTCCCGGGATCGGCCGGTGCGGGCCTGCCCGTCAGGCGGTGGCGGTGGCGATGGCGGTAAGGCGGGAGACCGCCTCGTCGATCGGCAGCTCCTCGCGCTCCCCCGTACGGCGGTCCTTCAGCTCGACGACGCCGTCCTTGGCGCCACGGCCCACGACCAGGATGGTCGGGACGCCGATCAGCTCGGCGTCGGTGAACTTCACGCCCGGGGAGACCCCGGCGCGGTCGTCGACCATGACGCGCACGCCCGCCGTGCCCAGCTTCTCGGCGATGTCGAGGGCCAGCTCGGTCTGGAGGGCCTTGCCCGCCGCGACGATGTGGACGTCGGCCGGGGCCACCTCGCGGGGCCAGCAGAGGCCCGACTCGTCGTGGGTCTGCTCGGCGAGCGCGGCGACGGCGCGGGAGACGCCGACGCCGTACGAGCCCATCGTGACCCGCGCCGGCTTGCCGTTCTGGCCGAGCACATCGAGCTGGAAGGCGTCGGCATACTTGCGGCCGAGCTGGAAGATGTGGCCGATCTCGATCGCCCGGTCCAGCTCGATGCCCGTACCGCAGCGGGGGCAGGGGTCGCCCGGCTCGACCACGACGACGTCGAGGTAGTCGTCGACCTCGAAGTCACGGCCGCAGACCACGTTGCGCGCATGGGTGTCGGGCTTGTTGGCGCCGGTCACCCAGGCGGTGCCGGGGGCGATGCGCGGGTCGGCGATATAGCGCAGGGCCTTGCCCGCCAGGCCCTGCGGGCCGACGTAGCCGCGCACCAGCTCGGGGCGGCCCTCGAAGTCCTCGGCCGTGACCAGCTCGACCACGGCGGGGGCGAGGTGCTCGCCCAGCTTGCCCAGGTCCACCTCGCGGTCGCCGGGGACGCCCACCGCGGTGATCTCGCCGTCGACCTTGACCAGGAGGTTCTTCAGGGTGGCGGAGGCCGGGACGCCGAGGTACTCGGCGAGGCTCTCGATGGTCGGGGTGTCGGGGGTGTCCAGCTCCTCCAGGGGCCCGTGCTCGGCGCCCTCCACCGGCGACAGGGCCACCGTGACCGCCTCGGTGTTCGCGGCGTAGTCGCAGTTCGGGCAGTCGACGAAGGTGTCCTCGCCGGCCGCCGCCGGGGCCAGGAACTCCTCGGAGGCCGAGCCGCCCATCGCGCCGGAGACCGCGGAGACGATGCGGTAGTCCAGGCCGAGGCGCTGGAAGATCCGCTGGTACGCCTGGCGGTGCAGCCGGTAGGACTCGGCGAGGCCCTCGTCGGTGGTGTCGAAGGAGTACGAGTCCTTCATCAGGAACTCGCGCCCGCGCAGCACGCCCGAGCGGGGGCGGGCCTCGTCCCGGTACTTGGTCTGGATCTGGTAGAGCATGACCGGCAGGTCCTTGTAGGACGTGCACTGGTCCTTGACCGTCAGGGTGAAGATCTCCTCATGGGTCGGGCCGAGGAGGTAGTCGGCGCCCTTACGGTCCTTGATCCGGAAGAGCAGATCGCCGTACTCGTCCCAGCGGCCGCTCACCTCGTACGGCTCACGGGGCAGCAGCGCGGGCAGGAGGACCTCCTGGGCGCCGATGGCGTCCATCTCCTCACGCACGATCCGCGAGACGTTCTCCAGGACCTTCTTGCCGATCGGCAGCCAGGTCCAGATGCCCGCGGCGGCGCGGCGGACATAGCCGGCGCGGACGAGCAGCTTATGGCTGGCGGTCTCGGCGTCCGCCGGGTCTTCGCGCAGCGTCTTCAGCATTGTCGTGGACAAGCGCTGGACGTTGACGGCGTGGGCCATGGGGTCTCTCCTGCGTGCGATGGGATGTTCAGGAGGTTAGCCGCACCGGTCGGTTTCCCGGAAATGCGTATGGCTGCGGACGGTGCCCAGGCCGCGCCGCGGGCCCGCGAAGATCCGCCGGACACGGGCCTAGCGTCGGCGCAGCGGCAGCGGGGCTCCCATCACGGCGTATGGGCTCGGGGCGCTCGGGAAGAGCACGGGGCGAGCGAGGTCGCGGTAGCCCAGTGAGTGGTAGAGCGCGCGGGCCGGGCTCTCGGTGTCGATGGCGGAGAGGATCGAGCGCGGCTGGTCGGCGCCGTCCGTGATGGTCGTGATCAGCTCCCGGCCGATGCCGCGGTCCTGGAAGTCGGGGTGGACGTGCAGCTCGGTGATGACGAACGAGTCGTCCAGCCAGTCGTCCTGCCCGGCCGCGCGCAGATACGGCTGGACGACCGTGGACCACCAGTGGGTGCGGTCGTTGGGCATGCCGTAGACGAAGCCGACGAGCCGCCCCGAGGGGGTGGTCGCGCCGAGCGCGCGGGCGCCGGGGCTCTTGAGATGGCGCAGCACGATGTGGCGTCGTACGCCGATCTCCTCGCCCGTCAGCCCGAAGGCGACGGCCTGAACGGCGAGCGCTTCGTCCACGCGTGCGGCGAGGTCGAGCGACCCGACGACGACGTCTTCGGGTTCCGGGGTCCGCCCCCCGGCAAGATGCAGCATGGGCGGCACCCTACTTGGCCGTCGATCAGAACAGCACACTCATGAACGCGCCGACTTCCCGGAAGCCGACCCGGCGGTACGCGGCGCGGGCCGCGGTGTTGAAGTCGTTGACGTACAGGCTCACCACGGGGGCGACCTCGCCCAGCGCATAGCGCAGCACGGCCGCCATCCCGGTCTCGGAGAGGCCGCGGCCACGGTACTCGGGGGCGACCCATACGCCCTGGATCTGGCAGGCGTGCGGGGTGGCCGCGCCGATCTCGGCCTTGAAGACCACCCGGCCGTTCTCGATCCGGGCGAAGGAGCGCCCGGCGGTGACCAGCTCGGCGACCCGTGCCTGGTAGAGCAGCCCGCCATCGCCCGCGAGCGGCGAGACGCCGACCTCCTCGGTGAACATCGCCACGCAGGCCGGCATGATCACGTCCATCTCGTCCTTACGGACGCGGCGCACCAGCGGATCGGGCGGGATGTCGGCGGGCACCGCGTTGGTGACCATCAGCGGCTGCCGGGCACGGACCTCGCGGGCCGGGCCCCAGCTCGGCTCGAGCAGGGACCACAGCCCGGCGGTGGTCTCGGCGGGGCCGACGATCGAGGAGCAGCGGCGGCCGGCCCGGCGGGCGCGCTCGGCGAAGCCGCGCACGGCCTCGGGGGTGGCGCAGATGGGCACCAGGTTGGCCCCGGCGTAGCAGAGCGACTCCAGCCGTCCGCCGGAATACCAGCCCCACATCTCGCCGCCGAGCCGCCACGGATCCAGTCCGGCGACCTGGACGCGGGCGGCCACGAAGGCGTTCGAGACAGGGTCGCGGTTCAGCACCGCGAGGGCCGCGTCGAGCTCATGGGGCTCGAGGACCCTGGTGGTGGACGTGGTCAGCACGTGTCGGTCTGCCTCACGTGGTGCGGGCCTGCGGGCCGGGGACGTCAATTCTCCAGACTCTATCGCGCAGGTCCAGAAGGGGGGTTTTCGAGGGCTCGGTCGCGCCCCCGGGGCGCCCAACGGTAACTGGATGCACCGAAGGGCGCCGTGGAGCACCGGGTGCTTAGGTCTTCCGGCGAGTGAGCCGAAGGGGCGCGTCGCTGTCGAAAGGGAGAGCGCGCGCAGGGAGCGAGGAACGAGCGACCGAGCACGGTCGACCGTCGACAGTGACTGAAGCGCCCCGGAGGCGAACCGAGCCTCAAAAAAAGGGGGCTCAGCTAATGGAGACC
>NZ_JAHLEM010000770.1 GCF_018883605.1 Streptomyces niphimycinicus | reverse complement strand
GGGGCGCGTCGCTGTCGAAAGGGAGAGCGCGCGCAGGGAGCGAGGAACGAGCGACCGAGCACGGTCGACCGTCGACAGTGACTGAAGCGCCCCGGAGGCGAACCGAGCCTCAAAAAAAGGGGGCTCAGCTAATGGAGACCTGCGGTTCGCCGGAGGCGATGCCGTCCTTCTCCATCTGCTCGGCGATCTTCATGGCCTCGTCGATCAGGGTCTCCACGATCTTCGACTCCGGCACCGTCTTGATGACCTCACCCTTGACGAAGATCTGCCCCTTGCCGTTACCCGAAGCGACACCCAGATCCGCCTCACGCGCCTCACCGGG
>NZ_JAHLEM010000077.1 GCF_018883605.1 Streptomyces niphimycinicus | reverse complement strand
GTGCCGGTGATACCGGCGCGGTCCAGTACGAAGGTCACCCCGCATTTGTGCAGGGCCACATCCATCAGGACCTGGTCGAAGGCGCGGTTGAGGAAGGTGGCGTAGACGGCGAAGACCGGGTGGAGCCCGCCGGTGGCGAGCCCGGCCGCCGAGACGGCCGCGTGCTGCTCGGCGATGCCCACGTCGTAGACCCGCTCCGGGAAGCGCTTGGCGAACTCGGTGAGCCCCACCGGGTGCAGCATGGCCGCCGTGATCGCGACGATGTCCTCGCGCTCCTCGCCGAGCTTGACCATCTCCTCGCCGAAGACCGAGGTCCAGTCGGCGCCGGAGGCCGAGATCGGCAGCCCGGTGTCCGGGTGGATCTTGCCGACGGCGTGGAAGCGGTCCGCCTCGTCCTGAAGGGCGGGCTGGTAGCCGCGACCCTTCTCGGTGAGGCAGTGCACGATGACCGGGCCGCCGAAACGCTTCGCCCGCTGGAGCGCCGACTCCAGCGCCTCGATGTCATGGCCGTTGATCGGGCCGACGTACTTCAGCCCCAGGTCCTCGAACATGCCCTGCGGGGTGATGAAGTCCTTCAGCCCCTTCTTGGCCCCGTGCAGCGTCTCGTACAGCGGCCTGCCGACGACCGGGGTGCGCTCCAGCAGGTCCTTGCCGCGGGCCAGGAAGCGCTCATAGCCGTCGGTGGTGCGGAGGGTGGCGAGGTGGTTGGCCAGGCCGCCGATGGTGGGGCCGTAGGAGCGCTCGTTGTCGTTGACGACGATGACCAGCGGGCGGTTCTTGGCGGCGGCGATGTTGTTGAGCGCCTCCCAGGCCATGCCGCCGGTCAGCGCACCGTCGCCGATCACGGCGACCACATGGTCCTGCTTGCCGAGCAGCTCATTGGCCTTGGCGAGGCCCTCGGCCCAGCCGAGGACGGTCGAGGCGTGGCTGTTCTCGATGACGTCGTGCTCGGACTCGGCCCGCGAGGGATAACCGGACAAACCACCCTTGCTCTTGAGCTTGGAGAAGTCCTGGCGGCCGGTGAGCAGCTTATGGACGTAGGACTGGTGACCGGTGTCCAGCAGCACCTTGTCCCGGGGCGACTCGAAGACCCGGTGCAGGGCGATGGTCAGCTCCACCACGCCGAGATTGGGGCCGAGATGGCCACCGGTCTTGGAGACGGCGTCGACGAGGAAGGAGCGGATCTCCGCGGCCAGCCGGTCCAGCTCCTCCGGAGTGAGCCGGTCCAGATCGCGCGGTCCCGTGATGCGGGTCAGCAGCACCCGTGCCTCCTTGCTTCGAGCGTCTCCATGGAGCTTGCCGGTCCGCCTGAGTCTAATGTTCCGCTCTCCGGCGCAGACCTCCCCCCATGCGATGTCCGTCACGCGTGTTCTTTTCAGACAGCCGCCCGGCGCCTCCGTGGAGGCACCGGGCGGCCGGGTGGGACGTGCGGATCAGCCGCGACCGGCGGACCGTTGTGTCCTGCGCGACACCGAGTCGATGACGACGGCGGCCAGCAGCACTCCACCGGTGATCATGTACTGGACGGAGTTCGCGACGCCCAACAGGTTCATCCCCGACGAGATCGAGCCGATGACCAGCATGCCGAGCAGCGCCGACCAGACCGAGCCCCGGCCGCCGAAGAGGCTGGTGCCGCCGATGACCGCGGCCGCGATGGCCTCCATCAGCAGGTTGCCGGTGCCGGCCTGCTGGCTGGCGGAGCCGATCCGGGAGGCGATCATGATGCCGCCGAAGGCGGCCATCAGCCCGGCCAGCGAGTAGACCGAGATCCGGATCGCGACGACGTTGATGCCCGCGCGGCGGGCCGCCTCGACGCTGCCGCCCAGGGCGATCACCTTGCGCCCGTAGGCGGTGCGGCGGACCACGAAGTCGAGGATCACCAGGACCGCCACGAAGATCACCAGGGCGAGGGGCAGGCCCTTGTACTCGTTCAGCCGCCAGGCCGCGGTGAAGGTGATCACCGCGAGCACGCCGGTGCGGACCAGGATCTCGCTCAGCGGCCGCGAGGGCACGCCGACCGCCTTACGGCGCCTGCTGTCCAGGAACTGGGCGAGGAAGAAGCCCGCCGTCGCCAGCGCGGCCACCCCGTAGGCGGCGATGAGCTGGCTGAAGTAGTGAGCGGTGAGATCCCGCACGAAGCTGTCGTCGGCGATGCTGATGGTGCCGGTGGTGCCGAGCACCTGGAGCATCAGACCGTTCCAGGCCAGCAGACCGGCCAGGGTCACCACGAAGGCCGGGACGCCTATCTTGGCGAAGAAGAAGCCGTGCAGCGCGCCGAGCAGCGCGCCGCTGGCGAGCGCGGCGAGCACCGCGATCCCCTCGGGCACCCCGTGGTTGACGTTGAGCACCGCCAACGTGGCCGCCGCCAGACCGCTGAGCGAGCCGACGGACAGGTCGATCTCACCGAGCAGCAGCACGAAGACGATCCCGACCGAGATCATGCCGGTGCCGCCGAGCAGGATGGAGAGGTCGGAGAGGTTCTTGGGCGAGAGGAAGGCGCTGTCCTTCCACTGGAAGACCGCCCAGATGATGGCGATGCCGACGATGACCGGGACCGCGCCCAGATCGCCGCTGCGCATCTTCCGGCCGAACTCCGTCAGATAGCCCCTGAACCCCTCCTGACGGACCAGCAGCCGGGGGTCGACGACGGTGACCGCGTCCTTGGCGACGGGGTTGACGTCGGCCGGGCCGCTCGCCTTGTTGCCGCCGTTCGACGCGCCGCCGTTGCTCTTGTCGACGTTCGTGGTCACTTCGCGACCTCCCCGCTACGCGCCTTGCGGCGGGTCACGGCGTTGTCCGTGGCGCCGGTGATGGCGGAAATGATCTCTTCCTGAGAGGTGGTCTTCACATCGAAGATGCCGTTGTTGCGGCCCAGCCGCAGCACCGCGACGCGGTCCGCGACGGCCTTGACGTCGGCCATGTTGTGGCTGATGAGGATGACGGCGAGGCCGCGGTCGCGCAGCCGCTCGACCAGGTCGAGGACCTGCGCGGTCTGCTCGACACCGAGAGCGGCGGTCGGCTCGTCCAGGATCACCAGCTTGGGCTCGCCGAGCATCGAACGGGCGATGGCGACGGTCTGCCGCTGGCCGCCCGAGAGCGAGGCGATCGGGATCCGCACACTGGGGATGCGGATCGACAGGGTCTGAAGCAGCTCACGGGAGCGCCGCTCCATCTCGACCTCGTCGAGCACCCCGGCGCGCAGGATCTCGCGGCCGAGGAAGAGGTTGCCGACGACGTCGATGTTGTCGCAGAGGGCGAGGTCCTGGTAGACGGTCGCGATGCCCAGCCCCTGGGCGTCGTGCGGCCGGGTGACCTGGACGGACTTGCCCTGCCACTCGATGACGCCTTCGTCGGCGGGGCCGACTCCGGCGATGGTCTTGACGAGGGTCGACTTGCCGGCGCCGTTGTCGCCCACCAGGGCGACGACCTCACCGGCGTGGACCTCCAGATCGATGTCGGTGAGCGCCTGGACGGCGCCGAACCGCTTGGAGATCCCGCGCAACGCCAACACGGGTCCGTTCGGCACGATGGCCAGCTCCGTTCCGGGCAGGGAGATCCCTGCTGTGTGACGGAGGGGAGAGCGCGCTCTCCCCTCGGTTGGGGGGTGTGTCAGGGGGCGGGCGGGCCGTCCGCGGGGGTACGGACGGCCCCGCGCCGCTACTTCAGACCAGCCGAGTCGCACGCCGCCTTGTACTTGGCGGTGCAGATCTGCGCGACCGTGTAGTTGCCGTCCTTGACGACGGTGTCCTTGATGTTCTTCTTGGTCAGCGAGATCGGCGTGATCAGCGTCGCCGGGATGTCCTTGTTGGTCGGGCTGTCGACCGTGTTGGACTCGTTGACCTTGTCGCCGCGGCCGAGCGCGATGGCCATCTCCGCGGCGGCGGCGGCCTCGTCCAGGTAGGACTTGTAGACGCTCATGTACTGCTCGCCGGTGACGACCCGGCGCACACCCTCGAGTTCGGCGTCCTGGCCGGTGACCGGGGGCAGCGGGTTGAAGCCGCCGCTCTTGAGCGCGGTGATCGCGCCGCCCGCCATGCTGTCGTTGGCCGAGTAGACGCCGATGATGTTCTTCTTGCCGAGGGAGGAAATGGCGCCCGTCATGGCCTCGTTGGCCTTGTCGGCGAGCCAGCGGTCGATGTCGTACGACTTGCCGACGTTCACCTTGCCCTTGAGGACGGACATCGCGCCCTTCTTGAACAGGGCGGCGTTGGGGTCGGCCTCCCAGCCGTTGAGCATCACGATCTTGCCGCTCTTGGCCTTGTCGCCCAGCGCCTCGAGCAGCGCCTGGCCCTGCACCTTGCCGACCGTCTCGTTGTCGAACGAGGTGTACGCGGAGACCGGGCCCTCGGCCAGCCGGTCGTAGGCGACGACGGGGATACCGGCCTCGTCGGCCTTCCTGACCGAGGAGGCTATGGACTTGGAGTCCACCGAGTCGAGGATGAGCGCGTCGACCTTCTTGGTGATCATCGAGTCGACCTGCTGCTGCTGAACCGACGTGTCCGACTTGGCGTTGACGTAAAGGATCTTGCAGTCGGCGCAGAGCGCCTTGACCTTCTTGGTGATGTACGGCCGGTCGAAGTTCTCGTATCTGGCCGTCTGGTCCTCGGGCAGCAAGAGCCCGATCGTGAGCGGACCGGTCTTCTTCTTCTCGTCCTTCTTGTTGCTGTCGGCCTCCTTCGCCGAACCACAAGCGGCGAGGGCTACGGTCATCGACACGACAGAAGCGGCAAGAGCGACGCGACGCATCGTTGCGTTCATTTGGGGGTGACCTCCCTGACGAGGCCGCGTCGTTGCGGCCGAGGTGGCTGGAAGTCAACTCGGCCGCCCGCATGGCGTCAAGAAGTAAATCCTTAACGAGATGGCAACGGTGCCATTCGTTATCTGAGTGAACGCAGCCGGACAGGCCGGATAGACGGAGCGTGACCGGACAAAGCCGCTCAGGCACGACCGGGGCGGGCGGCCGCCATCCGGCGGTCAGGTGAGGGCCGGCGACCCCGCCGAGAGCGCACCGTCCAGCAGCGTCGAATCCCCCATCTCACTGAGCACCAGCGCCAGCGCGCCCAGCACCTCGGCCCGGCCGCCGAGCGCCCCGGGCATCACCGAGAGCTGATGGGCCGCGCTGGGGATCGCGTACCGCGCGACCGACTCCCGGATCGGGCCCAGCACCAACTCGCCCGCCTCGGCGAGCTGACCGCCCAGCACCATCCGGCTCGGATTGATCAGATTGCAGAGGTTGGCCACTCCGCTGCCGATGTGCCGGCCGACATCCCCGATCACCCGCCGGCAGCCGGGGTCGCCCTCGCGGGCCAACTGCACCATGCGCTCCACGGTGAGATCCGCGCCATGGCTGGATTGCAGCAGCGGCAGCACATAGCGGGCCGCGGTGAAGGTCTCCAGACAGCCGCGGTTGCCGCAGCGGCACACCGGGCCCGACTCGTCGAGGGTGATATGGCCGATCTCGCCCGCCGTGCCGCCGGGGCCGCGGTAGATCTTCCCGCTGATCACCAGCCCCGCGCCGACACCGTCGGCGACCTTGATGTACGCGAGGTCGGCGACCCCGCGGCCGGAGCCCCAGACCAGCTCGCCCAGCGCGCCGAGGTTGGCGTCGTTGTCCACATGCACCGGCACCCCGAGCCGCTGCGCCAGGTCATCGCGCGGATTGGTGCCCGCCCAGCCCGGCAGGATCGCGGTCGAGCCCAGCGTGCCGGTCTCCACATCGATCGGGGCGGGCACGCCGAGGCCGACGCCGACCACCTTGTCCTGGCTGAGCCCGCTGGCCGTGATCAGCCTGCTGACAAGCTGCTCCGCCCGGTCCAGCCCCTGTGCGGACGAGGCGTCCACATCCAGCGGCTCGGCCTCCTCGGCCAGCACCTGATGGGCAAGGTTGCCGATGGCGACGCGCAGATGCGTATGGCCGAAATCCACCCCTACGACGATGCCCGCGTCGCCGCTGAGCGAGACGCTGCGCGCCCGGCGGCCACCCGCCGAGGTGGGGGTGACCTCGACCGTTCCGCCGTCCTTGAGCTCACGCACGATATTGGAGACGGTGGCCGCGGACAGCCCGGTGGACCGGGCGATCTCCGCCTGGGTCAGCGAGCCCGCCATCCGCACCGCACGGACCACCCGCTCGAGATTGGCCCGGTGCAGCGACGACTGCGATCCCGGAGTCTCCACGCCCATCCACTCCCGCCTTCGCGGACGGCACGACGGCCGCTCCGCCGGCCGGGCCGCAACAGTGAGGCCCAGCGGTGTCTCCAACATGTGAACTCTAAGCTGAGCCGCCACGGTTGTCCCACGTCAAGTCCCTGACCGCTCCGGGACGCCCGGCGGCACCTTCCGAGCAGCCCACAGCACACGGCCCCGCCCTTTCCGTACGGCGGAAAGAACGGGGCCGCGAAAAGCGCTCTTGGGCCGCTCCTATTTGAGCGCGCCCGCGGTCAGGCCCGCCTGGACCTGCCGCTGGAAGAGGATATAGACGCCGAGCACCGGAAGCATCGCCAGCACCAGACCGGCGAAAAGCGCGGACCAGTCGCCCTTGTACTGCTGGCTGGCCGCGAGCTGCACAAGCCCCTGGGTGAGCACTCGCTTGTCCTCATCGGTGTTGAGCACCGTGGGCAGCATGTACTGATTCCACTGGCCGAGGAAGTTGAAGATCCCGACACTGATCAGGCCGGGCTTCGCCATCGGCAGCATGACCTGGAAGAACGTACGGGTATGGGAGGCCCCGTCGATCAGGGCCGCCTCCGCCACCGAGGACGGCAGCGTCTTGAAGAACGAGGTGAGGAAGAAGACCGTGAACGGCAGCGAATAGGCGATATAGACCAGAATGAGCCCATGGAACGTATTGAGCAGGCTCATGTTCTTCATCACGAAGAACAGCGGCACCAGCGCCAGGATGATGGGAAAACTCATCCCGCCGACGAACATGAAATAGATGAACCGCTTTCCCGGGAATTCAAAGCGAGCCAGGATGTATGCCGCCATCGAGCCCAGCAGCATCGTCCCGATCAGGGAGCAGCCCACCACCAGGATCGTATTGAGGAAGAAGTCGCCGATGTTCGACTTGCTCCAGGCCCGGGTCCAGTTGTCGAAGTGCAGGGTGGAGGGCAGCCCCCAGGGCGAGGTGAAGATCTGCTTGTCGGTCTTGAGGGAGCTCATCACCGCCCACAGCAGCGGCAGGGTGACGAGCAGCCCCCAGACCACCAGGATGCCGTGCGAGAAGACGTTGAGAACCTTGCCCTCGCTGCCGAGCCGGCCCTCGGGGGCGGCGCCCGGCGGCGGCTGCTTGCGGACGGGCCCGGCGGGCGGCGCCTCGTCCTCCTTGGTGACGCCCGGGAGTTCCGAGGGCTCTGCGTGCGAGGTCACTGTTCTACCCCCAGATCGGCGGTCGGGCGGCGGTGGCCGGGTGCGGTCGGTGTGATCGGCATCAGTACTCCAGCCGCTCGCGCCGGCCGAGCCTGGTCACGACGACCGCGAAGATCAGGGTGACGATGAGCATCGCGACGCCGATCGTGGTGGCCCGTCCGGCCTGCCCGTCGTGGAAGGTCTTGGTGTAGACGTAGTAGCCCATGACCTGCGTGGAGTCGGCGGGGCCGCCCGGCCCCACGGTCATGATCTGCACCACGGCGAACGCGTCGAGCGCGATGATGCCCATATAGATCCAGCCGGTCTGGACCGTGTCCCACAGCAGCGGCAGGGTGATCTTGAAGAAGGTCTTGATCCGGTTGGCCCCGTCGAGCAGCGCCGCCTCGTAGAAGTCCTTCGGGATGGAGCTCATCCCGGCGGAGAAGAGGACGACGTAGAAGCCGACGTTGCTCCAGACCATCACCGCCATCAGGCACCACAGCGCCAGCTTCGGATCGGCCAGCCACTCCTGCTGGAGCGACTCCAGGCCGATTCCGCCGAGGAAGGCGTTGATCGCCCCGTTGCGCGGGTTGTAGGTGAACTGGAACAGCAGGGCGACGATCGCGATCGACAGCACCTGCGGAAAGAAGTAGATCACCTTGTACAGGCCCGACCCGCGCACCCCGGAGATCGCCGAGTTCTTCCTCCCCCGGCCGCCCACATTGAGCATGAAGGCGAAGAAGAGCCCGAGACCGAGCGTCACCAGCGGCACCACCAGCAGCAGCACGATATTGTGCCCGACCGCTTTCCAGAAGAGGTCGTCATGCAGCAGCCAGTTGTAGTTCTTGAACCCGACCATCTTGAAGTCGGAGCTCAGCCCGGTCCAGTCCGTGAAGGAGTAGTAGATGGCCTGGACGAACGGCGAGATCACGAAGACCGCGTAAAGGATCACCGGCAGGGCCAGGAACCCCGCGATGAACCGGTACTTCCCATGCTGCATTTCTACCGACCTCGGTCTTCCCCTACGGATAATGCCGCCGGCGACGCGTGGAGCCGCATCAGACGTGCTTGTACTTCTTGACGGCGTCGTCCTTGGCCGTTTCATCGGCGAACTGCTGACACTTCTTGATCGTCTCGGCGGGGGTCATCCGGCCCGCCATCATCTCGCCGAGCGCGCCGACGCCGATCTTCTGCTTCTGGAGCGTCCCGTACCAGTCCTGCATCCGCGGGTTGACCACGTTCTTGCCCGCCTTGGTCAGCGCCTCCTGCGCCGACGCCAGACCCGGCGGCAGGCTGAGGCCCTCGGTGCCGCCGTTGAGGGAGGAGAGCGAGGAGACCTGCTTGATGAAGTTCTTGGTGGACTTCTCACCGAGCATGATCCGCAGCAGCTCCATGCCGCCCTCGGGGTTCTTGGCCGCCTTCGGGACGATGAAGGGCTCACCGCCGGAGGCCCAGAGGGTGCCGAACGGCATCTTGTCGCTCTTGTCCAGGCTGGAGGGCGCGCCCACCGCCATCTGGAAGTCCTTCGGCGTGGTCTTCTTCGCCTCGTTCTCCACCCAGGAGCCGTTGGGGATGAACAGCGCCTTGCCCTGATTCCACGCGGTCTGGGACTCGATGTGGGTCAGCCCGGGGGTGCCCTTGAGGATGTAGCCCTTCTTGTAGAGCTCGTAGTACGCCTCGAAGGCGGCCTTGACGGCCGGGTGCTTCCAGGCGTTCGGCTCCAGGTTGTCGATCGAGTCCAGGACCTCCCGGCCACCGATCTTGGCGATGAAGGGGTAGAGGCTGAACGGCAGGTAGTACGGGTACTTGCCGGGGTAGGTCCAGCCCGCGACCCCCTTCTTCTTCGCCGCCTCGCAGACCTTGAGCATGTCGTCCCAGGTCTCGGGGTACTCCACGTCCAGCTTGGCGAGATTGGTCTTGGAGTACCAGACGCCGTAGACGGTGTAGGCGTAGTAGAGGACCCACACCGGCTTGCCGTCGAACTGGCCCATCTCCGCGACACCGGGGCGCAGGGTCTCGCGCACCGTCTTGTTCGGGTCGTCCACGGAGGGCGCGTCGAGCAGCGGGGTGAGGTCGGTGAGCTGGTTCTTGCCGACCAGAGTGCCCATGTCCATCTGCTCGGCACCGTTGTTGTCCACGAGGTCCGGCGGGGTGCCGCCGTTGAACCGCGGCTGGAGCACGGTCTGGATCTTCTGCGTCGACGAGTGCTTGACCTTGCCCTTGGTCTTCGGGAAGGCCATGACGAACTCCGCCTCGGCGTCCTTGGCGTACTGCTGCCCGAAGCCGCCGTCGAAGATGACGACGTCGAGCGCGGCGCTCTCATTGACCGCGAGCGGGTTCTTGGCGCTCTTCTTGCCCTTGTCGACCTTCTTGGCGTCGTCGTCACCGCCACTGGCACAGGCGGACAGCACGCTCATCGCGGGCACGGAGATCAATCCGAGCGCCGCCGAGCGCTTGATCAGATCGCGACGGCCGACATCTGAGGTGGATCCCATGCTCAAGTCCTCGCCTTCGTCAGGACTCAGGCGGTGTAACGGTTTCCCGTACATACTCGCCTCCGGCGAGGGGCCCGACACCGCGGGTCAGTTGAAGCGTCAAGCGGAGTATTGCTGGGTGTACGCCGGGGAGTGCGGATGACCCGCCGAGACCCTCCGATATGGGCCGCGGTGCGGCCTTCCCCCTGGGGCGACAGGTATAGTCCACTGGGCCTCATATGGGCAAGATCGAGAGGTCATCGGGTATCAGTCTTTCCCGAGTTGAGACCTGCCCGACATACCGTAGGTGGAGACAGTCCGTGCGGCACGCCGCCGTGCGCGCTCCCCGAAAGGCGGTTCCCGTGTCCCGGAAGCAGCTCACCCTCGCCACCAGCATTGTCGTGACCGCGACACTCGCGATCACCGCGGGGTGCGGCTCCGGCAAACGGGGCTCGGCGGCCGGGGACAGCAAGGGCGGCGCGGCGATAGGCAAGGGCATGGCCCAACTGCCGGTGGAGCCCACCCAGGCACCGACCGAGGAGCCCACCGACGACCCCACCGACGACCCGCATGACGGGCCGTCGGACTCCCCCACCGGCGGCTCCGGCCTGATCACCTCGGACGCCAAGATGGGGACGTGCGGATGGGGTTCGGACGGCAAGCCCTACGCCAATGTGAAGATCAGCAACTCCGGCTCCGGCACCGCCTACTACTCGCTGCTGGTCGGCTTCGTCGACAGCTCGAACAAGGCCGTGACCACCGGGGTGGAGTCCGACGCGGCCGTGGCGGGCGGCGCCGACAAGACCATCAAGGTGACCGGGCTCAAGGCGGACAGCTCCCACACCGCGAAGAAGTGCCGGCTCTCGCTCGCCACCAAGTCCGACAGCGCCGACTGAGTCCGACGGCGGCTCAGCCTCACTGACGACATACCAGACACATCCCCATCGGGCGCGCCGAAACGCCCCCATGAACACGGGCCGTACCGCTGATGGTGGTACGGCCCATCTCGTACCGTCCGCCGCACGCAGCCCAATTGGCGGTTGTCCGCATCCTTGACACCACCCTCCCCCTGCCTCCCTACTTATCTCTGCCCGACCCAGAGGACAACGTTGTCAGACTCGTTGAGAGGCTGCGTATGCGACAGAGACGACCACAGAGACGATGGCGTGGGATCGGACGGGCGGCCCCCCTGGTGGCGGCCGTCCTGCTGGCGGTGACGGCCCAGGGCGGTGCGGTCGCCGCCCCCGCCGGCCCGGCCTCCGCGCACCACGCCGACCGCACCTTCACCTCGTCCTTCGAGTCGGGCGACCCCCAGCCCGACTGGCGCGACACGGTCGAGACCGGACCCGACGGCAAGAAGAAGGCGTCCGGGGTGGACGGAGGCTACTCCTCCGGGATCCCCGGCAATGTCACCGACAAGGTCACCGAGGTCCGGGCGAGCGGGGAGAACACCGAGGGCGGGGAGGTCAAGGAGAACCTCGTCGACGGCGAGCTCACCAGCAAGTGGCTGGCCTTCGACACCACCACCGCCTGGCTCGAGTTCGATCTGAGCGAGCCGGTGAAGGCCGTCCGCTACGCCCTCACCTCCGCCAATGACGCCCCCGGCCGGGACCCGAAGGACTGGACCCTCAAGGGCTCGGCCAACGGCTCCGACTGGACGACGCTGGACACCCGCAAGGACGAGACGTTCTCCTCGCGCCAGCAGACGCGGGAGTTCTCTTATCGCGGCGCCAGGGCGTACCAGCACTTCCGGCTGGAGATCACCCGCAACGCCGGGGACAACCTGATCCAGCTCGCGGAGGTGCAGTTCGCGACCGGCGACACCACGCCGCCCGCGCCCACCGACATGCGCACCCTGATCGACCGCGGCCCCACCGGCTCCCCCACCGCCAAGGCCAACGCGGGCTTCACCGGCACCCATGCCCTGCGCTACGCGGGCACCCATAAGCCGGACGGCCGGGCGTACTCGTACAACAAGGTCTTCGACGTCGACACGGCCGTCACCCGGGACACCCGGCTGTCCTACCGGATCTTCCCGTCGATGCCCGAGACCGATCTCAACTACCCGGCCACCCATGTCTCGGTCGATCTCGCCTTCACCGACGGCACCTATCTGAGCGATCTGCCCGGCGCGGTCGACCAGCACGGCGCCCGGATGAGCCCGCAGGGCCAGGCCGCCTCCAAGACGCTCTACGTCAACCAGTGGAACCACAAGGAGTCGCG
>NZ_JAHLEM010000769.1 GCF_018883605.1 Streptomyces niphimycinicus | reverse complement strand
GGATTTGACGGCGGAGCGGTTCACCGCTGATCCGTTTGGTCCGGCGGGTGCGCGGATGTATCGCACGGGTGATGTGGCGCGGTGGAACGCCGATGGTCAGTTGGTGTATGTGGGCCGGGTCGATGACCAGGTCAAGGTGCGGGGCTTCCGCATTGAGCCGGGCGAGATCCAGGCCGTCATCAGCGGCCATCCCGATGTCGCGCAGACGGCTGTGGTCGTGCGGGAGGACCGGGACGGGGACCAGCGGCTGGTCGCCTATGTGGTGGCCGATTCCCACGTTTCCGATGCGGCCCTGCGGGAGCACGCCGCCGGGTTGCTGCCGGACTACATGGTGCCGTCCGCCTTCGTCACCCTCCCCGAACTTCCGCTGACGCCGAACGGCAAGCTGGACCGGCGTGCGCTGCCCGCGCCCGACTACGGCCC
>NZ_JAHLEM010000768.1 GCF_018883605.1 Streptomyces niphimycinicus | reverse complement strand
CCCTGCGGGAGCACGCCGCCGGGTTGCTGCCGGACTACATGGTGCCGTCCGCCTTCGTCACCCTCCCCGAACTTCCGCTGACGCCGAACGGCAAGCTGGACCGGCGTGCGCTGCCCGCGCCCGACTACGGCCCCGACACGGCCACCGGCCGGGCGCCGCGTTCGCCGCGCGAGGAGATCCTGTGTGATCTGTTCGCCGAGGTGCTGGGCGTGGACTCGGTCACCATCGATGACGACTTCTTCCGTCTCGGCGGCCACTCCCTGCTGGCGACGAAGCTGGTCAGCCGCATCCGTAGCGTCATGGACGCGGAACTGCCCATCCGGCAGCTCTTCGAGACCCCCACCGTCGCGGGCATCTCCGCCCCCCTGGACCGGACGGCCCTCGGCACCTCCGCCGCCCGCCCCGCCCTGACCGCGACCGCGCGCCCGTCCCGCGTCCCCGTCTCGTACGCCCAGGCCCGCCTACGCTTTCTGGACCTGCTGGGCGACGGAAGCACCGCCTACAACGCGCCCGGCGCGCTCCGGCTGACCGGCCCTCTGGACCGGGAGGCGCTGCGCCTGGCCCTGGAGGATGTGGTCACCCGCCACGAGAGCCTGCGCACCGTCTTCGCCGAGGACGAGGAGGGCTTCACCCAGATCGTCCTGGAACCGGGTCACGCCCCGGTCGATCCCGGCGTGCGGACGGTGGACGAGGCCCGGCTCGCGACCGAGCTGATGGCCGAGGCCCGGTATGTCTTCGATCTGGCCCATGAACCACCGCTGCGGGTCACGCTGTTCGAACTGGGGCCGGACGAGCATGTACTGCTGCTCCTGCTGCACCACATCGCGGGCGACGGCTGGTCGATGCGGCCACTGGCGCGTGATGTGGCGACGGCGTACACGGCGCGCGTCGAGACGGGCGAGGCCCCGCGGTGGCAGCCGCTGCCGGTGCAGTACGCCGACTACAGCCTCTGGCAGCGGGCGGTCCTGGGCCGGGAGGACGATCCCGGCAGCAATCAGGCGCTGTACGGGCTGGCCCGCGAGACCCGCTCCAGCCTGTTCATGGTGTTGCAGGCGGGGCTCGCGGCGCTGCTGACC